>NZ_JAHUWE010000031.1:0-1500 GCF_019219225.1 Pseudomonas sp. PDM32
AGTATAACCAGATTGCTTGGGGTTATATGGTCAAGTGAAGAAGCGCATACGGTGGATGCCTTGGCAGTCAGAGGCGATGAAAGACGTGGTAGCCTGCGAAAAGCTTCGGGGAGTCGGCAAACAGACTTTGATCCGGAGATGTCTGAATGGGGGAACCCAGCCATCATAAGATGGTTATCTTGTACTGAATACATAGGTGCAAGAGGCGAACCAGGGGAACTGAAACATCTAAGTACCCTGAGGAAAAGAAATCAACCGAGATTCCCTTAGTAGTGGCGAGCGAACGGGGACTAGCCCTTAAGTGGCTTTGAGATTAGCGGAACGCTCTGGAAAGTGCGGCCATAGTGGGTGATAGCCCTGTACGCGAAAATCTCTTAGTCATGAAATCGAGTAGGACGGAGCACGAGAAACTTTGTCTGAATATGGGGGGACCATCCTCCAAGGCTAAATACTACTGACTGACCGATAGTGAACTAGTACCGTGAGGGAAAGGCGAAAAGAACCCCGGAGAGGGGAGTGAAATAGATCCTGAAACCGTATGCGTACAAGCAGTGGGAGCCCACTTTGTTGGGTGACTGCGTACCTTTTGTATAATGGGTCAGCGACTTATTTTCAGTGGCGAGCTTAACCGAATAGGGGAGGCGTAGCGAAAGCGAGTCTTAATAGGGCGTCTAGTCGCTGGGAATAGACCCGAAACCGGGCGATCTATCCATGGGCAGGTTGAAGGTTAGGTAACACTGACTGGAGGACCGAACCGACTACCGTTGAAAAGTTAGCGGATGACCTGTGGATCGGAGTGAAAGGCTAATCAAGCTCGGAGATAGCTGGTTCTCCTCGAAAGCTATTTAGGTAGCGCCTCATGTATCACTGTAGGGGGTAGAGCACTGTTTCGGCTAGGGGGTCATCCCGACTTACCAAACCGATGCAAACTCCGAATACCTACAAGTGCCGAGCATGGGAGACACACGGCGGGTGCTAACGTCCGTCGTGAAAAGGGAAACAACCCAGACCGTCAGCTAAGGTCCCAAAGTTATGGTTAAGTGGGAAACGATGTGGGAAGGCTTAGACAGCTAGGAGGTTGGCTTAGAAGCAGCCACCCTTTAAAGAAAGCGTAATAGCTCACTAGTCGAGTCGGCCTGCGCGGAAGATGTAACGGGGCTCAAACCATACACCGAAGCTACGGGTATCATCTTCGGATGATGCGGTAGAGGAGCGTTCTGTAAGCCTGTGAAGGTGAGTTGAGAAGCTTGCTGGAGGTATCAGAAGTGCGAATGCTGACATGAGTAACGACAATGGGTGTGAAAAACACCCACGCCGAAAGACCAAGGTTTCCTGCGCAACGTTAATCGACGCAGGGTTAGTCGGTCCCTAAGGCGAGGCTGAAAAGCGTAGTCGATGGAAAACAGGTTAATATTCCTGTACTTCTGGTTATTGCGATGGAGGGACGGAGAAGGCTAGGCCAGCTTGGCGTTGGTTGTCCAAGTTTAAGGTGGTAGGCTG
>NZ_JAHUWE010000032.1:0-1471 GCF_019219225.1 Pseudomonas sp. PDM32
TAAGGCCGAGAGCTGATGACGAGTTACCTTTCAGGTGACGAAGTGGTTGATGCCATGCTTCCAAGAAAAGCTTCTAAGCTTCAGATAACCAGGAACCGTACCCCAAACCGACACAGGTGGTTGGGTAGAGAATACCAAGGCGCTTGAGAGAACTCGGGTGAAGGAACTAGGCAAAATGGCACCGTAACTTCGGGAGAAGGTGCGCCGGTGAGGGTGAAGGACTTGCTCCGTAAGCCCACGCCGGTCGAAGATACCAGGCCGCTGCGACTGTTTATTAAAAACACAGCACTCTGCAAACACGAAAGTGGACGTATAGGGTGTGACGCCTGCCCGGTGCCGGAAGGTTAATTGATGGGGTTAGCTAACGCGAAGCTCTTGATCGAAGCCCCGGTAAACGGCGGCCGTAACTATAACGGTCCTAAGGTAGCGAAATTCCTTGTCGGGTAAGTTCCGACCTGCACGAATGGCGTAACGATGGCGGCGCTGTCTCCACCCGAGACTCAGTGAAATTGAAATCGCTGTGAAGATGCAGTGTATCCGCGGCTAGACGGAAAGACCCCGTGAACCTTTACTATAGCTTTGCACTGGACTTTGAATTTGCTTGTGTAGGATAGGTGGGAGGCTTTGAAGCGTGGACGCCAGTTCGCGTGGAGCCATCCTTGAAATACCACCCTGGCAACTTTGAGGTTCTAACTCAGGTCCGTTATCCGGATCGAGGACAGTGTATGGTGGGTAGTTTGACTGGGGCGGTCTCCTCCTAAAGAGTAACGGAGGAGTACGAAGGTGCGCTCAGACCGGTCGGAAATCGGTCGTAGAGTATAAAGGCAAAAGCGCGCTTGACTGCGAGACAGACACGTCGAGCAGGTACGAAAGTAGGTCTTAGTGATCCGGTGGTTCTGTATGGAAGGGCCATCGCTCAACGGATAAAAGGTACTCCGGGGATAACAGGCTGATACCGCCCAAGAGTTCATATCGACGGCGGTGTTTGGCACCTCGATGTCGGCTCATCACATCCTGGGGCTGAAGCCGGTCCCAAGGGTATGGCTGTTCGCCATTTAAAGTGGTACGCGAGCTGGGTTTAGAACGTCGTGAGACAGTTCGGTCCCTATCTGCCGTGGACGTTTGAGATTTGAGAGGGGCTGCTCCTAGTACGAGAGGACCGGAGTGGACGAACCTCTGGTGTTCCGGTTGTCACGCCAGTGGCATTGCCGGGTAGCTATGTTCGGAAAAGATAACCGCTGAAAGCATCTAAGCGGGAAACTTGCCTCAAGATGAGATCTCACTGGGACCTTGAGTCCCCTGAAGGGCCGTCGAAGACTACGACGTTGATAGGTTGGGTGTGTAAGCGCTGTGAGGCGTTGAGCTAACCAATACTAATTGCCCGTGAGGCTTGACCATATAACACCCAAGCAATTTGCGTCGAAAGGCCAGATTGCGGTGTGTGAAGACGAAACGAACCGAAAGTTCGAGA
>NZ_JAHUWE010000033.1:0-1354 GCF_019219225.1 Pseudomonas sp. PDM32
ACGACGTGGCCAGCGGAGGTGATGGCAACGACTTCCTGAACGCCTTGGGCGGCAACGACATCCTCAATGGTGATGCGGGCAATGACATTCTCATCGGCGGTAGTGGTGCCGACACGATGGCCGGCGGAGTCGGCAGCGATATCTACGAAGTCACCGACCTAGGGGACGTAGTGATCGAGCTCGCCGGTGCCGGCAACGACTCGGTCTGGACCTCGCTGGCGAGCTACACGCTGGGCGCCAACGTCGAGGATCTGTATTTCGGCGGCAGCGGCCACTTTACGGCCATCGGTAACGCGCTCGCCAACACGCTCGTGGGTGGTTCGGGTAACGACGTTCTCATCGGTGGCGCAGGTGCCGACACGATGGCCGGCGGTGTCGGCATCGATATCTACGAAGTCACCGACCTTGGGGACGTGGTGAGCGAGCTCGCCGATGCCGGCAACGACTCGGTCTGGACCTCGCTCGCAAGCTACACGCTGGGTGCCAACGTCGAAAATCTGTATTTCGGTGGCATCGGCAACTTTGCGGGCAGCGGCAACGAGCTCCACAACACGATCGTGGGCGGTGCGGGTAACGACGTCCTTATCGGTGGCGCAGGTAACGACGTGATTATCGGTCGCGCAGGTGCCGACACGATGGCCGGCGGTGGCGGCAGCGATATCTACGAAGTCACCGACCTTGGGGACGTGGTGACCGAGCTCGCCAGCGCAGACGCGGATACGGTCTGGACCTCGCTCACGAACTACACCCTGGGTGCCAACGTCGAGAACCTGTATTTCAGCGGCAGCGGCAACTTTACGGGTAGCGGCACCGTGTTCAACAACACGATCGTCGGCGGTGCGGGTAACGACGTCCTCAATGGCGGCGCAGGTGATGACGTCCTCATTGGTCGCACAGGTGCCGACACGATGGTCGGCGGTATCGGCAGCGATATCTACGAAGTCACCGAGCTTGGGGACGTGGTGAGCGAGCTCGCCGGTGCCGGCAACGACTCGGTCTGGACCTCGCTCGGGACCTACACCCTGGGTGCCGATGTCGAAAATCTGTTTTTCGGCGGCAGCGGTAATTTCGTGGGGGCCGGCAACGCGCTCTCCAACATGCTCGTGGGGGGGGCGAGTAACGACATTCTCATCGGCGGTGGCGGTAACGACCTGATGAGTGGCGGCGTCGCCGGCAACGATATTTTCGAGTTTGGTGCCGCGGGTTTCGGCAACGATACGATCCTGGACTTCGGAGCCAATCCGGTCGGGCAGGACTTGCTCAATATCACGGCGCTGGGGATCAACAGCGCGACGTTCGCTGCCAACGTGACCATCACGGCTAACGGGGCAGACACGGTGGTAGGGATCGGGGC
>NZ_JAHUWE010000034.1:0-1240 GCF_019219225.1 Pseudomonas sp. PDM32
CGGTGTAGTGGTTCATTTTTTTTGAACCGCTCTGTAGGAGCATTAAGCCGCCTGTTGCTCATACAGCGCAGGCGGCAAGTTGTTCGAGGCAGAGTGGCAACGACGATGGTTGTAATGGGAGATGAAGCCCATCACATCCTTCTCTGCTTCGAAATGATTGCGGTAGCCATCTTCCGGCATCCAATCGTGCTTCAACGTCCTGAAATAGCGCTCGACCACCGCGTTATCCCAGCAGTTACCCCGACGACTCATGCTCTGGACGATCCTGCTTTCTGCCAAGCATTCAACAAATCGTTCGGCGGTGTACTGACAACCCTGGTCTGAGTGAAATAGCAACTCAGGCATCGGGCGGCGTAGCGCTACTGCCAGTCTCAGCGCTTTGACAGACAACTCGGCATCAGCGGTTCGTGAGCAAGCCCATCCCACGATCCGGCGCGAAAACAGATCCATCACCACGGCCAGATACAGCCAGCCGCTCCCCACCCGGATATAGGTGATATCGCCTGCCCACAGCGTGTCTGGCCGGGACGGGTTGAAGCGCCGATCCAGTATGTTCGGTGCCACCACCGCAGGCTTGGTAGCGCGCCGATAATGGGCGTAACGCGGTCTACGCCGGTGCAAACCAAAGGATTTGATCAGCGTGCGCATTCGATAGCGTCCGATGAAAATGCCTTCTTTTCTTAACTCTTTGGATAGCCCGCGAGTACCTAGCGCTTCGCGATGTTCTTTATGTAACGCGCGCAGTTTGCGCTCCAGGCATCGCTGGTCAGCCCGCCTGGGCTTGGGTTTGCGCTTGGCGTAGTAACTGCTGCGGGCCACACCCAGCACTGAGCACATACGCCGAATCGACATCTTCCCTTTGATGCCATCAATCATTTGGCCCGACCGAACAGAACCTTCAGATGAGAGGGCAATTGCTTTTTTAGCACTTGGTTCTCGGCTTCCAGCAGCGCCAACTTCGCCTGCAACGACTCGATCAGCTCCTGATCCTGCAATCGGGTTGGCTGCAACATTCCCGCCTGCTCCCGACGCCAGCGCAGAACCCAGCGGCGCAGAGCCGTAGGGCCCACCCCGGTGGCCTCACAGGCTTTAGGTATGGAGTAATTCATCTCCACTACCAAGCGGATGGCTTCCGCTTTTTCCTCAGATGTAACAACCCGATATCCCATGATGCGTCCTTAAATCGATGCTCCTACATCATGGTCCAAAAATGTTCGACCATTACACGGCAGCTCCTACA
>NZ_JAHUWE010000035.1:0-1232 GCF_019219225.1 Pseudomonas sp. PDM32
AAGGGCGCGATCAAATCGCTGTTCGACGGCGAAATCGTCAATGCTTCCGAGGGCCGTCCGGCCCTGCACACCGCCCTGCGTCGCCCGGTTGGCGACAAGCTGTCGGTCAATGGCGTCAACGTGATGCCCGAAGTGCACAAGGTGCTGAACCAGATCACCGACCTCGTCGGCCGCATCCACGATGGTCTGTGGCGTGGTTACACCGAGAAGCCGATCACCGACGTGGTGAACATCGGCATCGGTGGCTCCTTCCTCGGCCCGGAACTGGTGTCCGAAGCCTTGCTGTCCTACGCCCAGAAAGGCGTGCGTTGCCATTACCTGGCGAACATCGACGGCAGCGAATTCCACGAACTGACCATGAAGCTGCGTGCCGAAACCACGCTGTTCATCGTCTCGTCGAAATCCTTCAACACCCTCGAAACCCTGAAAAACGCCCAGGCCGCCCGTGCCTGGTACCTGGCCCAGGGTGGTTCGGAAGCCGAGCTGTATCGCCATTTCATCGCGGTCTCGAGCAACAACGCCGCCGCCGTGGCGTTCGGTATCCGCGAAGAGAACATCTTCCCGATGTGGGACTGGGTCGGCGGCCGTTACTCGCTGTGGTCGGCTATCGGTTTGCCGATTGCCCTGGCCATCGGCATGTCCAACTTCAAGGAACTGCTGTCCGGTGCCTACACCATGGACCAGCACTTCCAGAGCGCACCGTTCGAACAGAACATGCCGGTACTGCTAGCCTTGCTCGGCGTGTGGTACGGCAACTTCTGGGGCGCGCAAAGCCACGCGATCCTGCCATACGATCACTACCTGCGTAACATCACCAAGCACCTGCAACAGCTGGACATGGAATCCAACGGCAAGAGCGTGCGCCAGGACGGCAAGCCCGTCTCCACCGATACCGGGCCGGTGATCTGGGGCGGCGTCGGCTGCAACGGTCAGCACGCCTACCACCAGCTGCTGCACCAGGGCACCCAACTGATTCCGGCCGACTTCATCGTGCCGATCGTCAGCTTCAACCCGGTGTCCGACCACCACCAGTGGCTGTACGCCAACTGCCTGTCGCAAAGCCAGGCGCTGATGCTCGGCAAGACCTTGGCCGAGGCCGAAACCGAGCTGCGCGACAAAGGCATGAGCGAAGCCGACGTACACAAACTCGCGCCGCACAAGGTGATCCCGGGCAATCGTCCGAGCAACACCCTGGTGGTCGAGCGCATCAGCCCGCGTCGCCTCGGCGCACT
>NZ_JAHUWE010000036.1:0-727 GCF_019219225.1 Pseudomonas sp. PDM32
AGTCTAACCTTCGGGAGGACGGTTACCACGGTGTGATTCATGACTGGGGTGAAGTCGTAACAAGGTAGCCGTAGGGGAACCTGCGGCTGGATCACCTCCTTAATCGACGACTCAGCTGCTCCATAAGTTCCCACACGAATTGCTTGATTCATTGAAGAAGACGATAGAAGCAGCTTTAAGCTCCAAGCTGATAGCTCAACGCTAACAGTTACGCGCTCGAAATTGGGTCTGTAGCTCAGTTGGTTAGAGCGCACCCCTGATAAGGGTGAGGTCGGCAGTTCGAATCTGCCCAGACCCACCAATTTTGTATGGGGCCATAGCTCAGCTGGGAGAGCGCCTGCCTTGCACGCAGGAGGTCAACGGTTCGATCCCGTTTGGCTCCACCATTAACTGCTTCGAAAGTTTGAGAGTTTAGAAATGAATATTCTGCAATGAATATTGATTTCTAGTCTTTTGATTAGATCGTTCTTTAAAAATTTGGGTATGTGATAGAAAGATAGACTGAACGTTACTTTCACTGGTAACGGATCAGGCTAAGGTAAAATTTGTGAGTTGCTCTTTATGAGCAAGAATCGAATTTTCGGCGAATGTCGTCTTCATAGTATAACCAGATTGCTTGGGGTTATATGGTCAAGTGAAGAAGCGCATACGGTGGATGCCTTGGCAGTCAGAGGCGATGAAAGACGTGGTAGCCTGCGAAAAGCTTCGGGGAGTCGGCAAACAGACT
>NZ_JAHUWE010000037.1:0-676 GCF_019219225.1 Pseudomonas sp. PDM32
TTGCCGCTGTCCAACGTCACGGTGACCGGACCGTTCTGCGCGGTGACCGGTTTGCCCTGGGCATCGGTCAGCGTGGCGGTGTAGGTGATGGTGCCGTTCTCGTCGACGCTCGGCGTCGCGGTCAGGGTCACGGTGGTGGTGTCGTTGACGTCATTGACCGTGGTGGTCACTGGCGTTGTGTTTGGCGACACCAATTCCAGGTTGCCACCCACCGCGTCCTTGATGGATTCAGTGACGGTGGTTGGGCCTTGGTAGACGTCGTTGCCGACGGTGACCGGCAGGCTACCGGAGCTCTGGCCTTCGGCGATGGTGATGACCTTGCCGCTGTCCAACGTCACGGTCACTGGGCCGTTTTGTGCGGTCACTGGCTTGCCTTGGGCATCGGTCAGCGTGGCGGTGTAGGTGATGGTGCCGTTCTCGTCCACGCTCGGCGTCGCGGTCAAGGTCACGGTGGTGGTGTCGTTGACGTCGGTAACCGTGGTGCTGACCGGAGTCTTGATCGGGTTGATGGACTCGAGGTTGCCACCCACCGCGTCCTTGATGGATTCGGTGACGGTGGTTGGACCGGTGTAGACGTCGTTGCCGACAGTGACCGGCAGGCTACCGGAGCTCTGACCTTCGGCAATGGTGATGACCTTGCCGCTGTCCAACGTCACGGTGACCGGACCGTTCTGCG
>NZ_JAHUWE010000038.1:0-662 GCF_019219225.1 Pseudomonas sp. PDM32
AAATCGGCATCGCTGGTGTTCAGGGTGTAGGTGTAGGTGCCGTTGGCGTTGAGTACCAGGGTGCCGTAAGTGCCGGTGAAGGTGCCGGGGGTGATCGGGCCAGAGCCCTCACCGATGGTTACCCGGTCGGCGCCTTGCACGTCGTTGCTCAGCACGTTGCCGTTGAGGGTCAGCAGGGTTTCCGAGGCGGTGCCATTGCTGTCATTCACGCCTTTCGGCAGGTCGTCGACGATGTTCACGTCGAGGCTGCCCGTGGCGGTGGTGCCGTTGTCGTCGACCGCGGTCACGGTGAACTGTTCAGGCAAGGTGTTGGCGCCGTTGGCGGTTGGGTGCGCTTCGTTGTCGTTGAGGGTGTAGCTGTAGCTCACCACACCGGTGGCGGCGTTGAAGCCGGTGATGGTCAGGGTGCTGCCCAGCGGCGTAGTGATCGATTGCGGGAAGCCCGCTGCCACGCCCGCCGTGACCACGGCGATGCCGCCCACTGTCAGGGTCGTGACGCCGTCGAGGGCAGTGACCGTGAAGGTGCCGTTCTGGGTCAGCGCCGTGGTATCCGGAGCACTGCCGTCACTGAGGTTTTTCTCGTAGACCGTCAGCTCGCCGCCGTACACGTTGAGGCCGTTGAGGGTTACCGGATCGTCGTTGTTGTGGATCTGCAGCACCAG
>NZ_JAHUWE010000039.1:0-644 GCF_019219225.1 Pseudomonas sp. PDM32
CCTGTTCTATCTGGCCAAAGGCGTTGTACTCGATGGCATTGACCAGCGTGTCGGCGGTGGATTGGCCGGAGCGTTGCAGCCCGACCGAATGCAGTTGCCCGGCGCGGTCATAGGTGAAATGTCGGGTGTAACCTTGGGCGTCGGTCTGATGCGAGAGTTCGCCCGCAGGCAGGAAGGACCAGGATGATTGCGCGCCCTCGCCCGGCTCCAGCAGACGGTCGCGCTCCGTTTCTACAAGGGGCCAATCGGGCGGATCAAAACTGTTCAAGAAATGCCGAATTTCAAGCAGTACCGCCGCGGACATCCCGTATTCGGAAAGCAATCGACTGCCTGCCGGATCATCCTGTCGGATGGGCTGGCCACAGCGGTTGTGTCGGGCCTCTTCATCCGTCGCAGCGCCCCATTGGATGCGCTCGGCACAGCGTTCTGCCTCACCGCCCCCTTGCTCGAACATCGCCACCGGCCGCAGCGACGAATCATGCTCGGTGCGACGATGCCACCCGCGTTGATCCCATGACTCGATTACCTGCCCGGCGAGGCCGGGTAAATTCACTTGCCAGCCGGCATCGACACTGTCGCTGCACAGCGGCTGATTCGAAAGGCTGTAAGTGGTGGACAGGTTTGAAGGCGCATCGAGCAACGCA
>NZ_JAHUWE010000003.1:0-485421 GCF_019219225.1 Pseudomonas sp. PDM32
CGATCATCTGGGAGGGCGATGACCCTGCCGAAAGCCGCAACATCACCTACCGCGAGCTGCACGAGCAGGTCTGCAAGTTCGCCAACGCCCTGCGCGGCCAGGACGTGCACCGCGGCGACGTGGTGACAATCTACATGCCGATGATCCCCGAAGCCGTGGTCGCCATGCTGGCCTGCACCCGGATCGGCGCGATTCACTCGGTGGTGTTCGGCGGCTTCTCGCCGGAAGCCCTGGCCGGTCGCATCATCGACTGCAAATCCAAAGTGGTGATCACCGCCGACGAAGGCATTCGTGCCGGCAAGAAGATCCCGCTCAAGGCCAACGTCGACGACGCGCTGACCAACCCGGAAACCAGCAGCATCCAGAAAGTCATCGTGTGCAAGCGCACCGGTGGCGACATCAAGTGGAACCAGCATCGCGACATCTGGTTCGAGGACCTGATGAAAGTGGCCGGCACCGTGTGCGCGCCGAAAGAGATGGGCGCCGAAGAAGCGCTGTTCATCCTCTACACCTCGGGCTCCACCGGCAAGCCGAAGGGCGTGCAGCACACCACCGGCGGTTACCTGTTGTACGCGGCCATGACCCACGAGCGCGTGTTCGACTACCGTCCGGGCGAGATCTACTGGTGCACCGCCGACGTCGGCTGGGTCACCGGCCACAGCTACATCGTCTACGGCCCGCTGGCCAACGGCGCGACCACCCTGCTGTTCGAAGGCGTGCCGAACTACCCGGACATCACCCGGGTGGCGAAGATCGTCGACAAGCACCAGGTCAACATCCTCTACACCGCACCGACCGCGATCCGCGCCATGATGGCCTCGGGCACCGCCGCCGTTGAAGGCGCCGATGGCAGCAGCCTGCGCCTGTTGGGTTCGGTGGGCGAGCCAATCAACCCGGAAGCCTGGGACTGGTACTACAAGAACGTCGGCAAGTCCCGTTGCCCGATCGTCGACACCTGGTGGCAGACCGAAACCGGCGGCAACATGATGAGCCCGCTGCCGGGCGCCCATGCCCTCAAGCCAGGCTCGGCGGCACGTCCGTTCTTCGGCGTGGTGCCGGCCCTGGTGGACAACCTGGGCAACATCATCGAAGGCGAGGCCGAGGGCAACCTGGTGATTCTCGATTCGTGGCCGGGCCAGGCGCGTACGCTGTATGGCGACCATGACCGTTTCGTCGACACCTACTTCAAGACCTTCCGCGGCATGTATTTCACCGGTGACGGCGCCCGTCGCGATGCCGATGGTTACTACTGGATCACCGGGCGCGTGGACGACGTGCTCAACGTCTCCGGGCACCGCATGGGCACTGCCGAGATCGAAAGCGCGATGGTCGCGCACCCGAAAGTCGCCGAAGCGGCGGTGGTCGGTGTGCCGCACGACATCAAGGGCCAGGGCATTTATGTCTACGTCACCCTGAAAAACGGCGAGGAGCCGAACGAGCAACTGCGCCTGGAACTGAAGAACTGGGTGCGCAAGGAGATCGGGCCGATTGCCTCGCCGGATGTGATCCAGTGGGCGCCGGGGTTGCCGAAGACTCGTTCGGGCAAGATCATGCGGCGGATTCTGCGCAAGATTGCGGCGGCCGAATACGATGGCTTGGGGGATATCTCCACCCTGGCAGATCCGGGCGTCGTGCTGAACCTGATCAATACGCACCGCAGCATGAACGTCGCCTGACAGCTCGGGCCCCGTCCTTGAGCCACCAGCCTGAGATCTTTTGGCTGTTTCAGCCAAAAGATCATGGCATCGGCACGACGGTGTAATAAACCCCGTTGGCACCAAAGGACGGTCGTAACCAGGCGTTGCCGCACTGGTAATACGTGGTATTGGAGAAGCTTATCAAGCCACAGCCTGGGGGCAGTGAGGCGTACGTCGCGCCCATGGGCATTGTCGGTGGTGCGGAGGCTACCATGCCGGCGTTATAGCTGGCGTTCTGGTCGGCGACCGTCGCGGCTGCTTCACCGACGACCACGCCGGCCGCAGCGGCAGCTGCCGGATTGACGCCCTCGTTATAGCCACAGTTGTAGCAGCCACTGCTGGCAATCACCGCGGTTGGCGGATGGTAGTAAGCGGTCCCGTAAGGCACGGCTCGGTAGGCGGTTGTGCCATAAACGGGAGGGCGGTAAGCCGTCGTGCCATAACCATCCGCGTGATAGCCGGCGGCGGTGGCGCCATTTTCACCTTGTGCATGCCAGGCACCTTCGCCACCCGACGCCGTTCCACCTTCCGCGCCCGTGCCGTGCCAGGAGCCTTCGCCACCGGACGCCGTGCCGCCGCGATAGCCTGTGCCGCTCCAGCTCCCATCGCCTCCGGAAGCCGAGCCGCCGCGATTGGTTTCGCCACTCCAACTGCCGCCACCGCCCGAAGCCGAGCCGTATTCACCCGAATGACTCCATGAGCCCCCGCCTCCGTAAGTGCGCCCGAAGCCGGAAGCGTGGGACCAGGCCGCTGCCTGGTTGCAGGTGAGCAGCGCGACAAGCAGGCCGGCGAATTTCAAGGTAGATCTGTTCATGGGTCAGTCTCCTTGTTCAGGGTTTCGCCACGGGTTCTTTTACCCCTTGCGGGGCACGAAGATCGGGCGGTGGGGCAAACTGAATGCGGTGGGCCGTTTCGATGTGGTCAGGCTTGAAAAAATCGGCAGGCATCGTCGACTGGAGCTTCCAGTCACTGAAGTCGACTTGATGCCGGGATCGTGTCGGATCATCGAGAAACACCGCGCGCAACCGGCGTGGCAGTTTGTCCTGCACGCCGATCCACGCCTGCACGAACACGCTGTCGCTGGTATAGGCGATCACATCGGTGGTGGTATCACCGACCACCGTGCTTTGGCCGACGTAGAACGCCACACGCAGGTCCCGGGACAAATCCTTGTAGGGATCGGCGACGATCACGTCGGTAAACGGAAAGTAGATCGCGGCACGCTGGTACGCGGCCTCGAGGGTCGCATCAATGGTAGGAGGCGCGTCCGCCTGAGCAAGCAAGTCGCCTTTACGTTCGAAGGCATAGGCTTTTTTGCCGTCGTAGTAAAACTCGGTGGCCGGACCGTCGCCGGAAGTCAACACACGAAGGCGATCCGGTCGTTGCACGTTGACCAGGTCCACCGTGCCATAGGCCAGGGGCGGCCCTAGCCGGCTGGGCTTTTCGTAGGTCGTGACGGCTTTGAAACTCATGCCCTGAGTGCCCGCAAGCCTGGCACTCATTCCCTTCAGAACCTCCAGCGCCTTGGGTTCCAGTTGCACCGCAGGCGGATTGGCAGAGGGAGTTTGTGCGGCGTGCAGCGGGATGGCAAACAGACCTATGGCTAGACCGAAACAGAACAACCGGACAGGCGTTTGGAAGGTAGGCATCGATTGTTCTCCACGGAAAACAGCGGGTCGATCGCGCGTCGTCAGACTCAGTAGCAAAGCTCAGTTACAGTGCGATTGCCATGCATTCGGGAAAATAGTTTGAACACGTCCAGTCAGAAACCCGCGCAAAGGCTGCAGCGCGTCAATCTGCAGGTGAAATCCGGCATCCATGCCGGACTGTCTCTGCAATCTCAGCAACATCCGGACGAATAACCGGCAAGTAGTCGCTCTGCAAACGCGGGCAGATCCGACTCGGCCAAACGGTTGATGCCGGCTGCACGCTTGCGTCCACCTCCCGTCGGGAACTGACGGCAGAACGCATCCGCCGTCTGTTCGCTGCCGTCAGGTACACGAAGGCTGAACGCCCATTCACCATTGGCCTTGGCACTGAGCAGACCGATGGCCAGGTGCGGAGCCTGTGCCGCCAATTGGTTGGCCAGCACACCGCTGACCCGTCGCGCCCATGGCTGCGGCGGCAAGCGATAGAGCCGCGCGCCGTTGCCCTCACGCCACGGCACCAGGTCAGCGGCAGCCGCCATGTCGGCGGCATGCCCCTCTTTCAGGGTGATGAAACTCGCGCTTTCGCGGATGAAATCCATTGGATTGCGGTACGGCAACAATTCGCCAGCCAGCGCCAACGGATCGAAATGCAGGTCCTCCAGGCTGTCGCCGTAGGCGTTGTAGTTCAACAACTGACCCAGCTCTTCCAGCGCCACCACCTCATCCGTATTCAACCCGTGTCGTTCGGCCAGCGCCCGCGCCGGGCCGTCCAGGCCATCTCCAAAAGCGGCGACCACCGCCCAGCGGTGCTCTCGTCCCGAGAGGTAGTTGTCCACCAGGATGCTGGTACACACATGGGCCGCCGTATCGATAAATGACTCGAATGCCGGGTGTCGAGGCAGGTCACCCGCATAGTGGTGATCGAAATAGCGCACCCGGGCACCGGCGTCGAGTAAACGCCGGGTATCCTCGCGATTCTGCTCGTGGGCCACGTCCAGCACAGTGACCCGCTCGCCATGAGCGGCCGTGACCCGGCGCAGCAGTTCGATGTCGCGCTTGACCCCACTGATCAAGCGCACCTCGGGCTCCAGTTCCCCGGCCAGTCGCAATTGCTGCAGTGCACAGAGGCCATCTGCATCGCCGTTAAAGGCACAGTGATCAATCATCTGTCATGTTCCTCAGCACATCATTTCGCCGCCGTTGGCATCCAGTTGCGCACCATTGATTGCACTGGCGTAGTCCGATGCAAGGAACAGCGCGGCGCGTGCGCACTCTTCATCGGTGCGCATGCGACCGCCCGGGATCCCGGCACTGAGTTCGGCACGCACCTGTTCTTCACTGACGCCCCGGGCGGCAGCGGTCTGGCGGACCAGGGCCTGGACCGGCTCGCCCCACATCCAGCCGCACGCCAGGCCGTTGACCCGCAGGCCATGCACCGCCTGCTCGGTCGCCAGGTAGCGCACTGTCGCAGCCAGTGCGCTTTTCGAGGCGGCATAGGCGGCACCGCCCTGGTAAGGCTTGCGGACCCCCAGGGTATTGATCATGACAATGGCGCCGGCGCCCTGGGTGCGCATGGGCGCCAGCACGGCGCGGCTCATGTTCAGCGAGCCCAGCAGATTGACCTCCAGGGCATCGCGCAACGGGGCGTTGTCGCCCTCCTCCACGGACTGGAAACCACCGTGGGAGAAGGCGCTGTTGATCAGCGCATCGATACGCCCGAATTGTTCCAGCGTGTTTGCGGCGAAGCGCTGACAGGCATCGACATCGGTAATGTCCGTGGGTACACACAACACCTCGCAGATGTGGGTGAGCGCCAGGATGCGTTGTTGCGCCTCCAGCAGCCGCGCCTTGTCCCGCGCCCCGATGGCAACGGCGCGCGCACCTTCGCGTGCGGCCTCCATGGCCAACTTGATACCCAGTCCGGGGCCGACGCCCGAGACCATCACGACCTTGTCTTTCAACAGCATGGGGAGATTCCTCTTGTTGTTATGAGCTGCACGGGTTTCAGGCTTGAATATGCCGGGTCCGGTATTCGGCATAGTCTCGTTGCAAAATCTCTTCGCTGAGGCCGAACTGGCTGGGGCTGTAGTGATGAACCGCGCGCTTTTCACGCCCGTTTGCCTGCAGCCATTGCGCCATGGCGGATCGGGTCTGCGGCGTCAATTGGAGGCCGGCAAACTGATAGATCCTTTCGACGACAGCCTGCGGCTCGGCCACGGTGTCTTCGAAGTGCACATCCAGGAAACGCTCCGGGGGCATACGCTCGCGGACGGCCATCGCATGGCGCAACGCACGTGCCATACGGCGGTTCCACTGCTCTCCTACGGCCTCGGCATCGGCCTTGTCGCTGTAGAGCAACCACAGGGTATGGATAAAGCTGGCCAGCGACGGAATGGTCCTGGCCGGTTCGCGATGGGTGAGGACGACCTGTGCTTTTGGAAATACCTCGAACAGCAGCTCCAGGGTATGCAGGTGCTGCGGGCTTTTGAGCAGCCAGCGACGGCCAGGCTCGATGCCGCGGCGTGCTTGCTGCCATTGCAGGAACTGCAGGGTTCGCTTGAGGTACCGATAGACCTGCGTCTGGTCCTGAGCGTCAAGCCAGGCGGTATAGCTGGGCACATTGACGTAGGAATCCATGGCGCACAGGAACGAGTGTTCCATCAACATGAACTCTTCATCGGGCTGCTCGGCGTCCAGCGGGTGGATGGCCAGCAACTGCGGGAGGAACTCGATCATTCCCGCGACTTCTTCGCGTGCCCGGGCGATGCGCTTGAGTGGCTGCTCCAGTGTTTCACCGGGCAAGGGTGCGGGGTAACGGGTTTCCCACCACAACGCCTTGCTGAACTGCGGGTCCACCGCCAGCGTGCGCTGCAGCAGAGTAGTGCCGGTGCGCGGCAGGCCGACGATCACCAACGGGTCATCGATGGCTTGCTCAAGGATCTCCGGGTGACGCCGCAAGTGATCTTCCATGACCAGGCGGTTGACCAGTTGCCCCAGCAGTTTTTCCCGCAACAGGCCCCGCCCGGCGGGCGACAGGCACGCTTCGTTGTTCAGGGCATCGGCCAATACTCGCAGGCCCTGGCGAAAATCGCCGGGACCGAAGTCGTCGAGTCCCCCGGAACGGGCGCGGGCTTCGGCCAGCAAGGCATCCAGGGCGAAATCATCGGCGCTCATCGCACAATCTCCTTCAACGCATCGAGCTTGACCACGCGAGTGCTCGGGTGCACGGGATGCTGCGCCCCCACCCAGCGCAAGCACAGGGTGCCGTGGGGATGGCTGGCGGTTTCCAGCCAATTCTCATGGCCCGGATCAACGCCGCAGAGCACCATGCGCAAGCGGCCATCGGCGTCCAGGCGCGCTGAGTGCTTGTTCAGGCAGATACGGTGGTAGCGGTAGTCCAGCGACTCCATCCAGTAGTTGTTGATCTGCACATTCCAGAAGTCGCAGTCAGGCACCTGATCGACCTCGATCAGCAAGGCCTCGTCCTCGGCCAGGGCCCAGTAGGAGTGGTAATAGAAAATGTTCGGGTCGCCCCCCACGGACTGGCACAGCGCCTGGTCGGCGGCTGGCAGTTGATTGGGGTGTTCCTGGTAACCCTGGGCCCAATCGGCAAACAATCGGGCGGTGTTCTCGACGAAACTGCCCACCCGTTGCAGGCTTTGCTGCAAGCGTGGCGCCGTCAGCGGCTCGGGTGCCTGCCCGGCATTCAGGCGCTCTATTCGCAGTTGTGCCGGTTGCTCACTGCCACGGTCAAGAAACGTCTGGCGCACGATCAGGGCATTGCTCTGCGGTTCCAGCCGCAGCCAGTTGCCTTCAGCCGGCGGACGCTGGCTGAGGATGATGTCGAAGTTGCCCTCGGCATCCAGCGCC
The DNA here is from genome assembly GCF_019219225.1 of Pseudomonas sp. PDM32. NCBI lineage: Bacteria > Pseudomonadati > Pseudomonadota > Gammaproteobacteria > Pseudomonadales > Pseudomonadaceae > Pseudomonas > Pseudomonas sp. PDM32. The sequence goes on from NZ_JAHUWE010000003.1 coordinate 7,217, forward strand.
AGTGCCCCCGCATCGAGGAAACCGGTCTGGGTCATCTTGCCATCCGTCTCATACCCCCCCTTCTGGGAGCCGAAGCTGAGGTAGGCCACGCTGCCACGGTGACCGCTGACCCGGTACTCATGCTCGCCGTTCAGGCGCGCATAGCTGTACAGGTTATCCGGGTTGTCGGCGCCGATTTTCGCGGTTTCATGGGACGGGGTGATGAAGCCCGGAAAGTCCGGGTCAGCGAATTCCAGGTGCATTTCCAGGGCAATGCGCAGTAACCGGGTGAGATAACGAAAGCCTTCGGCACGGGTCTGCACATCGGCCGGCGCTTCGCGGCGCAGTATCTGCTCGCCGCTGCGGCGCAATTGTTCGCAAAAGAGGTTCCAGCTCTCACCGCTGAGCACCTCCTGATCGATCCTGTCTGTAGCCATGTCTGCAACCATGTCACTCTCCTCTGCCGGCGGACATCCCGCCGCTGCCAGTGACCTTAGGGAGTACCCGCTTGCCGGTTCTTCGTCCGAGCGGACTAAGCGCCCGCCTAGTCCGCTCGGACGAGGAGCCGGGCATCCCGAGCGCGGAGGATCGCGCCTGAGCCCATGGCTTACTCCCGTCGCGATGCGTGGCGCGGAGTCACTCTCAGAGGAGTCACCCATGACCGCAGAGAAAAATCTGGTTCGTTCCGTCATCGTGGACATCGCCGCGCCCGCCGAACGGGTCTGGTCGGTACTGATCGACCTGGCGCGTTATCCGCAGTGGAACCCCTATACCGTCAAGGTCGAGTCGAGCCTGGTACTTGGGGAGCCGGTCAACCTGTTCCTGCCCCATCCGGGGCAACCGGGTGAGTTGCTGCACGTGATCGAATACCTGGCGGACCTCGAGCCCCACCGACTGCTCGCCTGGGAGATGTATGCCACTGCCGACAATCCGGACGCTGCCCGCCGCGAACAGCACATCGAGCGCACCGGTCCGGCCAGTTGCCGCTACCACACCACCGACCAGTTCCTCGGCGCGACCGCCGACCAGGTCATGGCCAATCATGGTCCCTGGGTGCAACAGGGCTTCGATGCCGTAGCCCGCGCCCTCAAGGTGCGTGCCGAGACGTTGTACGCGTCCGTCGCGTGACCTTCAGCCGCTGTCGCGTTCTTCGTCCGAGCAGACGAAGAAGCGCCAGCGGCGCTTTCCCTACCTTGGAGGTCCGCCGGAACCAAACCCGGCAGAAATCGAGGAGGTATCCGATGTTGACTCATCTGCAATGGCTGGAAGCGGAAAGCATCCAGATCATCCGCGAAGTGGTCGCCGAGTGTGAAAACCCGGTGATGCTCTACTCCATCGGCAAGGACAGCGCCGTGATGCTGCACCTGGCGATGAAGGCTTTTGCCCCGGGGAAACCGCCCTTCCCCTTGCTGCACGTGGACACCACCTGGAAGTTTCGCGAAATGATCACGTTCCGCGACCAGACGGCATCGCGCCTGGGGCTGGAACTGCTGGTCCACGTCAATCCCGAGGGCGTGGAAAAGGCCATCGATCCTTTTACCCACGGCTCGGCCCTGCACACCGACGTGTGGAAGACCCAAGGACTGAAGCAGGCCCTGGACCACTATGGATTCGACGCCGCTTTCGGCGGTGCCCGCCGTGATGAAGAGAAGTCGCGGGCCAAGGAACGGGTGTTCTCGCTGCGCTCCGAGCAGCATCGCTGGGACCCGAAACAGCAGCGCCCCGAGCTCTGGCGTTTGTACAACACACGCAAACGCAAGGGCGAAAGCCTGCGGGTATTCCCGTTGTCGAACTGGACCGAGCTGGATATCTGGCAATACATCTACCTCGAACAGATCCCCATCGTGCCGCTGTATTTCGCCAAGGAGCGCCCGGTGGTTCAGCGTGACGGCACGCTGATCATGGTCGACGACGAGCGCCTGCCGCTGCGACCGGGAGAAACGCCGCAAATGCGCAAGGTGCGTTTCCGCACGCTTGGCTGCTACCCGCTGACCGGCGCCATCGACAGCGATGCCGACAACCTGCCGGCGATTATCAGCGAAATGCTGGTAAGCCGTACTTCGGAGCGTCAGGGTCGACTGATCGACAGCGATTCGGCCGGTTCCATGGAGAAAAAGAAGCAAGAGGGGTATTTCTGATGAGCGCGCTGAACGACACCTTCAATGGCGACCTGACGCCCTATCTGGAACAGCAACAGAACAAGCAACTGCTGCGTTTCATCACCTGTGGCAGCGTCGACGATGGCAAAAGCACCCTGATCGGCCGCCTGCTTTACGAGTCCAAGGTACTGTTCGAGGACCAGCTTGGCCAACTCGAAGCCGACTCGAAAAAACTCGGCACCCAGGGCGACGAACTGGACTTCGCCCTGTTGGTCGACGGTTTGAGCGCCGAGCGTGAGCAAGGCATCACCATCGATGTCGCCTATCGGTTCTTCGCCACCGACAAGCGCAAGTTCATCGTCGCCGACACCCCCGGCCACGAGCAATACACCCGCAACATGGTCACTGGCGCCTCGACCGCCGACCTCGCGGTGATCCTCATCGATGCTCGCCAGGGCATCCTCACCCAGACCCGCCGGCACAGTTACCTGGTGTCCCTGTTGGGCATCCGCAAGGTCGTGGTGGCCATCAACAAACTGGACCTGGTGGACTATTCCCAAGCGGTGTTCGAACGCATCGAATCCGATTATCGTGCGTTCGCCACGCAGATTGGCCTGCACGACATCCAGTGCATCCCGCTCTCTGCGCTGCGCGGCGACAACATGCTGGAAGCCAGCCCGAACACCCCCTGGTACCAGGGACCGACCCTGCTCCAGCATCTGGAAAACGTCCCCCTTGAGCAGGCTCGCCAGGTCGAGGCCGCGTTCCGCCTGCCCGTGCAATGGGTGAATCGGCCGAACCTCGATTTTCGTGGCTACTGCGGCAACGTTGCCGCGGGCAGCGTCAGCGTGGGGGACCGTATCCGGGTGCTTCCGTCAGGTCATCAGAGCGAGATCACCGGGATCTTCGGCAGCGCCGGGGAACAGCCACAGGCCCTGTGCGGCCAGGCTGTCACACTGACGCTCAAGGATGAAATCGATATCAGCCGCGGCGACATGATTGTCCTGGCCGATGCACCGGCGGCGGTTGCCGACCAGTTCGAGGCGACGCTGGTGTGGATGGACGAAGAGCCGATGTTGCCCGGGCGTCCTTACCTGATGAAGATCGGCTGCCGCACCGTCAGCATGAGCTGCGCCAGTCTCAAGCACCGGGTCGATGTGAACAGCCTGGAACACTTGGCGGCCAAGACCCTGGAGCTGAACGGTATCGGTGTGTGCAATTTGCACCTGGACCGGCCGATCGCCTTCGATGCTTATACCGATAACCGCGATACGGGCGGATTCATCATTATCGACCGCCTGAGCAACCGGACGGTCGGCGCCGGCATGCTGCACTTCGCCTTGCGCCGCGCACAGAACGTGCACTGGCAGGCCGTCGACGTGAACCGCGAGGCCCACGCGACGCTCAAGGGGCAGTCGCCGCGAATCCTGTGGTTCACCGGGTTGTCCGGCGCGGGCAAGTCGACCATCGCCAACCTGGTGGAGCGCAAGCTGCATACCCTCGGCCGGCACACTTACCTGCTCGATGGCGACAATGTCCGCCATGGCCTGAATCGCGACCTGGGCTTCACCGAAGCCGACCGGGTGGAGAATATCCGCCGGGTCTCGGAAGTGGCGAAGCTGATGCTCGATGCCGGTCTGATCACCCTGGTGTCGTTCATCTCGCCGTTTCGTGCCGAGCGCGATATGGCACGCCGCCTGGCAGGAGACGGCAACTTCCTGGAGATTTTCGTCGATGCGCCACTGGCCCTGGCCGAACAGCGCGACCCCAAGGGCCTGTACCAGAAAGCCCGGCGCGGCGAGTTGAAAAACTTCACCGGGATCGACTCACCTTATGAGCCGCCGGTAGCGCCGGACATCCACATCGATACCCGCAACGAGTCGGCCGAAACTGCCGCCGAACGTATCGTCGAGGCACTGCTGGCACTGTAAAAGCCCATGAGCTCAGCGCTATGCCGGCATCAACCGGTGTAGCGCTGCCTATCACATGGCCCGACAACCCGCCTAAGCCAAACGGACGATTTTCCCGCCATGGGCGCGATCAATACTCGAACGACAACAACAAGCAGTAGCGAGGCGCATCCATGACCCTCTCTCTTCCGGTCTGCACGGACCTGCAGCCCGATACCGAAATCCCGTCTGCAGAACTCAGCCGCTTGCTTGCGCTGGTCTATCAAGGCCCCCTTGAATCCACACCCTGGTCCGGCCTGCTGGAAACCTTGCGTCAGCGTTTCGCCGCCAGCTTCTTCACCCTGGTGCTACGCAACCCCGACCATGAACGGCCGGGATTGATCGTCAATGCATCGATTCATGGTCCCCTGTTGCCAGGCGAGCCGTTCTACAGCGAACAGTACTACGCCATCTGCCCCTTCATCGACTGGCCTGTCGAGCAGGTGGCCAGTGCCGATCATGTACTGGGCAGCGATGCCTGGCTGGCCCACGACTTCTACCGCAACTATCTGCAACCCCTGGATCTGCGCCACGTCCTGGTCGCCAACATGCGCACGCCCACGGGTATGCACTGCGCCTTGTTCGCCTGCCGCAACCACGCCAGCCGCGACTTCGATGCGACGGAGATTGCCCTGATTCGCCTGCTCCTGCCGCACCTGCAACAAGCGGTGGACCTGCACTCGGCCGTAGAGCAACTGGACTCCGAACGCCAACTCTATGCCGCGACCATCGACCGACTGATGGTGGGCACGGCGATCCTCGACGAAGACGGCAGAATGATGCGTTGCAACCGCGCCGCCCAGCGACTGTTCGACAGCCGTGACGGCCTGGAATGCCGACACGACAAGCTCTGTGCCTTCACCAGCCAGCAGAACCGCAATGTCCAGCAAGCCATCCAGGCCGTATTGAAACAACGCCAGCGTGGTCTCGATGACATCGAAGTGTTGACCCTGACCCGGCCAAGCGGCGAGATGCCACTCAATCTACTGCTGCGCCCCATCCCCGTGAGCTATCAATCGCGCAACGGCGCACGCCGGCCCGCCGTAGCAGTGTTCATCCGCGACCCGGCGGACTCACCGCAGGCGTCGCGCAACCTGTTGCGCAGCCTGTTCCAGCTGACGCCGACCGAAACCGAAGTGGCCATGCTCGTCATGGACGGGCAAACCCTCGATGAAACAGCCCTGGCCCTCGGAGTTTCGCGCAACACGGTGCGTGCCCATTTGCGCGGAGTGTTCGCCAAGACCGGCGCCACCCGCCAGGCTCAACTGGTCAAGACACTGCTCAACAGTGTGGCGTCGCTTGGCTAGGCTGTAGATCCTTATTTACTGCATACACTCTGCAGAAAGCCATGTGCGCAGGTCACGGGCTACGCATGACGCGGCTGTGTATCACACTGTGTCAGTGCGACTTCCCGATACATAGACTTTCATCCGGCCGGCGCCTCGACACAGGCCGGATACGTTGCCGCGTTTCAATGCAAGCAAGGTTTGCAGGGGTTCAGACCGAACCCCGGCCCATGGCTGGTAATGGAGACATCCCATGAAGATGGCACTGCGCAACAGCAACACCGGCAAGACTCGCCGCCACCTGGTCGGCCCATCGATCCTCGCACTCAGCCTGTTCGGTGTGCTCAGCGCAGCCCATGGGCAAACGGCCGCCAGCGTGCAGCCAGCTGCGACCCCTGCCCAAACCACTCAGGCGGCACCCTCGCCGTTCGGCCCGCTCAAGCATGTCAACGCCGGGCTTCTGGATGTGGCGTACGCCGAAACCGGCCCCGTCAACGGACCGGTGGTGATCCTGCTGCACGGCTGGCCGTACGACATTCACAGCTATGACGAGGTCGCGCCGCTGCTCGCCGCCAAGGGCTATCGGGTGTTGATGCCCTATGCGCGCGGCTATGGCGATACGCATTTCCTCTCCGACAAGACCCTGCGCAATGGCCAGCCGGCTGCGCTGGCCAGCGATGTCATCGACTTCATGGATGCGTTGAAGATCAAGCAAGCGGTGCTCGGTGGTTATGACTGGGGTGCGCGTTCGGCCGACATTGTCTCGGCGCTGTGGCCGGAGCGGGTCAAGGCGCTGGTCTCGGTCAGCGGTTTTCTGATCGGCAACCAGGCGGCCGGCAAGAACCCGCTGCCCCCCAAGGCGGAACTCCAGTGGTGGTATCAGTTCTACTTCGCCACCGACCGCGGTCGCGCCGGTTACGCGAAAAACACCCACGACTTCGCCAAGCTGATCTGGCAACTGGCTTCGCCGAAATGGGCGTTCGATGACGCCACCTTCGACCGCAGCGCCAAGGCGCTGGACAACCCGGACCATGTCGACATCACCGTGTTCAACTACCGCTGGCGCCTGGGCCTGGTCCAGGGTGAAAGCCGCTACGAAGCGCTGGAGCAAAAGCTGGCCACGGCGCCGTCCATCCGCGTGCCGACCATTACCCTTGAAGGCGATGCCAACGGCGCACCGCACCCGGCCCCCGAAGACTATGCCAAACGCTTCACCGGCAAATACGAGTTCCGGCTGATCAACGGCGGCATCGGCCACAACCTGCCACAGGAAGACCCGCAGGCGTTTGCCAAGGCTGTGATCGATGCGGATCATCTTTGAGGGCGATCTGACATGGCACACAAAAACCCTGTGGGAGCGAGCCTGCTCGCGATGGTCTCGAGAGCGCCACGTTGAACCAGTAAACAAGCGTTATCGTTAACGACCATCGCGAGCAAGCTCGCTCCTACACTAGACCTGCTCGATACCGCACCAATAGTATGATAAATTGCACGCAGTCGACCATCTCGTGGAGCGCCCGATCATGGGAACCGTACGAAAAACAATCACCGTGACTGACCAGCAAGACCACTGGATCAAAGCGCAGATAGAAGCGGGCCATTACACCAACGACAGCGAATATATTCGCGATCTAATCCGTCGTGAACAGGAGCGCAGCGCTGAACTCGAAACGATTCGTGCCGCCCTTCGGGAAGGTGAATCCAGCGGAAAACCCCGCCCATTCGATCCAGCCGCATTCAAACAGAGAATGTTAGCCGCGCATGGCTGAGTATCGTCTAACGCCTGCCGCAGAGGGCGACCTCGAGGCAATCTGGAGTTATACCGCTCGCCAGTGGGGCCTGGATCAGGCCAATCGCTACATTGACATCCTTACCTCAGCATTTGCGCAATTGGCCGAGCACCCGAAAAAAGCGCCGGCCTGCGACACTATCCGTCCTGGTTATCGGCGCTGCAGTGTGGAGCGGCACATGATCTATTTTCGAATCACTGCGTACGGAATTGCAATCATCAGGGTCCTTCATGATCGGATGGAAGCGCAGCGCAATCTCTAACTCTCCTCTTCGCACCCCGTGTAAGAACTGGACGAATGTATTGCTTCGACCAACCGCCATCGTGAGCAAGCTCGCTCCTACAGAGTCAGCAAGCCTGGGGTTGTTTGGCGGAAGGCAGCCGGAGTCGAACCTGCCCGGGAACGGATGCCGTCCCCAACCGGGTTTGAAGCCCGGCCGCGCCACCGGGCGCGATTGCCTTCCTTGAATTCCTGCCCCTGAATCAGGGCTCATTGCGCTGGGCCAACGCATTGTCCGGGCGAACCTGGCGACGATCGCCAAAACGCCGGGTCAGGCCGATGCGGTCGAAGTACTCCAGTATCTGGATACTGCGCTTGCGCCCCAGGCCCACCGCATCACGAAACGCCGCCACCTGGATCACCGGGTTGGCGTCCGCCAGTTGCAACAGCATAGCCGCCAATCGGCGAATCATGCTGTCGGTATAAAACAGGTCGCGCACCACTTGATGCATCAGGCCCAGGCGCGCCATTTTGCGCAGCAACCCGCGCACGGCCGCTTCCTCATGCCCCAGGTCGCGCACCCACGGCGGGTCGAATGCAGCCTGCTCGAACAGCGGTTGCAATTGCAGCCACAGGGCTTCGTCCTCTTCGCTCAAGCGCACCTGATGCCCGGGCAGGTGCAACCACGGGCCACTGCTGGCGATGTCGCCGCTGGTCAGCAACTCGTCGAGCAGGCTGATGAATGTCCCGCGTTCTTGAGTGCTGCCGGCAAATCGGCGCAAGCGATCCCGGTCCGGCCCCATCTGGTCCGGTTCGAGTTGATGAAAGCGTGCGAGCTGTTCCAGCACCGCGGCCTTCAAGGCCTGCCAACGGCTGGCACTGAACAGCAACGCGCCCTGGCGGGTGTCGATCAAGCGCACGTCAGCGGGCAACACCCAATGGCTGCGCGGACGGTTGAACTGCCGCTCCAGGCGTTGCGGATCGAGCCCGGAGTCGCTGTGGGCCAGCAACGCCGGCAAAACATCCTCCAGCCTGATGCTGCTCGCCAGTGCCACCAGCTGCGCCAAGCGTTCGGGGCTGCGGCGTTGCCGGGTGGGTGCAAACGGATCGAGTACCCGACCGCCCCCCAAGGTACGTTGGGCACTCTGGTCGCGCAGGATCAGCCGATCGCCTTTCACCGCGTGCACCGGCGCATTGAGCAGCAGTTGGGCAAACATCCGCCCACCGGGCACCAGGCTGGTGCCTTCGAGCAAGGCGACTCTGCCGGTGACGTCCTGGGTGCCGAGGTGCACGTGCACCGGTTGAAAGTGTTCGAAGGTCCGGGATTCGCCGGCAAGCAACTGCATGTCAATGTCCAGGCGCTGGGTGGGCGCAAACAAGCCGTCGGCCAGCAACCAGTGACCGCGATGGATATGCTCCAGCGCCAGCCGCTCGGCACTCAGGTTCAACGCCACACGCTGGCCGGCACAGGCGTGTTCGGCGGCCTGGTTTTGCGCGTGCAGGCCGCGAATGCGCACCGGTTTGCCTTGTGGTCCCAACAGCAAGGTATCGCCCACCGCGACCTGGCCGGACAGCGCCGTACCGGTCACCACGATACCGGCCCCGGCCACGCTGAAGGCCCGATCGATCGCCAGGCGAAAACCACCCTCGGTGTTGCGTTGCGACACTTCACCCTGGGCATCGAGCAACGCCTTGCGCAAGGTTTCGATGCCCTCGCCGGTCACGCTCGACAGTGCAATCAGCGGTGCATCGGCATAGGGTCCGGGCGCCAGCAAGGTACGGATCTGCTCACGCACGTCTTGCACCCTGGCGCTGTCGACCCGATCGCACTTGCTGATCGCCACCAGCGCCCGCGGGATGCCGAGCAACTCGACGATCGCCAGGTGCTCGCGGGTCTGCGGCATCACCCCGTCATCGGCGGCCACCACCAGCAACACCAGATCGATGCCCTGTGCCCCGGCCAGCATGTTGTGGGTGAAGCGCTCATGGCCGGGAACGTCGATGAAACCGGTCAGTGGCGCCTCAGGCTCCAGCGCGGCATACAGGTAGCCGAGGTCGATGGTCATGCCGCGCTCACGCTCCTCCCGGCGCCGGTCGCCCGCCTGGCCCGTCAGCGCCTGGAGCAGCGCCGTCTTGCCATGGTCGATGTGTCCTGCGGTGCCGACAATCACCCTGCCCGGCCCTCCACGTGCAATTGATCGAGCTGTGTCAGCCAGGCCGGCTCGTCGTCCAGTTGCCGCAGGTCCAGCCACAGGGCGTCATCGTCAATGCGCCCGAGCACTGCAATCGGCAAGGCGCGAAAGGCCTCCTCCAGACTCAGCAAGGATCGCCCGCGCAAACGCTTCGACGTGAGTGGGCGAATACACAGCGCCGCGCTGGCCAGCCGCGCCACCGGTTGGCTGCCGCTGCCGATCATGCCCAGTGACGGCATGGCACTGACGCTCCAGCCGTCACCCAGCACGCGGGCCAGCGCCGGCTGCAAGCACTCAGCCTGGGCAAGGATATCGGCCTGTGGCCGGGTCAACAGGCGCAGGCTCGGCAAACGCTCGGCCAGTCGGTCCGGATTTCGGTAGAGCCCCAGCACCGCTTCCAGGGCCGCCAGGGTCATTTTGTCGACCCGCAGCGCACGCTTGAGCGGGTTTTTCTTGATCCTGGCGATCAGGTCCTTGCGGCCGACAATCAGCCCGGCTTGCGGGCCACCGAGCAGTTTGTCGCCACTGAAGGTGACGATGTCCGCGCCATCCAGCAGCGCCTGACGCACCGTCGGCTCGGCGGGCAGCCCCCAGCGGGTCAAGTCCAGTAGGCTGCCGCTGCCGAGGTCTTCGAGCAGCGGCAAGCCGTGCCGGTGTGCCAGTTGCGCAAGTTCCGCGGTCGGCACGCTCGTGGTGAAGCCTTGAATGCTGTAGTTGCTCGCGTGCACCCGCATGATCAAACCGCTGCGCGCGCCGATGGCGGTTTCGTAGTCGCGGGCATGGGTGCGGTTGGTGGTGCCCACCTCCACAAGCTTTACCCCGGCGCGGGCCATGATGTCGGGAATGCGGAAGGCGCCGCCGATTTCAATCAGTTCGCCCCGGGAAATGATCCCTTCCTTGCGCGCCCCCAGGCTGTTGAGGGTCAGCAGCACCGCAGCGGCATTGTTGTTGACCACGGTCACCGCTTCGGCGCCGGTCAGCTCGCGGATCAAGCCTTCGATCAGGTCGTCGCGATCGCCACGCTTGCCGCTGCGCAGGTCAAACTCCAGGTTGAGCGGATAACGTGCGGCCATTTGCACCGCCTCGATCGCTTCTTCGGGCAACAACGCCCGCCCGAGGTTGGTGTGCAGCACCGTGCCGGTAAGGTTGAACACCCGCCGCACATGGCTGCGATGCTGGATCGCCAATCGCTCGCCGACCCGGCCTGCCAGCACTTCGGCGCTGACCTCTACAGGTTCGAGCAAACCCTGCCGTGCCCCTTCGCGCAACTCATCCAGCAACAGCCGCAAGGCACCCAGCAAGGCGTCGCGTCCATGGCGCTCGGCCAGCGGCCGGCACGCCGGGTGACGCAACAGACTGTCGATGGAAGGTAGACGCAGAGATTGGCTGGCACCGCGTGCAGACATCTGGCACTCCTGGAAACGAATGACCCTCGCGCCAGAGTGTAGACGCTGGGTTTATTCGTCTCCCGGCGCCAACAGCAGATTCGGCGCCAGGCGCTGATAACCGTCCTGGGCCAGGCGCATGTCGAGCATCAGGCTGGACAGGTCGGCCGACAACGCTTCGGCATCCGCATCGTTCTCCAGATAGAGCAACTTCAGATAGCTGTTGCAACCGGGGCAGACTTCGGCGCGCAACGGCGCCTGGTTGGCGGCATGGCGATCATCTTCGAGGCTGAGGTATTCCAGGCCCTTGCTCTGCTCGCAATACACGCACTTGACCCGCACCACGTGCCACTCGCAGGCACACAGCGAACAGACCAGATAACGCAAGCCATTGTGCTTGCCGCGATGGCGGATGACCCCGGCCATGGCCGGCGAGCCGCAGGCCGGGCACTGGCTGAGGCTGTCGCCAGGTGTCAGTGCCAGGTTCGGCGTACTCAACAGCCAGTGGCTCCAGGCCGTTTGCAGCGCCGCACCGAGAAACGGCACCAGCGCGGCCGGTACCAGCGAGTACTGGCCGCTGACCAGTGCCACCGCCCAGGCGCGGCGTTGCCCGGCACCGGCCAGGCGCAAGTTGTCCACGGCGTCGGCCACGGCGGATTGTGGCGGTGCGCCGTAGCGCTGCAACAAGGCATCGAGGTAAAGCTGCCAGACGTCTTCGCGCGCCAGGCTGTCGGCCGCAAAGGGCGGCAAGCCGTGCTGCTGGCACAATTCGATGCGTTGCCGGTCCAGAGGCTCGCCAAGCGGCGGGTCGTCCAGCACCTGTTGCTGCACCCGGCACAACCCGGCAATCAGGCGCAGATAATCGGCCAGCGGGTGCCCTTCGGCCAGGGTTTCCAGGCGCTGGGCGCGCAGGCTGAACAGGTTGGGCGGTGGCAGGTACAGAAACGGCGGCGAACTGGCCGCCGCTTCGATTTCTCCAGGTTCGAGGATGGTTGGCAAATGTCAGCCCTTTTTGGTGATCGGTCGCGTAGGAACTTCGTCGCGGGTCTCATCTTGAGTCACTTGGCGATACCAGAGTTCGTGGTGCTTCCTGGCCCAGGCGCGGCTGACCCGGCCGTGCACCATGGCGCTGACCGAGCCCTTGATCCAGATGCCGGCGTAGATGTGCACGATGATGCTCAGGATCAGCACAAACCCGGCCAGGGCATGCAGCAACATCGCCCAGCGTATCGCGGTGATGCCGAAATACTCGCTGAAGTAGGCACGCCAGATCACCAGCCCGCTGAACAACAGCACCAGCATGCACAGCAGTAAAGTCCAGAACAGCAGCTTCTGCCCGGGGTTGTATTTGCCGATGGGCGGGACGCCCTCCTCTTCATTTTTCATCACCCGGTCGATGCGCCTGAGCCACAGGCGATCGTTGGCGATGAAGTAGTTGGCGCGCCAGAAGCGGAACACCAGGCCAAGGAACAGCAGGAACATCAGCACGCCCATGAACGGGTGCAGGATGCGTGTCCATGGCCCGCCGCCGAACAGGTTGCTCAGCCAAAACAGCGCCGGGTGGAACAGTGCCAATCCGGACAAACCAGCCATGAAGAACAGAATCGCCACCAGCCAGTGATTGGTGCGCTGGTTGCTGGTGTAGCGCAGGATCGTCTTGTTGCTCATGGCCTGCCCTCCCCACGGGGATCGAAGGTGTGCACCGACGGATCGACTTCGTGCACGGCGTTGTCCGGCGGCTCGGGATGTTCATCCTCTTCGACGATTTGCGGGCCGACCCGCACGTAGTGGAAGAACCCGGCCAGCACCGCCGCGCCCATGGCCAGCAGCGCCAGAGGTTTGCTGATGCCTTTCCACAGCCCTACCAACGGGCTGATCGCCGGGTGATCGGGCAAGCCCGCGTACACTCTTGGCGTATCGGCATGGTGCAGCACGTACATCACGTGGGTGCCGCCGACGCCTTCGGGGTCGTACAGGCCGGCGTTCTCAAAGCCACGGCTTTTCAGATCGACGATGCGTTCGGCTGCGTGCTCCTTCATGTCGTCCTTGGAACCGAACACGATGGCACCGGTCGGGCAGGTTTTCACGCAGGCCGGTTCCAGGCCAACCGCCACCCGGTCCGAGCACAGGGTGCATTTGTAGGCCTTGTGATCCTTTTGTGAGATCCGTGGAATGTTGAACGGACACCCGGTAATGCAGTAACCGCAGCCGATGCAGTGGTCCTGATCGAAATCGACGATGCCGTTGGCGTGCTTGATGATCGCCCCGGGGCTGGGACATGCCGCCAGGCAACCGGGCTCGGCGCAGTGCATGCAGCCGTCCTTGCGGATCAGCCACTCCAGATTGCCGGCGTCGGTCTCGTGCTCGGTGAAGCGCATCAGCGTCCAGGTTTCGGCACTGAGGTCCTGCGGGTTTTCGTAGGTACCGTGGTTGTAGCCGACCTCATCGCGCAGATCGTTCCATTCCGAGCAGGCAACCTGGCAGGCCTTGCAGCCAATGCATTTGGTGGTGTCGATCAGCTTGGCGACTTCCTCCATGCCGCGCACCGAGGGCGCGGGTGTGGTGGTGGCCGAGCGGGCAATGATGTCTTGGCTGGCCATTTAGACTTTCTCCACGTTGACCAGGAATGACTTGGATTCCGGGGTCTGTGTGTTGCCATCGCCGAGGAACGGCACCAGGGTGTTGGTCAGGTAACCGTGCCGCGTGAGCCCGGTAAAGCCCCAGTGCAGCGGAATGCCGATCTGGTGCACCACCTGATTGTTGACCTGCAGCGGACGAATCCGCTTGGTCACCACCGCCACCGCTTCGATGAAGCCACGCTTGCTGCTGACCCGTACCCTGTCGCCTGCGACTATGCCTTTTTCCTTGGCCAGCACTTCGCCGATTTCCACGAACTGCTCGGGCTGGACGATCGCGTTGAGCTTGCAATGCTTGCTCCAGAAGTGGAAATGCTCGGTCAGCCGGTAACTGGTGGCGGCGTACGGGTAATCCTTGGCCACGCCGAGGGTGTCCCACACCGAATCGAAGATCCGCGCTGCCGGGTTGCTGGTGGCTTTCTTGTTTTGCGGGTGCAGCGGGTTGATGCCGATCGGGGTCTCGAACGGCTCGTAGTGCTCGGGAAACGGACCTTCGTTCATCTTGTCGACGGCGAAGAACCGCGCCACGCCTTCGGGGTTCATGATGAACGGGTTCATCCCGGCTTCCGGCGGCACGTCGGCCTTGTAGTCCGGTACATCGGTGCCGGCCCAGGCTTTGCCGTTCCACCACACCAGGCGTTTTTTCGGATCCCACGGCTTGCCTTGCAGGTCCGCCGAGGCGCGGTTGTAGAGAATCCGCCGGTTGGCCGGCCAGGCCCAGGCCCAGCCCTGATGCTGGTGCATGCCGTACGGGTCGTTGTTGTCGCGGCGGGCCATCTGGTTGCCCAGTTCGGTCCAGCTGCCACAGAAAATCCAGCACCCGGACGCCGTGCTGCCGTCATCCTTGAGCTGGCCGAAACCGGCCAGTTGCGTATTGGCCTTGATCGCCGCGCCGGTGGCGTCGGTGAAGTCGGAAGTCGCCGAGCCGTTGATTTCCTTGGCCAGTTCCTCTGGCGAAGGTTCGTCGGGGATCTTGTACGGCCACGTCAACTTGAGCAGCGGGTCGGGATATGCACCGCCATTGGCCTGATAGCGCTGGCGCAGACGCAGGAACAATTCGCTCATGATCCGCACGTCGGTGCGCGCTTCGCCAGGGCCGTCGGCGCCTTTCCAGTGCCATTGCAGCCAGCGGCTGCTGTTGACCAGCGAACCGTCTTCCTCGGCAAAACAGGTGGTGGGCAGGCGGATCACTTCGGTCTGGATGTCGGCGCTGTTCACGTCGTTGTACGGCCCGACCTTTTGCCAGAACTCGGAAGTCTCCGTGGCCAGTGGGTCCATCACCACCAGCCATTTCAGCTTGGCCAGTGCCGCCATCACGCGGTTTTTGTCTGGCAACGCGGCGATAGGGTTGAAGCCCTGGCACATGTAGCCGTTAACCTTGCCTTGCCCCATCAGGTCGAACACCTTGAGGATGTCGTACTGGGGAATGTCCAGTTTCGGCAAGTACTCGTAAGCCCAGTTGTTCTCGGCGGTGGCGTTGGCGCCGTACCAGGACTTCATCAGGCTGACATGGAACTTGCTGTAGTTCTGCCAGTAGGACAGTTGCCCCGGACGCAGCGGCTTCTGCGTACGCTTGACGATGTAGGCGTTGTAATCCTGCTCGGCATCGCCAGGTAGCGTGAGGTAGCCCGGCAGTGAGTTGGACAGCAGCCCCAGGTCGGTCAGCCCCTGGATGTTGGAGTGTCCGCGCAAGGCGTTCACGCCGCCGCCCGGCATGCCGACGTTGCCCAGCAACAGTTGCACCATCGCCGCGCTGCGGATCATCTGCGCGCCAATCGAGTGCTGGGTCCAGCCCAGCGCGTAGAGGATGGTCATGGTTTTGCCCGGCGTCGAGCAAGTGGCGATTTCCTCCCAGATTTTCTGCATGGCATCGACCGGCATGCCGCAGATCTGGCTCGCCAGTTCCCGGGTGTAACGGCTGTAATGCTGCTTCATCAACTGATAGACGCAACGCGGGTCCTGCAGGGTCGGGTCGACCTTGGCAAAGCCGTCCTCACCGAGCTCATAGCCCCAGCCGGATTTGTCGGTGTAGAGGCGCTTGGCCGCGTCGTAGCCGCTGAAAATCCCGTCCTCGAAGCCATAGCCGGCTTTGACGATGAACGACACGTCGGTGTAGTTGCGCACGTACTCGTGCTGGATCTTGTCCTCGGTCAGCAGGTAGTTGATCAGCCCGCCCATGAAGGCGATGTCGGTGCCGGTACGGATCGGCGCGTAATAGTCGGCCACCGAGGCGGTACGGGTAAAACGCGGGTCGACCACGATCAGCCGCGCCTTGTTGTGCGCCTTGGCTTCGGTCACCCATTTGAAGCCGCACGGGTGCGCTTCTGCTGCGTTGCCGCCCATCACCAAGACCAGATTCGCGTTGGCGATATCGGTCCAGGTATTGGTCATGGCACCACGGCCGTACGTCGGGGCAAGACTTGCCACCGTCGGGCCGTGTCAGACACGCGCCTGGTTATCGAACCCCAGCATGCCGAGGCTGCGCACCACCTTGTGGGTGATGTAGCCCGCTTCATTGGACGCCGCCGATGCCGCGAGGAAGCCGGTGGTCAGCCAGCGGTTCACCGTTTGCCCCTGGGCGTTCTTCTCGATGAAGTTGGCGTCGCGGTCGGCCTTCATCAGGTCGGCGACACGATCGAGGGCTTCATCCCAGGAGATGCGCGTCCACTCGCTGCTGCCGGGCTTGCGTACCTGCGGGTATTGCAGGCGGCCGGGACTGTGAATGAAATCCAGCAGGCCCGCACCTTTGGGGCACAGGGTGCCGCGGTTGACCGGGTGGTCGGCGTCACCTTCGATGTGGATGATGTTTTGCGCGACATTCTTCGCCGCATCGCCCTGGCTGTACATGATCAAGCCGCAACCGACCGAGCAATACGGGCAGGTGTTGCGGGTTTCATGGGTGTGGGCGAGCTTGAAATGACGCACCTGTTCGGCAAAGGCAAGCGTCGGGGCCATGCCCAACGCACCCAGGCTAGAGCCTGCAAGGCCGATACCGGCGACCTTGAAGAACTGACGACGGCTGAGATCCATCGTGCACTCCTGATCAGGTGGAACCCGGTACATGGCCGGGCTTTTTCGAACAACCACGGTCGCGGCAGTCTGGCTGCCGACAGTTGAACTTTAGTCAATGCTGTCGAATCTGCGATGGAACCCGACCGTCGGGCGTTAGTCGGCGTTCACGGCTATTGGCACAAAACCTGTGGGAGCGGGCTTGCCCGCGAAGGCGTAGTGTCAGGCAACACTCATGCTGGATCTGCCGGCCCCTTCGCGGGCAAGCCCGCTCCCACAGGGGGTGTGGTGTCAGTCATCGCGAGCAGGCTCGCTCCTACAGGGGATTGGCGCTTATCATGGCCGGCATGATTAACCGGCCTTTACGAGATTTGCGCATGACTTTCGATTTTGATCAGGTGTTCGACCGCCACAACACCGGCAGTACCAAGTGGAGCCGCTACCCGGCGGACGTGTTGCCGATGTGGGTCGCCGACATGGATTTCGCCGCGCCGCCGGTGATCATCCAGGCCCTGCAAAAACGACTGGAACACCCGATGGTCGGTTACAGCGTGGCCCAGGATGACCTGCGCGAGGCTATCGTGGCCGACCTCTGGAACAAATACGCCTGGCGTGTCGAGCCGCAGGAGCTGATTTTCCTGCCGGGTGTCGAGTCGGGCTTCAACATGGCATTGAAGGCCCTGGTGCAGGCGCCACAGAACGTCGTTGTACAGGTGCCGAATTACCCGCCGCTGCGCCACGCACCCGGGCATTGGGGTCTGAACAAGGTCGAACTGAACTTCGATGCGCAAACCGATGGCACCTACAGCACGCCGCTGGATACCCTGAGCCAGTCGTTGCAAGGCGGTGGCGCACTGCTGCTGAGCAACCCGCACAACCCGCTGGGCAAAGCCTTCCCGCGTGCAGAGCTGCAAGCCATTGCCGACATTTGCCTCGAGCATGATGCCTGGATCATTTCCGACGAGATCCACGCCGAGTTGTGCTTCGATGGCCGCCAGCACATTCCGATGGCCACGCTGAGCCCGCAGGTCGCCCAGCGCACCATCACGCTGATGTCAGCGAGCAAGGCCTACAACATCGCAGGCCTGAAGACCTCGTTCATGATCATCCAGGACCGCCACCTGCGCGAGAAGGTCAACCACGCCCGTTGCGGCATGGTCGACAGCGTCAACCCGCTGGGCATGGAAGCCACCCGCGTCGCCTACAGCGAAGCTGCGCCATGGCTGGCCGAACTGAAGGTCTACCTGCAAGGCAACCGCGATTTCCTCGCCGACGCAGTACGCACCCGCCTGCCGGGCATCACCATGAATCTGCCGCAAAGCACTTACCTGGCGTGGCTCGACTGCACGGCACTGGGGCTGGACGATCCGCAGCAGTTCTTCCTCGAACAGGCCAGGGTCGGCTTGAGCGCCGGCCTGGACTTCGGCGATGACTGCAAGCAGTTCGTGCGCCTGAATTTCGGCTGCCCACGCTCGCTGCTCGAAGAAGGCATCGCGCGGATGGAGCGCAGCTTGCGCCATCTCAAGGCCTGATCCAGCGCTCCTGCCATTCCTATCCCCCTTGTGGGAGCGAGCCTGCTCGCGATGGGGCCCTGTCGGTTGGCAATGTAGTCGCCTGACACTGCGCCTTCGCGAGCAGGCTCGCTCCCACAGGGTGGGAAGCCGATTCTTTGACCCGCTGAAAAATTGAACCGACCCAAGCCTGCGATGCTCAACAACCAATAGCCCTGCACTGGCGGTTGTTTTGGGATCCGGACCATGAGCTTCGTTACCTGGGTGGCGGTGTTGGGGGCTGTGTTGCTGACGCTGGCACTGACTTCGTCGTACCTGCGCTGGATGCCGGTCACTACGTCGGCCGTGTGTCTGGTACTGGGCGTCGCCATCGGTCCGGCGGGCCTGGGTTTGCTCAGGCTGGATATCAAGGAGTCGGCATTCTGGATCGAGCACCTGACGGAAGTCGCGGTGCTGTTTTCCTTGTTTGTCTGTGGTCTCAAGCTGCGCCCCGCGCTTCGTGATCGCCAATGGCGAGTGGCGTTTGTTCTGGCGGGACCGGTCATGATGCTCACGATTGTCGGCATCTGCCTGCTGCTGCATTTCGCCTTCGCGCTGGCATGGGGGCCGTCGCTGCTGATCGGGGCGATACTGGCGCCGACCGATCCGGTCCTGGCCTCGCTGGTTCAGGTCAATGACGCCAAGGACGACGATCCGGTGCGGTTCGGACTCTCGGGCGAGGCTGGATTGAACGACGGCATCGCATTCCCCTTTGTGATTCTGGGGCTGCTGTTCTTGCAGCAAAACGGCAGTATTGCCAGCGGTCTGGATGACTGGTTCCTCAAGCGTCTGCTCTGGGCCGTTCCCGCCGGATTGCTGACCGGTTACTGGATGGGGCGCGGCATTGGTCGCCTGACCTTGTTCATGCGCATCAAGAATGCCGACAGCACCTTCTCACCTAATGATTACCTGGCTCTGGCCCTGATCGCACTGGCCTATGTCGTGGCCGAAACCATTCAGGGCTACGGCTTTCTCTCGGTGTTTGCCGCTGGCCTGGGCTTGCGCCAGGCCGAGGTCAGGACAAGCGGTGACACCCAGGCACCGGCCGAGCATCTGGTCCAGGCGGTGGTCGGTCATCAGCATGTCGAACCCGAAGCGGCCGTGGCCGGCAATGTGGACCACTTGCAAGACACGCAAGTCGCTGCCGGGATCATGATGGGCGACATGCTGTCGTTCGGCAGCCTGGTGGAACGGGCCATGGAAGTGTTTCTGGTCACCTTGCTCGGGGTCGTGCTGGTTGCACATTGGGACTGGCGGGCTCTGGTGCTCGCGCTGGTGCTGTTCGGGATGATTCGCCCGCTGGCGGTGTGGCTGATGCCCTGGGGTTCGCTGCTCAATGGCCCGCAACGCTGGTTGATCGGCTGGTTCGGCATTCGCGGCATCGGCAGTTTCTACTACCTGTTCTACGCCCTGAACCACGATCTGCCACCTTCGGTGGCCACCTTGTGCGCCGACCTGACGCTCTCGGTGGTGGCTCTGAGCATTTTGGTCCACGGCATCAGCACCCAGCCCATGCTGGCCCGCTATGAACAGCGCAAACGCCGCGTCACTTCATCGCCAAGGCAATGACTTCCACCAGGTTGAGTTGGGTAAAAGGTTTCGACAGACGCGGCAGATGGGCGGCAAAGCCTTCCAGCCGTTCGGCATAACCGGTGGCGAGGATGATCGGCACGTCCGGTCGCATGCTCCTGATGGCATTGGCCAGTTGAGCCCCACTCATCTGTGGCATGGCCATGTCGGTGATGACCAGATCGATCTGCGGTTCACTGTTGAACAGTTCCAGCGCCCTGGCACCGCAAGACGCACTGATGACCCGATGCCCGAGGTCCTCGAGCAGCAGGCAGGTGCTGGTCAATACCAGGCTGTCATCGTCCACCACCAATACGCTCAGGCCGGGTCCCGTCACGGCCGGCGCTTCGGCGACCGGTTTGACGGGCGAATCCCCGGTGGCGACCGGCAACCAGAGTTCGGCGGTGGTGCCATGGTCCTTCTGGCTTTTGAGGATGAATCGCCCGCCCAGTTGTTCAATAAAACCGTGAACCATCGACAACCCAAGGCCCGTGCCTTTACCCACGCCTTTGGTGGTGAAAAACGGGTCCATCGCCGAGACCAGCGTGGTTTCATCCATGCCTTCGCCGGTATCGGCAATGCTCAGGCAAATGTAACGTCCCGGGGCCAGGGATGAGGTGGCGCTGTCGGTCACTTCACGGTCTCTGGCGCTGAAGCTGATGGTCCCGCCATTGGGCATGGCGTCACGGGCGTTGGTGGCCAGGTTCAGTACGGCCAGTTCCAGCTGATTGAGGTCCGCCAGCACCGGTTCGAGATCTTCGGGAAAGCGCGTTTCGATTTTCACCGAAGGCCCCAGGGAACTGCGCAATAGCCCGGAAATGCCTTCCACCAAGGCCGGTATCCGCACAGGCTCCGACTTGAGTTCCTGGCGTCGGGCAAACGCCAGCATGCGCTGGGTCAGGGAAACGCCGCGCAGGGCACCCTGGGTAGCGTTGTCGATCAAGCGGGTTAATTTGGGATCGTCCGTCACCCGTTTGCGCACGATTTCCAGATTGCCGAGGATCACCGTCAGCAGGTTATTGAAATCATGGGCGATGCCACCACTGAGCTGGCCGATAGCCTGCATTTTCTGCGCCTGGAACAAGGCCTCCCGGGTTTGTTCCAGCACCTGCTGCGCTTGCGTGACGTCAGTGATATCACGGGTGATCTTGGCAAAACCGAGCAAGGTGCCGGTGTCGCCCCAGATCGGATCGACGATGACGTGGGCGAGGAACCGCGTGCCGTCCTTGCGCATCCGCCAGCCCTTGTTTTCAAAGCGCCCTTCACGCACGGCGATGTCCAGCGTCCTTTGTGGTTCGCGGGCTTCGCGATCCTCGGGGGTATAAAAGATCGAAAAGTGCTGGCCAATGACCTCTTCCGGCAAGTAACCCTTGATGCGCTGGGCGCCAAGGTTCCAGTTGCTCACGCGTCCGTCCGGCGAAAGCATGTAGATCGCATAGTCGGTAACGCTCTGCACCAGCAGGCGAAACTGCTGCTCGCTTTGCTTGAGGATTTCTTCGGCCACCCGGCGATCGGTCAGGTCGCGGGTGATCTTGGCGAAACCCAGCAAGGTGCCCGAGCTGTCGAAGATCGGATCGATGACCACATGGGACCAGAAATGGCTGCCGTCCTTGCGCACCTGCCAGCCCTCGCCCTCGAAACGCCCTTCACCCAGCGCCGTGTCCAGCGCCCGCTGGGGCAAGCCGGCCCGGCGATCCTCATCGGTGTAGAAACGCGAGAAATGCTCACCGAGAATCTCGGACTCTTCATACCCCTTGAAACGCCTGGCGCCGGCATTCCAGCTGGTAATGATGCCGTCTGGATCAATCATGTAGATCGCATAGTCGATCACTGCATCGATCAATAGCCGGAAACGACCGTCTTCGATGGCACTGACCCTGGTTCGATCTTCGCTCATTGATCCCACCGCCTCATTGTTTCTCTGGAGTATGCGTCATACCGGGAATTTGGACAGCCCACCAACGCGGCAACAATTGTTTGACCTTGCTCTCGCCAAAACGGTCATCGATCAACATCACTACCCCTTGATCCTGTTGCGTACGGATGACCCGTCCGGCGGCCTGCACCACTTTCTGTACACCGGGAAACAGATAGGTGTAGTCGTAACCGGCGCCGAAGATGGCGGCCATGCGCCGTTTCAGTTGCTCGTTCACCGGATTGAGCTGGGCCAGACCCAACGTGGCGATAAATGCGCCGATCAACCGGGCACCGGGCAAGTCGATGCCTTCACCAAAGGCCCCGCCCAGTACCGCAAAGCCGACCCCCTGACCGTCGGCGTGGAATTGGTCAAGAAATTGCTGGCGTTGCGCTTCACCCATGCCTCGGGACTGCGACCACAGGCTGATGTGCGGATGTTTCTCGGCGAGTAGCTGCGCCACCTGCTGCAAATAATCGAAACTGCTGAAAAACGCCAGGTAATTACCGGGACGCTTGCAGAACTGGCTGGCGATCAGATCCACGATCGGTTCGAGAGAGGACTGGCGATGCACGAACCGCGTGGAGATCCGGTTGACGATGTGCACCTGCAGTTGATCGGCATGAAACGGCGACTCGACGTCGATGCACACCGTGTCCGCCGGCGTCCCCAGTAAATCGGCGTAATAGTGCCGGGGGCTGAGGGTCGCGGAAAACAGCACCGTGCTGCGCGCAGCAGTCAGGCGCGGGCGGATGAACCCTGCGGGTACCACGTTGCGCAGGCACAGCTGCGAGAGATTGCGCTTGCGTTCGAGGTCGCGCTTGCTGATGTCGAACAGGAACTGCTCATCGAACAGTTCGGCCACCCGGCAAAACTGCAGCATGTCGAAGTAGAAGCCTTGCAGTGCGCTGTCCAGCCCTTGTGGGTGATCGTTCAGGTAGTCACCGATGCTGGCGCTGCACGATGACAGTGCCTGAAGCAGCTTTTCCGGCGCCTTGTCATAGGCTTGATAGGCACCGGTTTGCGCGTCATGCAGGGCATTCCACTCGCGGCTGATACGCTGCATCGGCTTTTTCAGCACGTCTGGCGCGGTTTTGCGCACAGCGTTGAAGGTCGCCTGATCGAGGCTGGCGCTGTACATCTGCCGACCGCGCTCCACAAGGTTGTGGGCTTCGTCGACCAGCACCGCGACCTTCCAGTGATTGGCCTGGGCCAGACCGAACAGCAAGGCGCTGAAATCGAAGTAATAGTTGTAGTCGGCAACCACCACGTCGGCCCATCGCGCCATTTCCTGGCTCAGGTAATACGGACAGACATCGTGTGCCAGGGCAACCTCGCGCAGGGCGCCCTGGTCCAGCAGGCTCAGTTGACTGGCCGCCTGCCGTGCGGCCGGCAGGCGATCGTAGAACCCCCGGGCCAGTGGGCAGGACTCACCGTGGCAGGCCTTGTCCGGATGTTCGCAGGCCTTGTCCCGGGCAATCATCTCCAGCACCCGCAACGGTGGTGCATCGGCGCTGGCCAGCAACACTTGCGCGGCGTCCAGGGCGAGCTTGCGTCCCGGGGTTTTCGCCGTCAGGAAGAACACTTTGTCCAGCTGCTGCGGTGCCAGTGCCTTGAGCATGGGAAACAGGGTGCCCAGGGTCTTGCCGATGCCCGTGGGCGCCTGCGCCATCAGGCAGCGCCCTGTGCTGACGGCCTTGAACACCGACTCGGCCAGATGGCGCTGCCCCGGCCGAAAGTCGGCGTGGGGAAAGGCCAGGCGCTGCGCCGCGAGATTGCGCCCGTCACGGTGGGCGACTTCCTGTTGCGCCCATTGCAGGAAGCGCGCGCATTGCCGCTCGAAGAACTGTTGCAACTGCGCGGCCTCGAAGGGCTCGACCAGGCAGGTTTCCTTTTCGCTGACGATGTCGAAATACACCAGCGCCAGGTTGATCCGCGGCAGATCCCGTTGGCGGCACATCAACCAGCCGTAGATTTTCGCCTGGGCCCAATGCAACTGACGGTGGTTGGCCGGTTGCTTGCTCAAGTCACCGCGGTAGGTCTTGACCTCTTCCAGGCAGTTTTGCCCCGGGTCATAGCCATCCGCCCTGCCCTTGACCGTCAAGGTCTGATACTGGCCCTCGAGGGCGACTTCGCTTTGGTAGCCCTCGCTGCGCCTTGAAGCCACCGTGCGGTGCCCGACAATGCCCTCCAGCGCGGTGGGCGACGGTGTGAAGCGCAGGTCGAGGTCGCCGGCCTTGGCGGTGAACTCGCACAGCGCCCGCACCGCAATGCTGTAGCTCAAGCGTCCTGCTCCGCCCATTGCACGTAGCACACGGCGACGGGCATCTGGTGTTCATGGCAGAACTCCAGCCAGCGCAACTGGTTGTCCTGCAGGCGATCGCCCGGGCCTTTGACTTCGATCATGCGGTAGGTCTTTTGCTGCGGCCAGAACTGGATCAGGTCCGGCATGCCGGCGCGATTGGCCTTGATGTCCAGCAAGAGGCGATTGAACCAGTGCTTGAGATGCTCGGCCGGGAGGCAATCCAGGGCTTGCTCCAGCAACTCTTCGCTGAGCACGCTCCAGAACACGAACGGCGACTGCACGCCCCACTTGGCGGCGTAACGTTGGCGAATGGTCTGCCGGTAGCGCCCGTCTTCCAGTTCGGCCAGGCACGCCTGGAACAGTTCGGCCCGGCGGGCCTGGAAGTCTTCGCTGAGCAAATCCACCGGCCCGCGCTGGAACGGGTGGAAGAATGCCCCCGGCAAAGGCGCGAAAATCGCCGGCCAGCACAACAGGCCGAACAGCGAGTTGATCAGGCTGTTTTCGACGTAGTGGATCGGTGCCGAATCCTCAGCCAGATGCGCCTGAACGTAAAACTCGACCGACATTGCCGGATCGACTCTTGGTAGTTGCAGGTCCAGACGCTGCATTTCCCGAGGCGCCGCCCGCTTGATGGGCGGCCCGCCGAGCTTGCGTCGCAGGCGGGGCAGCACGCGGAGCAACTGCTGGTGTTCGACGGCACTCTCCGGTGCCTGTTCGGCCTGCTCGGCCAGATCCAGCGCCAACTCGAACTCCCCGCTGCGCTCCAGCACACGAATGAGCCGCGCCCGCGCCCCCGGATAAGCACATTCACGGTACAGGGTCAGGGCCATGGCGAAATCCGCGATGCGTTCGCAATACTGGCCCATCTGGAACAGCAGCTTGCCGCGCCGGCGTTGCAACCAGGGATTGTCCAGCGTCAGGCCCTTGATGCGCCCGGCCACCTCCTCCAGCGCTTCACCGGCTTCGAACTGTTGCTGGTACGCGTGCAGGAGGACACAGGCATCCACGTCGTCGCGGCTGCGCAAGCCGCGGGACTCGGCGCTGAATTCGACTTTTTCGTAGGTGTAGATACCCAGGTCGGCCAGCACGAACTCCGACCAGTCCTGGTACAGGTTGCCGAAGAACATCAGGCGCAGGCGGTCGCACAATTCCATGATGGTCAGGCTGAGCAGGCGCTCATCCAGCCACGGGCACCAGTCGTTGAAGCTTTGCGCCTGGGGAAATTGTTCGCTCAGCGCTGGCAGCCAATCGGATTTTCTGCCTTTGGGTTGATCGATGACGTAGCCGAAGGTCTGGAGGACTTCACCCTTGAGGAGCAGTTCGAACAGTTCCTCGACCGCCAGCGGCATACGCTCGTCGACCCAACCGAGTTTCAACAGCGGGCCGGCGGCACCGGGGATATCGCCGATTTCGTCGTAATGCAGTTTGCCGGCCCTGAAATGAATGCCCTTGCGCATGACCATTCTGACCAGCAGTGCCTGCGATTCACGGGGTAACCGCTTAAACTCATTAATGAAACGCAGCTCGTCGACGCTCAGCACATCGGCCAAGCGCTGCTCAAGCCAATCAAGCACTTGCATGAAGTTGTTGAGGTAATAGAACGGATCGTCGAGGGGATTTGCGGTCACAGGAAATGGGCCATGGCGAGCGAGTACTGGTTATGCGTACAGATACCAGTTTCGCCCTGCCCGGTGCAATCGGAAAAGGATAAATGGAGGTGCTGTACGGAATATTTCCCGAGCAGTAGAACTTTCTGCCCCTTGGCGGCACCAACCGCCATAGGCATGCAGTGACAGGCGCGAATGGATGGCACTGCTTCAAAACGAACGGGAGGTGATCATGGACATCAAGACTTTGGGTTTACCCCTGGCCGTCGCGGCACTGCTGGTGCTGGCCGGTTGCTCGACGCCAACGGTGGTGACCCTGCAGAACGGCACTCAGTACCTGACCAAGGACATGCCGAAGACCAAAACCAAGGACGGATTCTTCGAGTTCGAGGACATTTCGGGAGCGATGGTGAAAGTCAGGGCCGACGAAGTGGCAACGATTCGCGCGGAAGACTGACGTTTCTCCTGGCACGATGTGGCAGGTTTCGAGCACTGCCTTACACTCGATAGACCCCGTGCGACCGAATGAATGTGCAACGCTTCGACACAGGCGTTGCAATACGGGCATCACGCAAAGACTCAGGTGACGCCGAAATGAAAATGGTCATGCCACTTCTGGCCTCTGTGCTCGCCGTCAGCGCGTGCGTGACGGCGAGCTTTTGTGACGCCGCTACAAAGGCAAAACCAAAACCAAAGCCCTTGCCGACGTACAAAACCAGTTTCGATTGCACCACGCCCCAGGCATCCACCGAAAAGCTTATCTGTCACGACGCTCAGCTGGCGCGCATGGACCTGGAACTCGATCGTCTGTATCTGCTGGCGCTCACCGACGAACATTCAGTGCCGCGCCCGAATAAAGTCGAGATAGATCATCGGTTCTGGATGGAGTCCCGTAACCGCTGTGGTGCCGGGCCGCAAGCCAAGACGTGCGTCATCGCCAGTTATGCCGAGCGTGCGTTCCAACTGCGTCAGGGTTCGGCCATTGCCAGAACCAAGGACCCGAGCCGGCTCACCGAAGGCCCCTTGGCTTATCGTTGCGCAGGGTTCAACGCATTGGTGGCCGCGACCTTCTTTACGGTCGAACCGGGCGTGGTGTTCCTCAAATGGGCCAACTCCTCGGTGACGCTGAACCAGGTGCCGAACAATTCCGGAACCCAGTACACGGGCAAGGATTACAAAGGCAGCTACAGCTTCTGGCAAATCGGCGATGACGTTTTTTTCCAGATACCCGGCTCAGGCCAGATGAGTTGCGCAGCCGAGCCGGTTGGCTGACAAGGATGGCAACGGGACATCCTGTCCCGATTGCCTGACAAGGTCTTCAGCTGCCGGTGCGAATCTTGTTCCACACGCGCGTGCGAACTCGGTCGATGTTCAATGGCATGGCTTCCAGGGCAAAGAGTTTCCCCATCATTTCCGGGCTTGGGTAAACCTTGGTGTCGTTCTTGATCGCCGGGTTGATCAGGCTGTCAGCCTGCTCGTTGCCATTGGCGTAGTGCACGTAGTTGCTGACGCTGGCCATGACGTCCGGGCGCAGCAGATAGTTCATGAAGGCGTAACCGGCCTTTTCGTCCGGAGCATCGACAGGCATCGCGACCATGTCGAACCAGATGGCGGCGCCTTCCTTGGGAATGGCATAACCGATGTCGATACCATTGTTGGCTTCCCTGGCACGGTTTTCCGCCTGCAGGATGTCGCCGGAGAAACCGACCGCGACGCAGATATCACCGTTGGCCAGGTCACTGGTGTACTTGGACGAGTGGAAATAGCTCACATACGGCCGCACTTTCAACAGCAAGGCTTCAGCCTTTTTGTAGTCGTCCGGGTTCTTGCTGTGAGGCGGCAAGCCGAGGTAGTTCAACGCGGCCGGCAGCAGTTCGGGGCCGTTGTCGAGAATGGCCACGCCGCACTTCTGCAACTTCTGCATGTTCTCGGGCTTGAAAATCAAGTCCCAGGAATCCACCGGGGCGTTGTCGCCCAGCACCGCCTTGACCTTGGCAACGTTGTAGCCGATGCCGGTGCTGCCCCACAGGTACGGGAAGCCGTGCTCGTTACCCGGATCATTGGTCTGCAAGGCCTTGAGCAATACCGGGTTGAGGTTTTTCCAGTTCGGCAACTGGCTCTTGTCGAGTTTCTTCAGAGCGCCGCCCTCAATTTGCCGCGCCATGAAGTGGTTGGACGGAAACACCACGTCGTAACCGGATTTACCGGTCATCAGCTTGCCATCGAGGGTTTCGTTGCTGTCGTAGACGTCGTAGGTGAAGCCGATGCCGGTTTCTTTCTGGAAGTCTTTCGTGGTGTCCGGCGCGATGTAATCCGACCAGTTATAGATTTTGACGGTTTCGGCCGCCTGACTGATCGATGCAACCAGCAGCAGCGGAGCCAGGGTCAGTGTCTTTCGGAGCATGAGTCGATTCCTGTAGGTTGTTTTTGTTGGCAGGCAATCAAGGATCAGAAAATCAGGACGTAGGTCTTGCGCACGGTTTCCTGGATGTCCCAGATACCGAGGCTGTTGGCCGGCAACATCAGTGCGTCGCCGGCTTCGATGTACAGCGTTTCACCGCCGTCCGGGGTGAAGGTGCAGCGCCCCTGGATGAAGTGACAGAACTCCTGGGCGACGATCTGCCGCCGCCAGCGCCCCGGGGTGCATTCCCAGACGCCGGTCTCGACGCCGTCGTCGCGTTCGACGCTGGTGGTCGAGGCCACGGCCACGGGCGTGCCCAAGGGCACGGCGACCGGGTTGGACTCTTCCAGTTTCAGGGTTGCGGTGTGCTTGAATTGCGTGATGCTCATGGGATTACCTGTCGATGTAGCCTGTCGATGAAGAGCGCGCCGTTTAGTGCATGAAACCTTCCATGAAACCGGCCACCCCGCTGGCCAGCTTGCGCCGCCAGGGCGCAGTAGCCGGGTTGGCCAGGGTCTGGTCCTCATGGACAAAGCTGCGGATGATTGCGTTGTAGCCGAGCCAGCGGATCGGTTCCGGCTCCCAGGCCCTGAGCGCGTCGAGGCCCCGCTGCGGAAGGACCCACGGCTGGCGCACCAGATCGGTGTCGCGCCCCAGGATCAGGTCGGCGAGCGTGCGTCCACCGAGGTTGCTGGCGCCAACGCCCTCCCCGCCATAGCCGCCAGACAAGGCGATGCCTTTGGCCCGGTCGCAGAGCATGTGCGGCTTGAAGTGCCGGGACATGCCCAGGTTGCCGCCCCAGGAATGAGTGATCTGCACGTTCTTCAACTGCGGGAACAGCTCGCCGAACAGGTAGCGCCGCAGGTCTTTTTCATCGGTGGTCAGCTCGAAGTCGTGGCGCAGCTTGCCGGCGAACTGATAGCCGCCACGGGCGCCAAAGATCAAACGGTTGTCAGCGGTGCGCTGGCCGTAGGTCACTTGTCGACTGGCCTCGCTGAACGCCTGGCCACGGCTCAGGCCGATTTCATCCCAGGTGGCCGCCGACAGCGGCTCGGTCGCGACGATCAGGCTCTGCACCGGCATCTGATAACGCCCCAGGGGCGGCAAGGTGACGGAGTAGCCTTCTACTGCCGGAACGACCCAGTGACAGCGCACCGACGCTTTCGCCGTGCGCAGGCTGCCGGATTGCCAATGGGTGACCGGGCTGTTTTCGTAGATCCTCACCCCCAGGCGCTCCACCATCCGGGCCAGCCCGCGAACCAGCTTGGCCGGGTGGATGGTCGCCACGTGCGGCGCATAGATGCCGCCATAGGGTTTGGCGACGCGGATCTGCTGCGCCAGTTGTTCCGGGCTCAGCCAGCGATAGTGGCTATCGTCGAGGCCCTGGCGGTGGAGATCGTCCAGGTAGTGACGCAGGCTGGTCGCCTGCTCCGGATAACGCGCAGCGCAATACAGCACCCCGCCTTTACGGAAATCGCAGTCGATGCCCTCACGTTCGAGGACAATCTCCACTTCATCCGGAATGCCATGCAACAAATCGTAGGAAGCGCGGCGCTCTTCGACCGGCAAACCGGCCAGCAGGCGATCTTCACCCAGCAAGTTGCCCATCAACCAGCCGCCATTGCGCCCCGACGCACCGAAACCGGCGGTCTGCGCTTCGACAATGGCGATGTTCAGCTCCGGTTTCTGCTGCTTGAGGTAGTACGCGGTCCAGAGACCGGTGTAGCCGGCGCCGATGATCGCCACGTCCACATCCAGGTCCCGCTCCAGCGCCGGACGCGCCAACAACGGCTCGTCGAGCTGGTCCATCCACAAACTGATAGTGCGCCACGCCGGCATGCAAGACTCCGCCACTGAAAACTTCGATGGCGTCGATCCTAGTGCGTGGGCTCAGGCGCTGTCTTGCGCGCGTGCACGCAAAGAAATTTGTTTGACGTAGGCCTTGGGTGACTGGCCGGTGTGCTGGCGGAAACAGCTGTAGAACGCCGACAGCGAATTGAATCCGGCGGCGAACGCCAGTTCATCGATACGCAGCGGTGGCGTGGCGTCATCCAGCGCCGCGAGCAAGTGTTGCAGGCGCGCCTGGTTGACGTAGCGATAGAAGCTCTGGCCCAACACCTGGTTCAACAGATAGGAAATCTGGTTACGGCTGTACCCGCACTCGTTCGCCACCCGTTGCAGGTCGAGCTCCGGGTCAAGATACGGCTGCTGGCGCTGGAAATACTGCTGCAGGTCATCGGCCATGAAGCTCAACTGGCGAGGCGACAGGCCCAGCCGGCTGACCGCCGGGCGCTGGCCGGGCGCTGGCCGGGGGTGGTTTTGCTGACGGGTTGCTCATGCACCAGCGAAGCGTATTCATTGACCCGCCAGATCAGCCCGTCCTTGACGGTGATCGCCTCGCTGGCGCGGAACGACACCAGCCCCTCACCACCGCGCAGGGTGATGCGGTACTGAATGAAGGCGGTGTTGCCGTCCAGTCGAATGCGGTCGGAGTGCTCCAGCGCCTCATCCGGATCCCGGGGCATGCTGCTGCGCACGTAGTCGCGCAATTCGGCCAGGCCCATGACCCGATTCTGGAAAAAGTCGTTGTACTGGACTTCAGGGTGATAGAGCGCCATGACCCCGTCCAGATCCCGGTGCTTCCAGCGCAAGTGATAGCGCATGACCGTCTCGCCCGTGGCCTGGGTTTGCAGCGGACCATCATCCTCGGCGTGCATTGAAAGTCTCGACGGAAAAAACCGAGCTTGCCCAACTTCCGCTTTGTCTTCAACGACTAAACGGATGCGGGTTTCGGGCCGCCAATATCAAGCAAGCGTGACCTGAATCAAAAAAAGGGTGGCAATCGCCAAACGAGCTGAAAAAACCACATTCTTTTCACATTCGGATGCTACTTTTAAAGACTGTCACTGGTTGAGCCATTGAAGGTTCTTCCCTCCTACCATGAGCTAAAGGAAGCGCTCGATACTGAAGGCGGGCAACACATGAATAGAGGGTTCAGTAAGGTCACGTTTCCAAACGCCTGCCAGCTGATGCGCTGGCATTTTCATCCCATGGGTTTCGAGGCGAGCATGGACGCGCCGGGCAGCATGATTGCCCGTCTTTTCGATCGTGCCACTGGCGAGACCATGATCGCCATTGCCGGTATTCCTTGCGCCACCGTCATGAATGCCGCGGATGTAGAACGAATAATCGAAGCGGTGGAGGATGAACTTGAAGCTTTCGTTCCACCGCAGGCCATCAGGAGTTATGCCTGAAGCCTACCCCCCAAAAAAAGCCCACTTGAAGTGGGCTTTTTGTTGAACGCAGTTCCCCTGTAGGAGCGAGCCTGCTCGCGATGGTCGTTAACGATAACGCGTATTTACTGGCTGAACGCGGCGCTCTTGAGTCCATCGTCGGAACGCCGCCCGGAGCAAGCTCGCTCCCACAAAGTGTCGATTCAGAAGTCAGGCAGTGGTTTGGCTTTTACGATGGTCGGCAAAGAACGCCTTGCCCTTGCCGATCCGGTCGGACGCCTTGGGCATGTTCGCGGCCTGAGTGTCTTGTGCGTCGACGTACCAGTAGCAATGGCTGACGGCGCGGGTAATACCCACGTAGGCCAGGCGCAGGATCTCGTCCTTCTGGGCATTGTCGTAGGGCTCGCTGTCACCGGCCTTGCCCAGGCCCGCCATCCGGTAAACCTGATTCTTGTAGGGCGAACTGGTCAGGTGTTGGCAGTCACCCAGCAAAAACACCGCATCGGCCTGGAGGCCCTTGGCGCTGTGATACGTCAGTTGCTTGAGCCTGCGAGCGGCATGGGGCAAGCTCGAATCAACATTAAGTACTGACTGAATATGCTCTTCTATCAATGACTTATCGCTACTTTTTCGATAAAGCATCAAGATTGAATCACCCTTTCGATAATGCTCCATCAGGCGCTGCGCCATGCCCTGGTCATCACGATCGAGGACGTTCACCGGCAGCAATGCCCTGGGTTCACCGCTGGCCTTGGCTTTCTTCCCGGCAATCGCCGGTGCTGCGCGCACGATGTGCTCGGCGGCATCGATGATGTGCTGGTGGCTGCGGTAGTTGTCGCTGAGCATGACCTTGGTGGTGCTCGGCGACGGGAACTCCTTGTTGAACTCCATGAAGTAGCTCGGCGAACTGCCGCGCCAGCCATAGATGGATTGCCAGTCATCGCCCACACAGAGCAGCGAGGAACGCTGGGCACCCCGTCCGACGTGCATGGCCGGGCCGCGACTGCGGATCTCCGCCAGGCTGGCCCTGATCCAGGAGACGATTTGCGGCGAAACGTCCTGGAATTCGTCGATCATCAGGTGTGACAACGGCCGCAGCAGCTCATCACTCAACAGTTTGAGGTTCTCCGGCGAATGCTCGCTGAACAGGGCGAACATCCGGTTGTAGGTCATGATCGGTGGTTTCTGCTCGAGCAAATGATCTTCCAGCGCCCGCCAGTAAAGGCTCAGGGCCTCGAAGAAGTACCGGTCGGGATCGTCCTTGGCGAAACTCATCTGTCCCACGGCACTCGGCACATCCAGCCCGAGGTTTTCGATGAACCCGGCGGCGGCGACAAAGCAATCGAGCAACGGCGCGGAAGCGAGTTCGCCCTTGACCTTGTAATCGAAGCCCGGCCCGGCGCTGGCATCGCCCGCCAGAGAGGCCAGAACACGCTTTGATGACTCGTAACTATCCATCCAAATCAATGGCTTACGACAGAAAGCTTGAAACAAGGTGCGTTTTACTGCCCATTCTGCGCGCACCGTCAGCTTGGCATTGGGCCGCGTGACCTGCGGGTTCTCCCGAGGATCGAACCCCAGCACCACCCAGGCGTCCAGCGTCGGGATGTAGCCGTGACAGTGGAATGTCGAGCCGTTGATATCGAATGACTGGCGGTTCGGTTCGATACCCTTGATGGGCCAGGCACCGGCGCGAAACCACAGGTCTTCAATGGCGTCGCACAACTCTTCATCACGCTTGGCCGCCAGTTCGGTGACGCCCATGCGTTTCTGCACATCGGGGTGATCCCGCTCCAGCTCCTTGAGTTGCAAGGCATGCCGGGACAATGGCTTGATCAGCTCACGAAAGCGCTCGTCGTTACTGTGCAGACGGTGATAGCAGGCGTTTAGCTGTTGGCGCTGAGCGTCGTTGATACGCAGGTCGAACGGATTGCTGTCGACCTCCTCATCACCCTGTGCAGCCCGCAGGCTGAGATTCTCAAAGGCCTGCAAGCGCTCGAAACCCGGAAGACTGCGCACCATCGGCAGGATCCGCGAGTGAAAGGTGCGCACCAGGTCCCGTGCCTCCTTGAAACTGATCGCGCGGCCCCAGAGCGCAAACAGTTCGATCAGCTTGTTGATGAAGTCCTTGCGCGACTCGCGGGTGAAGGTCACCACCGTCATCGAACTCAACTCGAAACCCAGGTAATGGCTCAACAGCAAGATGCGCAACACCAGCGTGGTCGACTTGCCTGCGCCGGCACCGGCGATCACCGAGGTGGACGGCGTGTCGCTGAAGATCATTTTCCACTGTGCGGCGCTGGGCTGGGCATGGGCTGGCAGCAACCGGGCGACATCAGCTTTCATGCGCTTCTTCAACTCGGCGCTCAGCGGCAGGCGCCAATCGTCGAACAGCAGGTCATCGACATTCGGTGGCCGGTGTTCAGTGGCGCGCGTGTCGCGGATCAGCAGGACCTGCCGTCCCTCCTCCAACCCCTCGAGCTTGCCTTCCCTGTAGCCGTAATCGACCCCGGCGCTGTGACCGCTGCGAAAACCGTCGGCCTGGCCATGCAACCACGATGCACGATGCTGTGCGTGCAGGCGGGTCAGGCTGTAACCGAAGAACCGGGCGAGCAGGCGCTTGATCAGCGGCATCTCGGCCAGGGGGCGAAGTTCAGGCGGAAGATCGGGGGTGTGTTGCGGCACGCGGACTGACTCCAGGGTGTGAGGCTGTTGAGCGCTATGGTGTCTGCATTTGCCATTGAGTTCTAGTGAATTGCTTATGACTCATTGGCTTATGCGATGAAGTGAAGGTTGGATGAGAGCGTTTCGAGCCTATTTCATATCAATTGATTCGATGGGAATGGCGCATTTTTTACGCTTTTTATCGATTGTTGCCTGATGGATGATGGCCGTCATCAACCACCGGTCTCGCTTCGTGGCTCAGGCGCTTCGCCCCATGACGAACCTTTTCTGGAGACGATCATGCTTGAACTCAGACCTTTCAAAACCCTTGGCGGTGCTCACCACGGCTGGTTGGATGCGCATCACCATTTTTCGTTCGCCGAATACTACGATCCACAGCGCATGAACTGGGGCAACCTGCGGGTCTGGAATGACGACGTGATCGCTCCCGGCACCGGTTTCCCGCAACACCCGCACCGGGACATGGAAATCATCACCTATGTCCGTGAAGGCGCCATTAGCCACCAGGACAACCTGGGCAACAAGGGCCGGACCGAAGCGGGTGACGTCCAGGTCATGAGCGCCGGTACCGGGATCGCCCACAGCGAGTACAACCTGGAAGCGACGCCGACCCGGATTTTCCAGATCTGGATCATCCCGAACGAGACAGGCCTGGCACCGTCCTGGGGCGCCAAACCGTTCCCGAAAGGCGACCGCGAAGGTTTTGTCACCCTGGCCAGCGGCAAGGAAGGCGACGAGCAGAGCCTGCGCATCCGCGCCGATGCCCGGCTGGTGGCCGCCAATCTGAAGGCCGGTGAAACGGCCGAGTACCTTTTGGACAGCGGTCGTCGTGCCTACCTGGTTCCGGCCACCGGGGTCATTGAAGTCAATGGTTTGCGCGCACAAGCTCGAGACGGTGTCGCGGTGGCCGATGAGCAGGTGCTGCGTGTGACGGCCATCGAGGACAGTGAGATCGTGTTGGTGGATCTGGCTTGATTCACTGAGCGCAATTGCAAAAAAAAGGGGCGACCGTGTTGGTCGCCCCTTTTTAGTTGCTGCATCGAACCCTTTGTGGGAGCGGGCTTGCTCGCGAAAGCGGTATCAGCTTCAACTTCAATGTTGACTGAAACACCGCCTTCGCGAGCAAGCCCGCTCCCACAGGGTTGTGTGTTTATTTCGCGGAAATGGCACCATCCACCAGCGTTTGCGCCTCGGCCACCAGTTGCTTGAGGTGGTCGTCGCTGACAAAGCTTTCGGCGTAGATCTTGTAGATGTCTTCCGTGCCCGACGGACGCGCCGCGAACCAGCCGTTTTCGGTCATGACCTTGAGACCGCCAATGGCCTGGTCGTTGCCCGGTGCGTGGCTGAGGATGCTCTGGATCGGCTCGCCGGCCAGTTGGGTCGAAGTGACCTGTTGCGGCGACAGCTTGCTCAACAGGGCTTTCTGCTCCGGGTTGGCCTTGGCGTCGACCCGTACCGAGAACGGCTCACCCAGTTCATCGGTCAAGGCACGGTACGCCTGGCTCGGATCGCGACCGGTCCGGGCCGTCATCTCGGCAGCCAGCAGGGCCGGAATCAAACCGTCCTTGTCGGTGCTCCAGACGCCGCCGTCCTTGCGCAAGAACGAGGCACCGGCGCTTTCTTCACCGCCGAAACCCAGGGATCCGTCGAACAGCCCATCGGCAAACCACTTGAAGCCGACCGGCACTTCGTACAGGCGACGGCCCAGGCGTTTGGCCACGCGATCGATCAAGCCGCTGCTGACCACGGTTTTGCCCACAGCAGCATCGGCGCGCCATTGCGGACGATTCTGGAACAGGTAGTCGATGGCAACGGCGAGGTAGTTGTTCGGTGCCAGCAAACCACCGGACGGCGTGACGATGCCATGGCGGTCATGGTCAGGGTCGCAGGCAAACGCCACGTCGAAGCGCTCTTTCAGGCCGATCAGGCCTTGCATGGCATGGCTGGACGATGGGTCCATGCGGATCTGGCCGTCCCAATCGACGGTCATGAAGCGGAAGGTCGGGTCGACCTGCTTGTTCACCACATCCAGGTCCAGACGGTAATGCTCGGCAATCGCCGACCAGTAGCGCACCCCTGCTCCACCCAGCGGATCGACGCCCAGGCGCAGCTTGGCATCGCGGATGGCGTCGAAGTCGATCACGTTGATCAGGTCGGCGACATAGGTGTTGAGGTAATCGTGACGATGGGTGGTGCCGGCCTTCAGGGCCTGCTCGTAGCTGATGCGCTTGACCCCGGCGAGCTTGTTGGCCAGCAATTCGTTGGCCTTGGCTTCGATCCACTTGGTGATGTGGGTATCGGCCGGACCACCGTTGGTGGGGTTGTACTTGTAGCCACCGCTTTGTGGCGGGTTGTGCGACGGCGTGATGACGATGCCGTCCGCCAGGCCACTGGTGCGGCCACGGTTGTAGCAGAGAATCGCATGGGAAATGGCCGGCGTCGGGGTGTACTCGTCGCCCGCGGCGATCATCACGGTCACGCCGTTGGCCGCCAGCACTTCAAGGGCGCTGGCACCGGCCGGCGTGGACAGCGCGTGGGTGTCAATACCGACAAACAGCGGGCCATCGATGCCCTGAGCTTCGCGATACAGGCAAATGGCCTGGCTGATCGCCAGCACGTGCCATTCGTTGAAACTCAGGTCGAACGAGCTGCCGCGGTGCCCCGACGTGCCGAAGGCAACGCGCTGGGTCGAAATGGCGGCATCAGGCTGGCCGGTGTAATAGGCCGTTACCAGTCGCGGGATGTCGACCAACAATTCTGCCGGTGCCGGTTTACCCGCAAAAGGACTGAGTGTCATGCAAAACCTCTGGAATAGAGTGGTTCAGGAAGTGAGCAGCAGTTTACTGGCAGTTTGACCGCAACGCGATGGGATCGATCCCACACAGTGGTGGTTGTTATTTTTTGTCTCCCTCACTCGATCGATTCCAGGCGCAGCGCATCCCCCAGCAGTCCCAGCGCGACCGCCAGGTTGTGATCGCCACCGAAGGTATGACTCAGGCGTAAATACTGCCCGTGCAGACCGTGGAGGCTGAACAGTTCGCCCGGCGCGATGACCACCTGCTGTGCCAGCAGGCGCTGGAACACACGACGGACATTGACCCGGCGCAACGAACGCACCCAGATCGTTGCACCGCCTTGCGGCTCGACGAAATGCAAGGCATCACCCAGTCGCTCCTGCAACAACTGGGTCATTTGGCTCTTGCGCTCCTTGAGTAGCCGGCGCAGCACAAGCAGGTGTTGATCGATGCGGCCGCTGCTGTACAAACGGGCGATGGCTTTCTGGCGAATCGGCGACAGTCGAAACGAACGCAACAGGAAGTGCCGTTGCAACTCGGTGCTCAAGTGCCTTGAAAGCAGGTAGCCGTAGGGCGCTTCCGGACCAATGATTTTCTCGAACGCGGAAAACACCATCAGCCGTTCAGGGTCGAGCAAGTCGCGAAAGCGCAGGCCGCCCGGGTCGAATCCGAGCTCGCCATAACAGTCATTTTCCAGTACCCAACTGTCATGCGCGGCCAACAGCCGGGCAATGGCCTGCCTGTTTTCCTCAGGCGCCAGGCTGCCACGGGGCATGTTCAGGGCCGATGACAGCATCACCAGCCGTACCGGCTCAGTCGCCAGCAACGTTTTCAGGCGTTGCGGATCGAGGCAACCATCGGCTTGCACAGGCCACTCGATCACCCGCACGCTGGCGGCTTGAAACAACCGCAGGATCGTCCAGTCGCACGGCGATTCAACCACTACCGTGGCATCTTTCAAACCCAGCACGGCGATGAGGATTTCCAGGACGCCACGCAGGTCGGCGCCGATGTAGACATCATCGGCGTGCCAGTAACGCATGGGAGACGTGGTGTAGCGTGCGGCCAGGGCAGTGCGCAGCTCGAGCTCGCCGCAGGGTTGCGAGGGCGACTGCGGCTGCCGGGGATACTGGCGCAGCAACTCCCGCTCCAGCAGCAACAACGGGCTGTCGAGCGGTTGCAGCGACGCCGGTTCATCGGCGCTCAGGACCAGCATCCCCGGACGCCTGGCATTGACATAGACAGCTTCGAGCAGATCGCTGCCGCTGTCCTGCGGGTTGTAAGAGGACACTGGCAACGCGTAATAACCCGACTTGGCCACCGAAAACACACGCCCTTCCTTCTCCAGCAGCGAATAGGCGTACTGAATGGTCGAAATCGACACATTGAGGCGCTCTGCCAGCTGCCGCAGCGACGGCAGGCGGATGCGTGAATCTCCTTCGGACTCATTGATCAGACTGCCCAGATAGCGATAAACGGCCTGATAGGCGAAATCCGTTTCTCGTGGACCTTTCATGGCTGAAGGCCGACCGCACGGGCTGATAGTCCGCTCACCCTCAGTGACCCGCTGACCATTCATCCACCAAGGTGTTGCCGGTGCCAGGATCGCCCGCTGCCTCTTGCAACGCGGCGTCCTGGATCTGTGCTTCGGGCGCCCCGTCACCGCTGCCTGGCGCCCGCTCCATGCGATAAAGCCGGCCAATCAGGCTAACGGGCAATCCGCTGACATCAATCATCCATTGCATGATCTGCTCGGCGACCGGATGCCCCTGCATGGCCCGATGCAACTCGGGCATGGCCACCAGCATGCCCGGATGGCACTGACGCAAAAATCGCTCAAGCCCCGCACCTTCTTCGATAAAAGGCGCAAAGAGCAGACACACCAATTGTGCTTCGCTCAGGCCCAGGTTCTTTTGCGCCTCGGCCGCCGCGCGGGCACGCTGATCGCCCAGTGTCGCCGGGTTACCGAACACCGCGATGGCCTGCTCGCACAAACGCTCGGGCAAGCGCTTGCGACGCATCATCACCAGGGCGCGTTGCAGGTACTGCTCAACGCCTGACTGGTAATCGCGGCCCTGCACGAAGCTCGCTTGCAACCCACGCACGTGCGCCGAAATCGACGCGCTGACGAATTCGTTGTCGCTGATCTGCGCGGACAGTTCGTCAGGCTGGAAGCCGAGAAATTCAGTCAGCAATGACCAGCGCTCTTCCAGGTTGCTGACCAGCAGGTCGTGAATCTCGATGCAGGTGGTACGACGGCAGGTCTCAAAACGCTCTTCAGGACGCCATCGCGCCTGGCTGTCATCGGCATAAAACGCCTGATAACAGTCGCTGCCCAGCTCATCGAGCAATGCAAACAACCCCGCATGGCCGGCCTCGCCCACGGACGAGGGCTTGAGCCCTGCCTTGGTGGCGGCACGCTTCAGGCCGTCGATGAACTGTTTTTGCTGACGCGGCGTGTCACTGACGAGCAAGGCGTCGACGCCACCGTCCCAGCGGGCGATTTGCCCGTAGAACTCTCCCGTGGCCAGGTATCCGTCATCCCACAGGTCGAACCCGCCGTGCCATTCCCGGCGATGGCCGATCAGCAGCAGGTTCACGCGGCTGGACTCACGGCCGGCGTCGGAGATCGGCCTCAGGTGATCGAACGGCAGGACTTCCCGATCATCGACCATCAGCACTTCGACCCGCGGATCGTCATAGACAAACAGTGCGCTGTTGGTCCGGTGCATGTTTCCCACGGCCGCCCGGCTGGTCCCGTTCAACCGCAACGAGGCGATGCGCAACTGGAATGTCGCCGGCGCCCGCGTGGCGATGGTCAATTGCGCCGCACGCAACAGCGCCAGGCTGTAGCAGTTGTCGCGAGCCCCTGACTGGACTGCCAACACCTTGTAATCACCCATACGCTCCATGCCCCCTGCCGCCACGGCCAGACGCTGAATCAACAACTGCAATGCAGTGCGCTCGGCACGGGAGAAGAAACCCAGCAATCGCTGCAGCACTTGTTGATAGACATAGTTCATCGCTTGGTCATGGATGCTGGTCATCTTTATTTACCTGGTACTCGTAAGTTCAATTTCGCGCAAACAGCACATTCCGCTGGACTGTCTGCACGAATGGAGTCATCGACTTTATTGCCAAATGCTAGCAATTTAATTTTCTGGAAATCATTTGAAACGATCGTAACAACCCTTCTGAGGCACGCCGAAGACAAGGCTGTAGCGCCCAGCTGGCAAGGGTTTTCTCGACTGGAGACGAAGTCCTAGGAAACGTCCGACACAGTCCCACAGACACTTAACACAAGAAATAAGGAAAGAAGTTGTTGCTGTCTTTTGGGCAACTACACAACAACTAACTAAATCGAAGGCATGCACCGAGAGCGCACATTGAAAAGTTTTAGCCTGACACCCAGCCATGACTCATTCCTTGAGATGAAAGTAATCATTCAATTATCAGGGCTTAGTGGCTGATTAGAAGCTACAGATTACGGGCAAAAACCAGTTCAGTTGCTGGACCGGTCTGCGGATCGACGGTTTTTTTAGGGGGCACAAACGAAAGAGTCCGTGTGGGCACGGACTCTTGGGGGGCTTTTGCGTCGGCTCTTGGGGCAAGTGCTACGCCGGTTCGACCTGCAGGGCGACCCGCTCGCGGCAAGGGCATTCGTCCATGTAGCGGTGTGCCTCGACCACCTCGGCAAACGGGAAGACCCGAGTCTTGAGCGGCAGCAGCACGCGGTCAGCGGTCAACTGGTTGATGTCGCGCAAGGCACGTTGCAGTGCGACCTGGTCCTGGATGATGCCCAGTTCCGGCTTGCCGGTGAAGTTGCCGATGCAGTGCACGAAGAACTGAATGTTCTTCTGGAACGCCGCGCAGGCCGGGAATGGCGTCTGGTTGCCACCTTGCAGGCCGTACAGCACCAGGCTGCCGCGAGGCGCCAGCACATCGCCCAGCAACGACATCTGAGGACCGCCCAAACCATCGAAGACCACGTCCACACCGCGGTTGTCGGTGATCTTGTTGATCCGTATCAGCAGATCTTCTTCCTCGGTAACGATGACTTTTTCGGCGCCCAACGACAACAGATACTCACGCTCTTCTGCAGACTTGGTTGCGGCAATCACTCGAACACCCAAGGCCTTGCCCAGTTGCACGAACGAAGGTCCGGCGCAATGGCTGGCGTCGGTCACCAGGGCAAATTGCCCGGGTTTGACCCGTGCCAGGTCGGCATAAGCAAAATAGGCGACCAACAGCGGCGTGTAATGCACGCTGGCCTCGATCGGGCTCAGCACGTCCGGGTAACGGGTCAGCGACGAGCGCGGCAGGACAATCAGTTCTCCGTAGACCGGATAGTCGTTCGGGCTTTGGGCCGGGAAACTGGCGACCTTGTCACCGATCGCGAGGTCATCCACCCCCTCACCCACAGCCGTGACGATACCGGCCATTTCCTGGCCGAGGCCGGAAGGCAGATGGGCGCGGGACGACGCCAGGTTCTGGCGCCAGAGAGTGTCGTACCAGCTGATGCCAATGGCCTCGACGCGCACCTGCACTTCGCCCGGTGCAGGCAGAGCCGCCGCATGCTCTTCGCATTTGAGCACCTCGGCTGGACCAAACTTGTGAAAACGGATCGTGCGGGACATCGCAAACCTCGCCAAATGAACCTCTAATGCCTTGAACTCTAGCTGGGCTTTCAACCCAACACTATCAGTGGGTATTAATAGTCGACATGCCTGTCATTGATTCCGCAGGGGCGGCGACATTGTGAAATGCCGCAAGAAACCGAAGCCACCTTTTCAGGAAATCTGAATTACCCGGTGCAGAGTACCAGCCTTTCCCCGTAATATTCCTGCTGGCCATTGTTCTCATATGGCCGCCCACGTCAAGTTTGCTGACTCTGCCAGGACTCCAGATGAATCGTAATGACCTGCGTCGTGTCGACCTGAACCTGTTGATCGTTTTTGAAACATTGATGCACGAACGCAGCGTGACCCGTGCTGCGGAAAAACTCTTCCTCGGCCAGCCGGCCATCAGTGCGGCGCTCTCACGCCTGCGCGGGCTGTTCGATGACCCTCTGTTTGTGCGTACCGGCCGCAGCATGGAACCGTCCGCCCGGGCGATCGAGATCTTCGCCCTGCTCTCGCCGGCACTGGATTCGATTTCCACCGCGGTCAGCCGTGCGGCCGAGTTCGATCCTGCCACAAGTACCGCCGTGTTCCGCATCGGCCTTTCGGACGACGTCGAATTCGCCTTGCTGCCCATGCTGCTCAAGCGCCTGCGCGCCGAATCACCAGGGATCGTGCTGGTGGTGCGTCGGGTCAACTACATCCTGATGCCGGGGCTGCTGGCCTCCGGCGAGATCTCCATCGGCGTCAGCTACACCACCGACCTGCCGGCCAACGCCAAGCGCAAGGTACTGCGCCGCAGCCAGCCCAAGCTGTTGCGCGCCGACACCGTGCCGGGGCCATTGAGCCTGGATGATTACTGCGCGCGCCCCCATGCACTGGTGTCGTTCGCCGGCGACCTCAGCGGCTTCATAGATGAAGAACTGGAAAAGCTCGGGCGCAAACGTCATGTGGTGCTCGCAGTGCCGCAGTTCAATGGCTTGAGTACCTTGCTGGCCGGTACGGACATCGTCGCAACCGTGCCGGACTACACGGCCGATGCGCTAACGGCCGCTGGCGGTGTGCGCGCGGAAGACCCGCCGTTGCCGGTGCGCAGCTTTGAATTGCACATGGCGTGGCGCGGGTCGCAGGATAATGATCCGGGGGAGCGTTGGTTGCGGTCGCGGATTCAGATGTTCTTCGGGGATCCGGATAGTCTCTGAGAAGGATTGGCTGCCTGATCGGCTATGCAGCGGGCAATCCTTCCAGCGTAAACCATGGCAAACGGTGAAATGGACGAGGCGCAAGCCTGAATGAAAACGGGCGCACCGACGTCGAACCGGGGAAGATCAGCAAAAGAATTTCGTATACCCTAGCGCTATCTCACTCCAAATGACCGCCGCCGTGAACCTGACCAAACTCAACGCACCCGACCTTGGTAACACGCCTTCGACTTCGGAAATCATCACCCGGCATCTGCGGGATGCGATTGTCGCCGGGCATTTTGCCGAGGATGAGCCGATCCGCCAGGACGACATCGCCCGCCAGTTCAATGTCAGCAAGATCCCGGTGCGCGAAGCCCTCAAGCGGCTGGAGGCCGAAGGGTTGGTGATGTTCCAGCGCAATCGCGGGGCGATGGTCACGCGGGTTTCCGATGCGGAGCTGGCGCAGATGTTCGAAGTGCGGATGTTGCTGGAGGACAAGATTCTGCGCCTGGCCATTCCGAACATGACCGAAGAGACCTTCGCCCGTGCCGAGCGCATCTGTCAGGAGTTTATCGGCGAGGACGACGTGGGGCGCTGGGCCGAGCTCAACTGGGAGCTGCACTCCTGCCTGTACGAGCCTGCGCAGCGACCGTTTCTGGTGAGTCTGATCCGTTCGGTCAACGACAAGCTGGAGCGTTATCTACGCATGCAGATGAGCTTGTCGGCCGGTAAGGAACGGGCCGATCACGAACATCGCGAGATCCTGGCGGCCTGCCGCGCCGGGGATGTGGACCTGGCGGTGAAACTTCTGGACGAGCACATTGCCGGCGTCTGCACGACCCTGTTCGAGCACCTGCCCCACAGCCACTGACAGCTGCGGATGCTGTGCCGATTTCGTCATCGACACAGACTAAATCCATCAAGCCGGCACCTCGCCGTACGGGCCACTCTTGCGTTCACTCAACCGAATGGACGTGGCCCTCCCATGAAACGCATCTCTGTGATCGACTCCCACACCGGCGGCGAACCAACCCGCCTGGTGACCGCCGGCTTTCCTGACCTGGGCACCGGCAGCATGGCCGAACGGCGCAAGGCATTAGCCGAACAGCATGATCAATGGCGCGCCGCCTGTATGCTGGAACCACGGGGCAGTGACGTACTGGTGGGCGCCCTGCTCTGCGCGCCGGTGGACCCTGGTGCCTGTGCCGGGGTGATTTTCTTCAATAACACCGGTTATCTGGGCATGTGCGGCCACGGCACCATCGGCCTGGTGGCGTCGTTGGCGCACCTGGGCAAGATCGGCCCCGGCGTGCACAGCATCGAAACGCCGGTGGGCACGGTGCAGGCAACCCTGCACGAAGACCATTCGGTGAGTGTGCGCAACGTGCCAGCCTACCGTTATCGCAAGGCGCTGGCGGTGCAGGTGCCGGGCATCGGCCAAGTGGTCGGTGATATCGCTTGGGGCGGCAACTGGTTTTTCCTGGTCGCCGAGCACGGCCTGCGGGTGGCCGGCGACAACCTCGAAGCGCTGACCGCTTACACCTTCGCCGTGCAGCAGGCACTGGAAGCCCAAGGCATTCGCGGTGAAGACGGCGGCTTGATCGATCACGTCGAGTTGTTCGCCGAC
The DNA here is from genome assembly GCF_019219225.1 of Pseudomonas sp. PDM32. Lineage (NCBI taxonomy): Bacteria > Pseudomonadati > Pseudomonadota > Gammaproteobacteria > Pseudomonadales > Pseudomonadaceae > Pseudomonas > Pseudomonas sp. PDM32. The sequence goes on from NZ_JAHUWE010000003.1 coordinate 51,251, forward strand.
GACGATCACGCTGACAGCCGCAACTTCGTGCTCTGCCCCGGCAAAGCCTACGACCGTTCGCCCTGCGGCACCGGCACCAGTGCCAAACTGGCGTGCCTGGCGGCCGACGACAAGTTGCAACCGGGGCAGATCTGGCGCCAGGCCAGCGTCATCGGCAGCGAGTTCGAGGGTTCCTACGAACTGCAGGGTGAGCGCATCGTGCCGACCATTCGTGGGCGCGCGTTCATCAGTGCCGAGGCAAGCCTGATCATCGAACAGGACGACCCGTTCGCCTGGGGCATTCGTCCATGAACGAGGGCCAGGTGGCCGATGTGATCGTGATCGGCGCCGGCATTATCGGCGCCGCCTGTGCCCAGGCGCTGGCCCGTCGCGGCTTGCAGGTGCTGGTGTTGGACGCCGGACTGCACGGGGCCACGGCCGCCGGCATGGGCCACTTGCTGGTACTCGACGACAACCCCGCCGAACTGGCCCTGAGTCAATATTCGTTGCAGCGCTGGCGCGAACTGGGCGCGGACCTGCCCGACAGCTGTGCCTACCGCTGCAACGGCACGCTGTGGCTGGCGGCCAATGCCGAAGAAATGGCGGTGGCCTACAGCAAATTCTTGAACCTGCAAGCCCAGGGCGTGGCTTGCGAATTGATCGGCGCCAATGCCCTGCGCCAGCGCGAACCGGAACTGCGCGAAGGACTGGAAGGCGGCTTGCTGATCAATGGCGACGGCATTCTATACGCCCCGGCGACGGCCGGATGGATGCTCGAAACACCGAACATCCGCCAGCGCCGGGCACGGGTCAGTGCGGTCGACGGCCACCGCGTCTGCCTCGATGATGGTCACTGGTTGAGTGCCGATGCCGTGGTGCTGGCCAACGGTATTCAAGCCAACGAGCTGTGCCCGGAATTGCCCATCGAGCCGAAAAAAGGCCACTTGCTGATCACTGACCGCTACCCCGGCAGCATCACCCATACCCTGGTGGAACTGGGTTACGTCACCAGTGCCCACAATGCCACGGGGCCGTCGACCGCCTGCAATATCCAGCCGCGCCCCACCGGGCAACTGTTCATCGGCGCCTCGCGGCAATTCGGCACCACCGACCCGCAGGTCGAAAGCTGGATGCTCGCGAAGATGCTCAAGCGTGCCGCCGAGTACATGCCGGGGCTGGCCCGGCTCAATGGCATCCGTGCCTGGACCGGTTTCCGCGCCGCCAGCCCCGACGGCTTGCCGCTGGTGGGTCAACATCCACAACATCAAGGCTTGTGGCTGGCAGTCGGTCACGAAGGACTGGGCGTAACCACCGCCCCCGGCACCGCCGATTTACTGGTGGCCCAACTGTTCAACGAAACCCCGCCACTGGCCGCACAACCTTATCTGCCCCAGCGTTTTCTCGGAGAACAGGTCCATGCCTGAATTGTTGCTGGACGGCCACGCCCTGAAAGTCGCCGAAGGCACCAGCGTCGCCGCGGCCCTGGCGTTGGCCAGTGACGGCTGCACGCGCACCTCGGTCAGCGGTCAGCGCCGTGCGCCGCTGTGCGGCATGGGCATTTGCCAGGAATGCCGGGTGACCATCGATGGCCGGCGTCGCCTGGCTTGCCAGACCCTGTGCCGTGACGGCATGCAGGTGGAGACTCGCCCATGAATGAATACGCTGATCTGTTGATCATTGGCGCGGGCCCTGCCGGGATGAGCGCCGCCCTTGCCGCCGCCCCCAGCGGCGCGCGCATTGTCATGCTCGACGACAACCCGCTGCCGGGCGGGCAAATCTGGCGCGACGGACCTCAAGCCAATGTACCCGGTCAGGCCCGGCGCCTGCGCGAGCGTCTGGCGTCGTGCAACAACATCCGCCATCACGCCGGTACTCGGGTGATCGCCGCCCCCGGCGCGAAACAACTGCTGGTGGAAGATGACGACCATGGCTGGTTGATCAGCTACGACAAACTGATTCTGTGCACCGGCGCCCGTGAATTACTGCTGCCCTTCCCCGGCTGGACCCTGCCGGGTGTCACCGGTGCGGGTGGTTTGCAGGCGCTGATCAAGGCGGGTTTGCCGGTGCAGAACGAGCGCGTGGTGATTGCCGGCAGCGGCCCGCTGTTACTGGCCAGTGCCGCCACCGCCAAACAGCATGGCGCGCAAGTGCAACGCATCGCCGAACAAGCCAGCCGCAGCGCCCTCGCCGGTTTCGCCGCGCAACTGCCGCGCTGGCCCGGTAAATGGCTGCAATCGTTCAGCCTGTTTGACCACCGCTACCGCACCGCCACCCACGTATTGGCGGCGCTTGGCACCGACCGAGTGGAAGGCGTGCGCCTGCAACAACAAGGCAACATCGTCGAACTGGAATGTGATCGGCTGGCCTGTGGCTTCGGGTTGATTCCGAACATCCAGTTGGGTCAGGCACTGGGTTGCGCCATCGAAGATCAAGCCATCGCGGTGGATACCTGGCAGGCCAGTAACCGTGCCGATCATTATGCGGCGGGCGAATGCACAGGGTTCGGCGGCAGTGAGCTGGCCTTGGTGGAAGGTGCGATTGCCGGCCACGCTGCGGTCGGCAATCTGCAAGCCGCCAGGCAATTGTGGCCGCGCCGGGCGCGCTGGCAGGGTTTCGCCAAGGCGCTGAACAGCGCGTTCGCCCTCGACCCGCGACTCAAGTCCCTGGCCCAACCCGACACCCTGGTTTGCCGCTGCGAAGACGTGCCGTACGCGGCATTGACCGGTCACTCTGACTGGCGCGAAGCCAAACTCGCCAGTCGCTGTGGCATGGGCGCCTGCCAGGGCCGGGTGTGTGGCGGCGCAGTGCAGCATTTGTTTGGTTGGCAGCCCTCGGCACCGCGCCCACCCTTCAGCCCGGCGCGGATTGAAACTTTGATGTCCCTGGACGATACCCCGCCGGCGTGATGACCACGCCTGGGGTTTCGGCCACGCTGCCGAGTCTCTATGATCCCGGGGGTCACCCTCAGACTCCCGGCGCCATGTATCCATCGCTCACCACCTTCAAACCTTGCGACCTGCCGACGCTGCTGAACAGCCTTCAGCCCATCGCGCCGTTGCTCGATACCTTGTCGGACGTGGTGTTTTTCATCAAGGACTGCGAGGCCCGTTACGCCTTCGTCAACCAGACCCTGGCCCGGCGTTGTGGTTTCAAACACAGGGACGAGCTGCTGGGGCGCACCGCCGAAATGGTCTTCCCGGAACGCTTCGGTCCGCTGTACACCGAGCAGGATCGGCGCGTGCTGTCCAGTGGTCGCGAACTGGCCGATCAGCTGGAGTTGCATTTGTATTATGGCAATCAGCCGATCTGGTGCCTGACCCACAAACTCGCGTTGAAGGATGAACAGGGTCGGATCGTGGGCCTGGCCGGTATCTCCCGCGACCTGCAATCGCCGCAGTCGAACCATCCGGCGTTCCAGAAACTCGCCGCCGTGGATGCCCATATCCGCCGCCACTTCGCCCGCTCCATCAGCCTCGCCGAACTGACTGCGATCGCTGGCTATTCCGTGGCGCAATTGGAGCGGCACTGCAAACGGGTGTTCCAGCTCACTCCACGGCAAATGATTCATAAGGCGCGCCTGGAAGAAGGTTCGCGGTTGTTACTGCACACCGAATTGCCGATTACCGAGATTGCCTTGCGCTGTGGTTACACCGACCACAGTGCCTTCAGCCGGCAGTTTCGGGCGCTGACCAGTTTGTCGCCGAGTCAGTATCGCGATAACCAGCGCTGAAGATCAAAAGATCGCAGGCTGCGCCAGCTCCTACGCCGGCCGCGTACACCCGTGCCTGCCAGTGTTCCTTAAAGGGGCGCACGCGCTACCGCTGCTCCCATATGTAACACCTGCCCCCGATACCTTGGCGTCACCGTGCCTCGGGTTGCACTGCTACAAAACCTCTACGCCAAGGCCTGACAACTAATTCACCCCTCGGACTGGAAATAGGCACGTTGATTGCTATAGTTAATATCGTATACGAAATCCCCAATACGATATCCAACAGCACTCCACATCAACGAGGCCTCTATGAAAAACCCCGCATTTGCCGTAGCCCTCAGCGCTGTTCTCAGTACCTCCTTTATCGCCACTGCCCAGGCCGACAAGCTCGACGACATCATAGGTTCGGGCAAGCTGCGCTGCGCCGTGACCCTGGACTTCCCGCCCATGGGCTTTCGCGATGCCAGCAACTCGCCGGCCGGCTTCGATGTGGACTATTGCCGCGACCTGGCGAAGATCCTCGGGGTCGAGGCCGAGGTGGTGGAAACGCCGTTCCCGGATCGTATTCCGGCACTGGTCTCCGGCCGGGCTGACGTGATCGTCGCGTCCACCTCCGACACCCTCGAACGCGCCAAGACCGTCGGCCTCACCGTGCCCTACTTTGCCTTCCAGATGGTGGTGCTGACCCGCGACGACACCGGCATTAATGGCTTCGACGACCTCAAGGGCAAAGCGGTGGGCAACACCAGCGGCACCTATGAGGCCATCGCCCTGGAGAAAGACGTGAAGAACTGGGGCTCGGGCAGCTTCCGAGCCTACCAGTCGCAAAGCGATACCCTGCTGGCTGTCGCCCAAGGCCACATCGATGCCACCGTCGTCACCAACACCGTGGCCGCCGCCACCCTCAAGTCAGGCAAATACAAAAACCTGAAAGTCGCCGGTAACGCCCCTTACGTCATCGACTACGTGTCCCTCGGCGCCAAGCGCAGCGAGTACGGCCTGCTCAACTACCTCAACCTGTTCGTCAATCAACAGGTACGCACCGGTCGCTACAAGGAGCTGTTCGTTAAATGGGTCGGCACCGAGATCTCGCCGACCAACCTGACCGTGCCTCAGGTCTACTACTGAGATGTCCGGCATGCCTAGGCCAATATCTCTGACCGGGCGCAGCCTGGTGGCGGGTGCCGCGCAAGGCGCCCTGCTGTTCGCCGATGTCGGCTTGAGCTTCTGGGGCGGAGTCGATCCCTGTACGGGTGAAGTCATCGACCGCCATCACCCGCTCAGCGGCCAACACCTGGCCGGCCGCGTGCTGGCGATTCCCAGTGGCCGTGGCTCGTGCACCGGCAGCAGTGTGTTGATGGAGCTGATCAGCAACGGCCATGCACCGGCGGCATTGGTGCTGGCCGAAGCCGACGAGATCCTGACCTTGGGCGTGCTGGTGGCGCGGACCATTTTCGCCCGTTCCCTGCCGGTGCTGTGCATCGGTCAGGAGGCTTTCGCCGCCTTGCGCGGCCAGGCCTTCGCCCGGGTCGAAAATGCAACGCTGAGCCTGTTCGATCACCTGCCGGGCGACGCCTGGCAGGCGCTCGACAGCCCATTACCAGACGCTGACAACACCGCCTCGATCAGGCTCACCGAGCACGATCGGGCGCTGCTCGATGGCCGGTATGGCAAGGCCGCGCAAATGGCCATGCAGATCGTCCTGCGTATGGCCGAATTGCAGGGTGCCGAGCACTTGGTGGATGTCACTCAAGCACACATCGACGGCTGCATTTACACGGGACCTGCGAGCCTGCGCTTTGCCCGGCAACTGGTGCAATGGGGAGCAAAAGTGAGAGTGCCCACCACCCTCAATTCAATTTCCGTCGACCAGCGCCGTTGGCGCGAACTGGGTATCGACCCGGCACTGGGTGAACCGGCCAGTGCCTTGGGCGATGCCTATATGGCGATGGGCGCACAGCTCAGTTTCACCTGCGCGCCGTACCTGCTCGACACTGCACCGAAGGCTGGCGAGCAAATCGTCTGGGCGGAATCCAACGCAGTGGTCTACGCCAACAGCGTACTCGGTGCACGCACCCTGAAATACCCGGATTACCTGGACATCTGCATCGCCCTCACCGGTCGTGCCCCGCTGATCGGCTGCCACCTGGACGCGCCACGCAAGGCCCGGTTGCAGATCGAGTTGCCTGCCCTCGGTGAACTGGACGATGCCTTCTACCCGCTGCTGGGTTACTACATCGGTGCCCTGGCCGGCAGTCGCGTGCCGCTGGTGCTGGGGCTGGAAAAACGCAAGCCGAGCCTGGACGACCTCAAAGCCTTTGGCGCGGCCTTCGCCACCACCTCTGCGGCGCCACTGTTCCACATCGCCGGGGTCACCCCGGAGGCCATTGACCCGGCGCAGGTGCTGGATGCGGACATTTCCATTGCCGTGGAAAAAATCCGCCTGAAGGACCTGCTGCGCAGTTGGCGCGAACTCAACAGTGCTCGCGACAACCGGGTGGATGTGGTGTCGCTGGGTAACCCGCACTTTTCCCTCAGCGAGTTCGCTCACCTGGCGCGACTGTGCCGGGGACGACAAAGACACCCGGATGTGGTGCTTGCCATCACCTGCGGCCGTGTCGTGTTGGAGCAAGCCCGCGAGGCCGGGCACATTGCCGTGATCCAAGCGTTTGGCGCGACCCTGGTCACCGACACCTGCTGGTGCATGCTCGGCGAACCCGTAATCCCCCTGACGGCTAAAACCCTGATGACCAACTCGGGCAAATACGCCCACTACGCACCGGGCCTGGTCGGCCGCAAGGTGCACTTCGCCAGCCTTGCCGAATGCGTCGACACGGCCTGCACCGCAACGGCCAGCGGACGTTTGCCGGCCTGGCTACAACCTGCTGCCCTACTGGAGAGCCCTGCGCATGTTTGACTACAGCTTCCAATGGCGCTCCGCCCTGCGCGCCCTGCCGGACATGCTTGCCGGTGCCATCGTCACCTTCGAAACCGCCGCGCTGTCGATGATCTTCGGCGTGCTGATCGCCCTGGCCCTGACGGTGATGCGCGAGGCCAAGCACCCTCTGCTGCGCGGTTTCGGCAACGGCTGGGTGTCGATTGCCCGCAACACCCCGTCGCTGTTCCAGATCTACATCCTCTACTTCGGCCTCGGTTCGCTGAACCTGCACGTCAGTTCCTGGTTCGCCCTGCTGGCCGGGATCACCTTCAACAATGCCGGGTATCTGGCGGAGAACTTTCGCGGCGGCCTCAAGGCCGTGCCTGACACGCAGGTGCGTGCGGCGCGTTCCCTCGGCATGAGTGCCTTCCAGGCCTACCGCATGATCATCGTCCCGCAACTGCTGCGGATCGTGTTCTACCCGCTGACCAATCAGATGGTCTGGGCGGTGTTGATGACGTCGCTGGGGGTGATCGTCGGACTGAACAATGACCTGACCGGTGTGACCCAGGAATACAACGTCAAAACCTTCCGCACCTTCGAGTATTTCGCCATCGCAGCGGTGCTGTATTACTTGATTGCCAAGGCGATCGTCGCGGCAGCCCGGCTGATGGCCTGGCGGTTGTTCCGTTACTGAGGAGCTGTCCATGTTTTCCACTGATTTTTCCTCGAATGACCTGATGTTCCTGCTCAACGGTGCGTGGGTCACGATGCAACTGACGTTCTGGTCGATCATCCTCGGCTCCTTGGCCGGGTTGTTCTTCGGCCTGCTGCGGGCCTTGTTGCCACGGGCCAGCCAGCCACTGGCCTGGGTGCTGGACGTGTTTCGCAGCGTGCCGTTGCTGATCCAGTTCGTACTGTTCAACTCACTCAAAAGCATCATCGGTTTGAACATCAGCGCCTTCAGCGTCGGCTGCATTGTGCTGGGGGTTTACGCAGCGGCGTACTTCACCGAGATCGTGCGGGCCGGCGTGCTGGCGGTGCCGTTCACCGTGCGCCGGGCCAGCCGGTCGCTGGGGCTGAGCTTCTTGCAGGATTTGCGCTGGATCGTCCTGCCGATGGCCACCCGGGTAGCGTTCCCCGGCTGGCTGAACCTGGTGCTCGGTGTAATGAAAGACACCGCGCTGGTGATGTGGATCGGCATCGTCGAACTGCTGCGCGCCTCGCAAACCATCGTCACCCGCATCCAGGAACCGTTGCTGGTGCTGTGCATCGCGGGCCTTATCTACTACGTCATGAGCCTGGTGGTCGCACGCCTGGGCGCTCGTCTGGAAAGAAGGTGGCAAGAAAATGATTGAGATCGACAACGTACATAAATCCTTCGGCAACCTCGAGGTGGTCAAGGGCGTCAACCTGACGGTGAACAAGGGCGAAGTGGTGTCGATCATCGGCGGCTCCGGCTCCGGCAAATCGACCTTGCTGATGTGCATCAACGGCCTGGAACCGATCCAGAAAGGCAACATCCGCGTTGACGGCGTCGAGGTCCATCACAGCGCCACCGACCTCAATCGCCTGCGGCAGAAAATCGGCATTGTGTTCCAGCAATGGAATGCCTTCCCGCACCTGACGGTGCTGGAAAACGTCATGCTCGCGCCGCGCAAAGTGCTGGGCAAAATCAAGGCTGAAGCTGAAGCACTGGCGGTAAAGCAACTGACCCACGTCGGCCTGGGCGACAAGCTCAAGACGTTCCCTGGCAAGCTGTCCGGTGGACAGCAACAACGCATGGCCATCGCCCGCGCCCTGGCCATGTCACCGGACTACATGCTGTTTGACGAAGCCACCTCGGCCCTCGACCCGCAGTTGGTCGGTGAAGTGCTGGACACCATGCGCATGCTCGCCGAAGACGGCATGACCATGGTGTTGGTGACCCACGAAATCCGCTTTGCCCGGGACGTGTCCGACCGTGTGGCGTTCTTCCGCAATGGCCTGGTGCATGAAATTGGGTCGCCGGATCAGGTGATTGGCAATCCGGTGCATGCGGAGACTGCGGCGTTTCTGAAATCAGTGAAGTAGCGGATGGCCCCTTCGCGAGCAAGCCCGCTCCCACAGGGTTTGATGGTGTACACAAAATCAGTGTGGGAGCGAGCTTGCTCGCGATGAGGCCTTCACAGACAAAACAAGGAGCAAACCATGCGCTCATCAAAAGTCATTCATGTAGTCAGCTGCCACGCCGAAGGCGAAGTCGGCGACGTGATCGTCGGCGGTGTCGCCCCGCCGCCCGGCGCCACCGTGTGGGAACAGTCACGCTGGATCGCCCGGGACGAAACCCTGCGCAACTTCGTCCTCAACGAACCCCGCGGCGGCGTGTTCCGCCACGTCAACTTGCTGGTCCCGGCCAAGGACCCACGGGCGCAGATGGCCTGGATCATCATGGAGCCGGCGGACACCCCGCCGATGTCCGGCTCCAACTCGTTGTGCGTCGCCACCGTATTGCTCGACAGCGGCATCCTGCCCATGACCGAGCCGCAAACCCGCCTGGTGCTGGAAGCGCCCGGCGGCCTGATCGAAGCCGTGGCCGACTGCCGGGATGGCAAGGTGCAACGGGTGGAAGTGAAAAACGTGCCGTCCTTCGCTGATCGACTGGATGCGTGGATTGAAGTCGAAGGCATCGGCTCGCTGAAGGTTGACACCGCTTACGGTGGCGACAGTTTTGTGATTGCCGATGCCAAAGGCCTGGGTTTCTCCATCCGCCCGGATGAAGCGGCCGATCTGGTCGCGGTGGGGCTGAAAATCACTCGAGCGGCCAACGAACAACTGGGCTTCGTGCATCCGCTGAATCCCGAGTGGTCGCACATTTCCTTCTGCCAGATCGCCGCGCCCATCGTCCATGAGAACGGTATCGCCACCGGCGCCAATGCGGTGGTGATTCAACCGGGCAAGATCGACCGCTCCCCCACCGGCACGGGTTGCTCGGCGCGCATGGCGGTGTTGCAGGCCAAAGGCTTGATGCAGGTTGGCGAGCGCTTTGTCGGCCGCTCGATTATCGGCTCCGAGTTCCACTGCCGCATTGATTCGCTGACCGAAGTCGCCGGCCGTGCCGCGATTTACCCGTGCATTTCCGGCCGGGCGTGGATCACCGGCACCCATCAATTACTGCTCGACCCAAGCGATCCGTGGCCACAAGGCTATCGCCTGTCCGACACCTGGCCCGGCGCCTGATCACGCAATCCCAGCCCCCCAGACCAACGGCCAGTAAAAACCCCAGAAAAACCCAAAAAAGCACTAGCCGAGCATTGTCATTTTAAATATCGTATACGAAATACAATTAACGAACCGGAGGCAACAATGAGCAAGCGCATTAACTGGAGTGGCGTCTTCCCCGCGGTGACCACTCAATTCAACGATGACTTCTCCATCAACCTGGAAAAAACCCATCAGGTGATTTCCAACGTGATCCGCGACGGCGTGTCAGGCCTGGTGGTCTGCGGCTCGGTGGGTGAAAACACCTCGCTGAGTGCCGAAGAGAAAATCGCCGTGACTGAAGTCGCTGTCGATGCCGCCCGCGGTCGCGTACCGGTGATTTGCGGCGTGGCCGAGTTCACCAGCCTACAAGCGGCCAAGGTCGCCAATGCCGTACGCCGGGTCGGCGTCGATGGCGTGATGCTGATGCCGGCGCTGGTCTACGGTTCCAAGCCGTTCGAAACCGCCGAGCATTACCGCTACGTGGCGAAAAACGCCGACGTGCCGCTGATGGTCTACAACAACCCGCCTATCTATAAGAACGACGTCACCCCGGACATCCTGATTTCCCTGGCCGACTGCGACAACGTGGTGTGCTTCAAGGACTCTTCCGGCGACACCCGCCGCTTCATCGACGTGCGCAACGAAGTCGGTGACCGTTTCGTGTTGTTCGCCGGCCTCGACGACGTGGTGCTGGAAAGCATCGCCGTGGGTGCCGAAGGTTGGGTCTCGGGCATGTCCAACGTGTTCCCCAAAGAAGGCGAAACCATCTTCCGCCTGGCCAAGGCCGGTCGTTTCGCCGAAGCCATGCCGATTTACGAATGGCTGATGCCGATCCTGCACCTCGATGCCCGTGCCGACCTGGTGCAGTGCATCAAACTATGTGAAGCCATTGCCGGTCGCGGCAGCGCCTTGACCCGTCCGCCACGCCTCGCCCTGCCGGAAGCCGACCGCGTATTCGTCGAGCAGATCATGGCCAAGGCGCTGGCCAACCGCCCGGAACTGCCGGACGTCGGTCTCTGAGCGATTGCCGGGCGGGTCTGTACTGGCCCCGCCCGGCTGCCCGTTTTTTGCGTCTCAACAAGGTACGTCAGCATGTCGAATCCTCAACACACGCAAAGCGCAACCACACCCTCGGGACTCAAACGCGTGGTGGCCGCCGCCATGGCTGGCACCGTCGCCGAATGGTATGAATTCTTTCTCTACGGCACCGCCTCGGCATTGGTTTTTGGCAAGCTGTTCTTCCGCCAGACCGACAGCCCCATCGACGGCATCATTGCCGCCTTCGCCTTGTACGCGGTCGGCTTTCTCGCCCGGCCGTTAGGCGGTTTGGTATTCGGTCACTACGGTGACAAATTCGGCCGCAAACGCCTGCTGCAACTGAGCCTGGTAGTGGTCGGCATCACCACCTTCCTGATGGGTTGCCTGCCTGGCTTCGACCAGATCGGTTACGCAGCGCCGGTGCTACTGGTGCTGTTGCGGCTGATCCAGGGCTTCGCTTTCGGTGGCGAATGGGGCGGCGCGATTCTGCTGGTGTCCGAACACTGCCCGGACAATCGTCGGGGCTTCTGGGCCAGTTGGCCGCAAGCCGGGGTGCCGGCTGGCAACCTGGTGGCCACGCTCGCCCTGCTGCTGTTGTCGTCGAACCTGTCAGAGCAACAGTTCCTTGCCTGGGGCTGGCGCGTGGCGTTCTGGTTCTCGGCGGTAGTCGTGTTGATCGGTTACTGGATTCGCACCAGCGTCGATGACGCGCCGATCTTCAAGGAAGCCCAGGCCCGTCAGGCCCAGACCAAACAGCAACAGCTCGGTGTGGTGGAAGTGCTGCGCCATCACTGGCGTTCGGTGCTGGTGGGAATCGGCGCTCGCTTTGCCGAGAACATCCTCTACTACACCGTAGTGACGTTCTCGATTACCTATCTGAAACTGGTGGTGCACAAGGACACTTCGCAAATTCTGCTGCTGATGTTCGGCGCGCACCTGGTGCACTTTTTCCTGATTCCCCTGATGGGCTATCTGTCGGACATCATCGGGCGCAAGCCGGTGTACCTGACCGGCGCGGTGCTCACAGCGTTCTGGGGTTTCATCGGTTTCCCGATGATGGACACTGGCAACAACTGGCTGATCATGGCCGCCATCACCCTGGGCCTGGCCATCGAGTCGATGACTTATGCGCCTTACTCGGCGCTGATGGCCGAATTGTTCCCGACCCACGTACGCTACACCGCTCTGTCCCTGTGCTACCAGGTGGCGCCGATCTTCGCCGGTTCCCTGGCACCGCTGATCGCCATCACCTTGCTCAACAAGTACCAAAGCTCGACTCCGATCGCCTGGTATCTGGTGGGCGCCGCACTGATTTCCGTGGTGGCTGTCGGCCTGACCCGCGAGACCCGTGGCAAGTCATTGCGCCAGGTGGATGCCGAGTCGGCGGCGCGGGTTGCTGCACTGGACCCAGCCTCGACTAGCCCACGCCGGGCCGATTCTCTGGCGTAGGAGCGAGCTTGCTCGCGATGGACGTCAACGATAACGCGGGGAACCTGATACCCCGCGGCGTCTTTGATTTCATCGCGAGCAAGCTCGCTCCCACAAAGGTTTTGTGTTGCTACCCCATTTTTCGACAGGAGCTTTTTTGATGTCTGAGATCCTTGGCCACAACTATATCGGCGGAGCGCGCAGCGCCGCCGGCGGCATCATCCTGAAAAGCCATGACGCCAGCACCGGCGAAGCACTGCCCTACTCTTTCGTGCAAGCCACCGCGCAAGAAGTCGACGCGGCCGCCCAGGCCGCTGCGGCCGCCTATCCAGCCTTTCGTAATTTGCCGGCGACGCGCCGGGCACAATTTCTTGACGCCATCGCCGCGCAACTGGATGCCCTGGATGACGAGTTCGTTGCCCTGGTGACGCGCGAGACCGCCCTGCCCAGCGCCCGGATTCAGGGCGAGCGCGGCCGCACCAGCAGCCAGATGCGTCTGTTCGCTCAGGTCCTGCGTCGGGGCGATTTCTACAGCGCGCGCATCGACCGCGCCCTGCCGGAGCGTCAGCCGCTGCCACGGGTTGACCTGCGCCAGTACCGGATCGGCGTCGGCCCGGTGGCCGTGTTCGGCGCCAGCAATTTTCCGTTGGCCTTTTCGACGGCTGGTGGCGATACCGCAGCGGCACTGGCCGCCGGTTGCCCGGTGGTGTTCAAGGCCCACAGTGGGCACATGGCAACCGCCGAATGCGTGGCCAATGCGATCCTGCGCGCCGCCGAACAGACCGACATGCCCAAGGGTGTGTTCAACATGATCTACGGCGCTGGTGTCGGTGAAGCGCTGGTCAAGCACCCGGCGATTCAGGCCGTTGGTTTCACCGGCTCGCTCAAAGGTGGCCGTGCCCTTTGCGACATGGCCGCTGCACGACAACAACCCATCCCGGTGTTCGCCGAGATGAGCAGCATCAATCCAGTGTTGGTATTGCCCGAAGCCTTGCGCGCGCGGGGCGAGAAAATCGCCGGTGAGCTGGTGGCATCGGTGGTCCAGGGTTGCGGGCAGTTCTGCACCAATCCGGGGTTGGTCATTGGTATTCGCACGCCTGAATGGACGGCGTTCACTGCGCAACTAAGCAACCTGATGGCCGAACAACCGGCGCAAACCATGCTCAATGCTGGCACCCTCGGCAGCTATGAAAAAGGGGTGCAGGCCTTGCTCCAGCATCCGGGCGTGACGCACCTGGCGGGCCACGACCAGCAGGGCAATCAGGCGCGGCCGCAACTGTTCAAGGCCGACGTCAGCCTGCTGCTCAATGGAGATCCGCTGCTACAGGAAGAAGTGTTCGGGCCGACCACCATTGTCGTTGAAGTGGCGGACAAGGTTGAGCTGCGGCAGGCGTTGAACTGCTTACACGGGCAACTGACCGCGACATTGATTGGCGAAGTAGCGGATCTTCAGACCCATGCGGATCTGCTGATACTGCTCGAACAAAAAGTCGGCCGGGTACTGTTCAACGGTTACCCCACCGGGGTCGAAGTCTGCGATGCCATGGTCCATGGCGGGCCTTACCCTGCAACCTCCGACGCCCGTGGCACATCGGTTGGCAGCCTGGCCATCGAGCGATTCCTGCGTCCGGTGTGCTACCAGAACTGCCCGGACACCTTGCTACCCGACGCTTTGAAAAACGCCAACCCACTGGGGATTGCACGGCTGGTGGATGGCAGCAGCCAACGCGAGCCGGTTTAACAACACGACCTCCTGTGGGAGCGAGCCTGCTCGCGATAGCGGTGTGTCAGTCGACGAAAATGTTGAATCTGATGCCCTCATCGCGAGCAAGCTCGCTCCCACAGGAGTGGGCGCGCCCATTCCATTCAAGCCAGCAGTGCTTTCAGGTCGTTGTACAGCGCCTCGGGAATTTGCACGCCTTCCACCAGGCTGCGCACCCGCGCCGCGTAACGTCGTTGCGACGGTAAGCGTGCGCCCTGCCCTTCAATGCCCTGGAACAACGTTTCGGCCCGGGCCAAATGTTCTTCAGTGGCGTCCCCCAGAAAGCGCCGAGGGTCCAGGGCGATGATCAACTCGCCATGGTACGGCGACGACTTGCTACCCCCGTCGTAAGCCAACGACTCGGCACTGGTCAGGTCACCGATCAGCGGCCCGGCAATCAACTCCACCATCGCCGCCAGAGCCGAACCCTTGTGCCCGCCGAACGTCAGCATCGCGCCGCTATCAAGCACCACGTTGGCGTCGGTGCTCGGCTGGCCTTGGGCGTCCACGCCCCAACCTTCGGGAATCGCCTTGCCGGCACGCCGGTGCAGTTCAATATCACCCCGGGCAATCGCGCTGGTGGCGAAGTCGAACACAAACGGATCTTGCCCCGCACGCGGCCAACCGAAGGCAATGGGATTGGTGCCGAACACCGGCAGTCGTCCTCCAGCCGGCGCCACCCAGGCGTGGCTCGGATTACACGCCAGCGCCACCAGACCAGCGGCCGTCAGTTGCTCGATCTCCACCCACAGCGCCGAGAAATGTACACAGCGGTTGATTGCCAACGCCGCAATGCCGTTGGCCCGGGTTTTCTGCGCCAGCAACGGCAACCCCGCCTGAAACGCCAACTGCGAAAACCCACCGCCAGCATCCACCCGCACAATCGCCGGCGCCTGGTCGATCACCTGTGGCTCGGCATCGGCCGACACCTTGCCGGCCCGCAGGGAATTCACACACCCCAGAATCCGGTACAAACCGTGGGAGGCACAGCCATCACGTTCGCCAGCAATCACCGTCGCCGCCACCGCTTGTGCATGGGCCAGGTTAAAACCGTTGTGCAACAAGATCGATTCAGCCCACTCACGAGCTTCGATCAGGGTCAGTCGGATCATGGTCATCTCCTTGGACAGACCGGTCAGAGTGGTCTATCCGAGGCGTCATGGCTTGATGGGTTTGGGCAGTGGCGGTGACGAAATTGGCACAGCGCGGGCAGGTGGACCCCGTTAAACCAATGGCTGATGACGGGTCCCTGATCCTGATTGTGTAGAAGGCTGGCCTCTTCGCGGGCAGGCCCGTTCCCACAGTGGTTCTGTGGTGTACATGATCCCCTGTGGGAGCGAGCCTGCTCGCGATGGCCGCAACACGGTTTCAAGTCTGACTATTGCATCCAATGCAACACACAATTGTCATCAATCCAGTTGATGACGACCGAACGCAAGGCGCAGGCTAGAGGGCTGGCTCGGGCCTCATATCATTCCGAATGATAGTTACCTTCGCCCCATTCGATTCGTGAGATACAAACCCGCCGCGCATCATTCGCCAATCTCAACACATTGGCGGATGCATCCATGGAACAGTCATTCAAACATTTGCGCTTCCCGTTGGCTTTGTTGGCCGTAGTGGTGATCAGCGCTTGCGGCAAGGCCCCGGAAACCGCCGCCACGATGCCGGCAGCCAAGGTCAGCGTGGCCAAGGTGCTGGAACAACCGGTCAACGAGTGGGACGAATTCACCGGGCGCCTGGAAGCCCCGGAAACGGTCGAGATTCGTCCACGGGTCTCCGGCCAGATCGATGAAGTGGCGTTCACTGAAGGCGCCCTGGTCAAGAAAGGCGACCTGCTGTTCCAGATCGACCCGCGTCCGTTCCAGGCTGAGGTCCGCCGCCTCGAAGCCCTGGTTGCACAATCGCGCGCCAATGCCACTCGCAGTGAAAACGAAGCCCAGCGCGGTGAGCGCCTGCGCACCAGCAATGCCATTTCCGCCGAGCTGGCCGATTCGCGCACCAGCGCCGCCCAGGAGGCCCGCGCCGCCGTCGGTGCGCTTCAGGCACAGCTCGACCTGGCCAAGCTCAACCTGAGTTTCACCCGCGTCACCGCACCGATCAGTGGCCGTGTCAGCCGTGCGGAAATCACCGCCGGCAACCTGGTGACCGCCGACACCACGCCGCTGACCAGCGTGGTCTCCACGGACAAGGTCTACGCCTACTTCGACGCTGACGAGCGTGTGTTCCTCAAGTACACCGAGCTTGCTCGCCAGGGCAAACGCGGCGCCACCACCCCGGTTTACATGGGCCTGTCCAACGAGGACGGCAACCCGCACCAGGGCGTGATGAACTTCGTCGACAACCAGGTCAACCCCAAGACAGGCACCATCCGTGGCCGCGCCGTGTTCGACAACAGCGATGGCAGCTACACCCCGGGCCTGTATGCACGCCTGAAACTGGTGGGCAGCGGTACCTACAGCGCCATGCTGATCAACGATGAAGCGGTGGGTACCGACCTGGGCAAGAAGTTCGTGATCGTGATGGACGGCGACAACAAGACTGCCTATCGCGCGGTGGAACTGGGGCCGAAGATCGAAGGTTTGCGCATCGTGCGCAGTGGTCTGAACAAGGACGACACCATCATCGTCAAGGGCCTGCAACGGGTACGTCCCGGCTCACCGGTCACCCCTGAAGTGATTCCGATGGCCAGCGAACAGACCCTCGCGGCACTCGCACAACAACGCCAAGCGCTGGAAGCCAGCAACCTGCCCCAAGTCGCGCCTGCCAAGGTTGCGCCGGGCACGGTTGTGAAACTGGCTGCCACGACCCCACGCGGTTAAGGGATTTTTACGATGAATTTTTCCCAATTCTTCATTTCGCGGCCGATCTTCGCAGCGGTGCTTTCGCTGCTGATCCTGATCGCCGGTGCGATCTCGCTGTTCCAGTTGCCGATCAGCGAATACCCGGAAGTCGTGCCGCCGACCGTGGTGGTACGCGCCAACTTCCCCGGTGCCAACCCCAAGGTCATCGGTGAAACCGTGGCCGCTCCACTGGAGCAGGCCATCACCGGCGTCGAGAACATGCTGTACATGTCCTCGCAGTCGACCGCCGACGGCAAGATCACCCTGACCATCACCTTTGCTCTGGGTACTGACCTGGACAACGCGCAGGTGCAGGTGCAGAACCGCGTGACCCGGACCGAGCCGAAACTTCCCGAGGAAGTGACGCGTATCGGTATCACCGTGGACAAGGCATCGCCCGACCTCACCATGGTTGTGCACTTGACCTCGCCGGACAAACGCTACGACATGCTCTATCTGTCCAACTACGCGATCCTCAACATCAAGGATGAGCTGGCGCGGCTGGGTGGTGTCGGTGACGTGCAACTGTTCGGCATGGGCGACTACTCGCTGCGTGTCTGGCTCGACCCGAACAAGACCGCTTCGCGCAACCTGACCGCCACTGACGTGGTCACCGCCATTCGTGAGCAGAACCGCCAGGTGGCCGCCGGTGCATTGGGCGCTCCCCCTGCCCCGAATGCCCAAAGCTTCCAGCTGTCGGTCAACACTCAGGGCCGTCTGGTCAGTGAGGAAGAGTTCGAGAACATCATCATTCGCTCTGGCGACAACGGTGAAATCACTCGCCTCAAGGACATCGCTCGCGTCGAGCTGGGTTCCAGCCAGTACGCCCTGCGTTCGCTGCTGAATAATCAGCCGGCGGTGGCGATCCCGATCTTCCAGCGCCCTGGCTCCAATGCCATCGAGATCTCCAACGAAGTCCGGGCGAAAATGGCCGAACTGAAGAAGAACTTCCCCGAAGGCATGGACTTCAGCATCGTCTATGACCCGACGATCTTCGTGCGCGGCTCCATCGAGGCGGTGGTTCACACCCTATTCGAAGCACTGATCCTCGTGGTACTGGTGGTGATCCTGTTCCTGCAGACCTGGCGCGCCTCGATCATTCCGTTGGTGGCTGTGCCGGTTTCGCTGATCGGTACCTTTGCCGTGATGCACCTGTTCGGCTTCTCGCTCAACGCCCTGTCGCTGTTCGGTCTGGTACTGGCCATCGGTATCGTGGTGGACGATGCCATCGTGGTGGTGGAGAACGTCGAGCGGAACATCGAGCTCGGATTGACCCCGGTGGAAGCCACCAAACGCGCCATGCGTGAAGTGACAGGTCCCATCATTGCCACGGCGCTGGTGCTGTGTGCGGTGTTCGTTCCTGCGGCATTTATCTCCGGGCTGACGGGTCAGTTCTACAAGCAGTTCGCCCTGACCATTGCGATTTCCACGGTGATCTCGGCCTTCAACTCACTGACCCTGTCGCCGGCGTTGGCCGCGGTATTGCTCAAGGGCCATGACGCACCGAAAGACCGCTTCTCAAGGGTGCTGGACAAGATGTTTGGCGGCTGGCTGTTCCGTCCGTTCAACCGTTTCTTTGAAAAGGCCAGCCATGGTTATGTCGGCACCGTCGCCCGTGTGATCCGCTCAAGCGGCATCGCCCTGCTGCTGTACGCCGGCCTGATGGTCCTGACCTTCTTCGGTTTCTCCAGCACCCCGACCGGTTTCGTACCCGGCCAGGACAAGCAATACCTGGTGGCCTTCGCACAATTGCCGGATGCCTCAAGCCTGGACCGTACCGAAGACGTGATCAAGCGCATGTCCGACCTGGCCCTGAAACAGCCAGGCGTGGAGAGCGCGGTGGCCTTCCCTGGCCTGTCGATCAACGGTTTCACCAACAGCCCGAACGCCGGCATCGTGTTCGTGACCCTCAAGCCGTTCGACGAGCGTAAAGACCCGAGCATGTCCGCCGGTGCGATTGCCGGTGCCTTGAACGGCCAGTACGCGAACATCCAGGAAGCCTACATGGCGATCTTCCCGCCGCCGCCGGTGCAAGGCCTGGGCACCATTGGTGGTTTCCGCCTGCAGATCGAAGACCGGGGCAACCTGGGCTATGAAGAGCTGTACAAGGAAACCATGAACATCATCGCCAAGAGCCACAACGTGCCGGAACTGGCCGGCCTGTTCACCAGCTACACGGTCAACGTGCCGCAGGTCGATGCCGCCATCGACCGGGAAAAGGCCAAGACCCACGGCGTGGCCGTCAGCGACATCTTCGACACCCTGCAGATCTACCTGGGTTCGCTGTATGCCAACGACTTCAACCGTTTTGGCCGCACCTATCAGGTCAACGTTCAGGCTGAGCAACAGTTCCGCCTCGAGTCCGACCAGATCGGCCAATTGAAAGTGCGTAACAACAAAGGCGAGATGATCCCGCTGGCGACCTTCATCAAGGTCAGCGACACCTCGGGCCCGGACCGCGTGATGCACTACAACGGCTTCATCACCGCTGAAATCAATGGTGCGGCGGCCCCCGGCTACAGCTCCGGCCAGGCCGAAAAAGCCATCGAGAAGCTGCTCAAGGAAGAACTGCCGAACGGCATGACCTACGAATGGACCGACCTGACCTACCAGCAGATCCTGTCCGGCAACACCGCGCTGTTCGTGTTCCCGCTCTGCGTCCTGCTGGCGTTCCTGGTACTGGCGGCCCAGTACGAAAGCTGGAGCCTGCCACTGGCGGTGATCCTGATCGTACCGATGACCCTGCTGTCAGCCATCACCGGTGTGATCGCCTCCGGCGGTGACAACAACATCTTCACCCAGATCGGCCTGATCGTACTGGTAGGCCTGGCGTGCAAGAACGCGATCCTGATCGTCGAGTTCGCCAAGGACAAGCAACTGGAGGGCCTCAACCCGCTGGCTGCGGTACTGGAAGCTTGCCGCCTGCGTCTGCGGCCGATCCTGATGACCTCTTTCGCGTTCATCATGGGGGTTGTGCCGCTGGTGTTCTCCAGCGGTGCCGGTGCCGAAATGCGTCACGCCATGGGTGTGGCGGTGTTCTCCGGGATGCTCGGGGTGACCTTCTTCGGTCTGTTGCTGACGCCAGTGTTCTACGTATTGATTCGTAACTTTGTCGAGCGTGGCCAGGCGCGCAAAGCCGCCAAGGTCAACCTGAAGCTGGAGTCGCACTGATGAGTTTGAAAGCCTTCCTGCCGAGCCTGCTGGTCCTGGCCTTGAGTGCCTGTGCCGTGGGTCCGGATTACCAGACGCCCAACACCGAGGCGGCCACCATCACGGCCGCCACCGATGGCGCCGCCGGCCAGAAGAACTTTGACCGTTCGCGTTTCGAAGGCATCTGGTGGCAGCAGTTCGAAGACCCGACCCTCAACCAGTTGGTGACGCAATCGCTCAAGGGCAACCGTGATTTGCGCGTCGCTTTTGCACGCTGGAAAGCCGCACGGGCGATCCGCGATGACATCAGTAACGACAACTTGCCGGTCGTCACCAGCCGTGTCAGCAGTGACTTGGGCAAGGGCCAGATTCCTGGCCAGACCACCGACCGGGTCAATAGCGAACGCTACGACCTGGGCCTGGACATGGCCTGGGAGATCGACCTGTTTGGGCGTATCCAGCGCAACCTGGAATCGGCGAATGCCGAGCAACAGTCGCTTGAAGCCGATCTGTACCAGCTGCAGGTGAGCATGATTGCCGAACTGGTGGATGCCTACGGTCAACTGCGCGGCGCGCAACTGCGGGAAAAGATCGCCCTGGCCAACCTGGAGAACCAGCAGGAGTCGCGCAAGATCACCATCAACCTGCGCGATGCCGGCGTCGGCGATCAGCTCGATGTGGAGCGTGCCGATGCCCGCCTGGCGTCGGTCGAAGCCAGCGTGCCGCAATTGCAGGCCGAACAGGTTCGGGAGAAGAACCGTATCGCCACGCTGCTGGGCGAGCGTCCGGACAAGCTGACGGTGGATTTGAGCCCGAAAGACTTGCCGGCGATTGCCAAGGCCTTGCCGATCGGTAATCCGGGTGAACTGCTGCAACGCCGGCCGGACATTCGCAGTGCCGAGCGCAAACTAGCTTCGGCAACGGCGCGGATCGGCGTGGCCAAGGCCGACCTGTTCCCGCAAGTCAGCCTCAGCGGCTTCCTTGGTTTCACCGCCGGGCGTGGTTCACAAATCGGTTCCTCGGCGGCCAACGCCTGGGCGCTCGGCCCGAGCATCACCTGGGCAGCGTTTGACCTGGGCAGTGTGCGCGCCCGTTTGCGCGCCGCCGACGCCGATGCCGAGGGCGCCTTGGCGACTTACGAGCAGCAAGTGTTGCTGGCCCTGGAAGAATCGGAAAACGCATTCAGCGACTACGGCAAGCGCCAGCAGCGCCTGATTTCGCTGAT
Source organism: Pseudomonas sp. PDM32 (assembly GCF_019219225.1). Lineage (NCBI taxonomy): Bacteria > Pseudomonadati > Pseudomonadota > Gammaproteobacteria > Pseudomonadales > Pseudomonadaceae > Pseudomonas > Pseudomonas sp. PDM32. Next base: position 72,509 of record NZ_JAHUWE010000003.1, read on the forward strand.
TCGCCAGAGCGAGTCCAGCCGTTCGGCTGCCGATCTCGCCGAGATTCGCTACCGCGAAGGCACCGCCGACTTCCTCGTGCTGCTCGACGCCCAGCGTGAACGCCTGGCGGCCGAAGACACCCAGGCCCAGGCCGAAGTCGATCTGTATCGCGGCATCGTCGCCATCTACAAGGCCCTCGGTGGCGGCTGGCAGCCTGAGACAGTCGCCAGCAATTAACCCGATGGTTTAAAGCGCTCCTTTGGTTGGCCGCAACCAACCAATTCCTTTGCCCTGCGTCTCATTCGGTCGCGGGGCTTTTTTTGCCTTTTAAAAGGCAATGTAAATCCTTTGTGGGAGCGGGCTTGCTCGCGAAGGCGGTGTGTCGGCCAACTTGGATGGTGACTGTCAGACCGCCTTCGCGAGCAAGCCCGCTCCCACAAGGGTTAGCGGTGATCTTCAGTCCGTTGGCTTTTCCTGGACGGTCACGGTGGCCGTGGTCCCCGCCCTGAGTTTGTCTTTGCCGGCATAGTCGGCATCGATCTCGATCCGCACCGGCACCCGCTGCGCCAGTTTGACCCAGGTGTAACTGGGGTTGATGTTGGCCAGCAGGCGACCGCCCGGCAGGTTTTCCCGGTCGGCAATGGCAAAGGCAATGCTCTGTACTTTGCCGCCGAAGGTTTCGCCACTCATCAACTCGATCCTGACCCGGTCGCCCTCGCCGATCCGTGGCAACTTGGTCTCTTCAAAGTAACCGCTGACATAGAACGAATCGCTGTCCACCAGCGCCAGCAATGGCCCCCCGGCGGAAGCATAGTCGCCTTCCCGGGTCAGCAGATTGGTGACATAGCCCGTCACCGGGGAGACGACATGGGTGCGCTGCAAATCGAGCTCCGACTGGGTCAAGGCCGCGATGGCCAGCTGCACGTTGGCCTGGGCCAGCACCAGGTTGGCCTGATTTCGCAGCAGATCCGCCTGGGCCACCGACACATCGGTGTTGGCTTTTTCCCACTCTTCGCCGGAAATCGCCGAACGATCCTTGAGCGTGCGCCGCCGCTGCTCCTCGCTCTGACGCTGCTTGAGCAAGGCCTCGCTGGCGGTAATGGACGCCTGGGCCTGCCCGAGCGAGGCTTTCGACACCTCGACGGCACGCTTGGCATGCTCCACCGCCAGCGTGTAACGCGCCGGATCGATCTCCAGCAGCGCCTGGCCCTTGTTCACATGTTGGTTGTCCTGCACGGACAGGCTGACGATTCGCCCCGAGACATCGGCGGACAAGGTCACCACATCGGCACGCACCCGGGCATCCCGGGTCCAGGGGGCACGGGTGTAATGCTCCCAGGCGAACCAGCCCAGGATCAAGGCCAGCAGTACCACCGCCAGCGTCGTGAGTCGGGGAAGGATATTCTTCAAGGCATCAGGCTCCCATCACCAGTATCAACGTGGCGCAGACACAGACGTACAACGCACCTTCGAACAAAGCCTCATGCCAGACGAACTGCAGCACACCGAGGCGTCGCAGCCCCCAGTCCAGCAGCAGGAAAATCGGCAAACCCAGCAGCAACGCCTGGGCGATCGGGGGCAGATAGGCGCCTCCCACTTCCAGATCAATGGGCAAGGACAGGGTCTCCTTCAATGCCGGAGGGTTGAAAGTAGCCGCGATAACGCTCGACGAACGACACCACGATCAACAGCGCCACGCGCATGCGGAACACCGACCACAAATGCTCATGGACATCGGTATGCAGGGCATCCAGTTCGTCGCCCAGGGCGTGCAGGCTATCGAGCACCCGTGCCACTTCGACCCCGGGACGTCCGGCGACCAGCCTGCCCGTTTCCCGGACGGTGGAAAACAGGCGACTTTGCAGATCCGCACTCAACAATGCGTTGTTCTGCCCCTGCTGCCTGAGCTGATTCATGGCAATCCCCAACGCCATGCAGGCCAGGCTGACTTGAAAGCGCTCATGGGATTGTGGCTCCTGCGTTGCCGGCAGCAGCCCCAGCATCATGGTCAGGCGATCAACCATGCGGCTCTCGAAAGCAAACTGCTGTTCATCGGTCGGCGCGGTTTTCAGCAAGGCGTACACCTGCTCGCCGTTCTCTTTATAGAGCCGTCTCATGCGCAAATCCGGCCTGAACGGAAAGATCAGCGCATAGACGCTCAACGCCAGCACGGTCGCGCAGGTATAGGCCCCGGCAAATTCGAACCACTGGATGGCGGTGTTTTGACCGATCCCTACGTTCAACGGACCGAGCAGCAGAAAAGTCGTGAGCCCCAGACCAATGCCGGTGCCTGTCGTGGCCGGACTGGCCAGCCCTACCGCAACTGCATAGAGCAAGGGCGCCAACAGCAAGGCAAGCATCTCGAAATTGCTGATCATCGGCACGAACATGAACTGCAGGAGCGCCGAAGCCACCAGTGCCAGCCCGAAGCCCCTCGCGTAGCTTTGCACGGCCAGCAGCGGCCTTGGAAAGGTCGACATCAGCGAGCAAAGGATACCCACCAGCACCATCCCGCCTCGCGCACCGTCCCAGCCGGTTTCGATCCAGATCAGGCCGCAAATCAACAGCGCGGAAAAAGCCCGGATGGCGTTCATGGTCGCCAGGGTGAAGTCCAGATGCAGCGGATTTTCCCGCCCGCGAAACACGCTGCTGGCCGGTCGCCCGCTCTGGATGGCGTCACTCAATTCCAGAATCTGCTCCAGCTGCTGCAGCAGGCGAGCCTGCTCCCAGCGCAGTGACCAGGCCAGCGAGCGCAAGGTGGCCGGCAACGGCTCGGTCAATTGTTCGGCCCTGTAGGCCAGCTCATCAAAGCGTTGTTGCAACGACGTGAAGTGATGGCGCTTGTCACTGGACAGCGAACGCCCCTCCCGCGCCAGCTCATCGAGAAACGCCAGTTCTTCGGCCCGCAAACGTTGAATTTCCTCGGGCAACTCGCCCTCCCAACGCTCGGTCAACAGCAGCCGCTGGTGGCGCAGGGCTGTCAGCCGCGCGGTCAACAACACCAATTGGTTGCCCAGTAGTTGCACCAGGCCGTTGGCACTGCGCAACCGCGGCGCATCGAAGTACATGTGCCGGCGCACGCCCTCCAGACCACTGATCTGGCCCAGCAGCTGCATTTGCCGCTGCTGGAAATCCGCTTCGCTCTCTTCGGTGCGGATGACGGCGCTGGCATGGGTGGCCAGCAACCGGGTGATCTGGTCGATCCTGGCGAAGTAGTCACGGGCCACGGTTTCCGGTCTGGCGGTCAGCAGGCTGACCAGACACACGCAGGCCACTGCCAGCAAGGTCTCGGTGACGCGGGTCACCGCCAGCAGAAACATGCCGTCCTGATCCGGCACCGCCAGCAAGGCCACCACCACGGCGGTGTAGCCGCTGAGGACAAACGCCTGGGAACTGGTATAGCGCAACAAGGTGCCACCGGCGGTGCACAACGCCAACCACAATGCCAGGGTGGTGATGAACGGCAGCGGAGCCTGGGGAAAGATCGCCATGATCAACACCGCCACCGCAGCGCCCAGCGTGGTGCCGATCACCTGGCCAAAACTGCGGGCCAGCACCATGCCTCCCAGTGGCTGGCTGATGATGACCACGGCCATGATCGACCACTTGGGCTGGTCCAGATCGAACAAAAACGCCAGGTACAGGGTCAATAACCCCGCCGCGATGGTTCGCAAGGCAAACAGCAATACCCCGGGGCCGGGGTTGAGCATGGCCTTGAAGTACTGCAACAACGCTTGCATGGGAACACCCGTCGACACACTTCCAGCAAGCGTAGTCACTGTGGCGGTGCCTTGAGAGGTTTTGCTGGCGACGCCGTTTGCAGGCCCATTGATCGCTGGCGGAAGGGCTTTTCCACAGTTTGAATCGTCAGTGAACGTCTTCAAGGTTTGACTCAAGGCCTGGCCTGACCGAAGCTGGCGCCTTTGCAAAAGTTCGCCAGCTTCCGGATTCCTGCATGCCCCAGTCCCGCCGCTATCTGTTTATCAGCCTCTTCGCCCTGCTCGTCATCGGCCTTGCATGGTTTTCCCTGCGCGATACCACGCCAGTGGTTCCCGAAGCCGTCCAACACGGTTACAGCGAAGCGCTGGCAGCGGCCCGGGGCGGTCAACCCGGTGCCGCGCGGGTGCTCTATCAGCAGTTGAAGCGTCCGGACCTGTCCCCCAAGCGCCGTGTCTGGTTGCATGCCGAGCTGCCCAATTATCCAAGCTCGGTGGCCCTTAAACTGGCGGATGCCGACTTGCAGAACGAATCGCCCGAAGTGCGTATCGCGGCGATCAGAAGCATCAGCGCCCTGGTACCGAACGGCCAGCGCAGTCTTTTGCTGGGGCCATTGCTCGACGACAGCGAACAGAACGTGCGGCTGGCGGCAATCAACGCGCTGCTGGGGTTGTCCCCGGATGAACTCGGCTTGTATTTCGGACCGCTGGAGCAAGCCATCGATGCCTGGGAGCTGGTGCTCAAGAGCGAACCGCAAAGCGCCGAAAACCAATATCAACTGGCCCGGCTGCACCTGCACAACGCCGAACTCAAGGAAGCGCAACAGGCGTTGGACAACACCCTGCGCCTGGCGCCGGACAACCTGCCGGCGCTGGTGCTGCAAATCGAAGTGCTGGACAAGCAAGGGCAGAACGACGCCGCCCGGCAGCTATTGGCCAGGCAACTGCAGGCACAGCCCAACTCGGCCTATCTGCAACATGCCCTGGGGCTCTGGCTACTGCATCACGACCAAAGCGAATTCGCCCTGCTCGGCCTGTCCAAGGCCGTCGAGCTTGAACCCGATAACCGGGATTACCGCTACGACCTGGCCACCACACTGCGCGGTGAGCAGGAACTCGAAGCGGCGCAGATTCAGTTGCAGGAAATCGTCCAGCGCCATCCGAACGATCGCAAGGCACGGGTGCTGCTGATCAACTACTGGAAGGAAAGCGGGCAGCTGCAAAACGTGCAGATCCTGACAGCCCAGCTCGAGCAGATGAACCCTGATGATCCGTCGTTGCAACAGGGGCTCTAAAACCAAAAGATCGCAGCCTTCGGCAGCTCCTACATCTACGCCGCAGGCTGCGATCTTTTTGCGTTAAAAAAGGTTGAACGCTCGTCCGGGCCAGGGGTCAAGTGAAAAGGCAGCCCGTTGCGGCACTTCCAAGAGGCTGCCTCATTGCTCCTGGCCACGAGAGGACTCTTATTTGTCTCTAACCAACGAATTGAACCGTACCAAGGCGGCCACCGGTATCGAAGGCCTTGACGATATCCTCGATGGAGGACTGTCCCGCGGTCACGTGTTTTTACTGGAAGGCGAGCCGGGAACCGGCAAGACCACGGTGGCGCTGCATTTCCTGTTGGCCGGCGCTCAAGCCGGCGAGCGCTCGTTGTACATCACGCTGTCCGAGACCGAGCGCGAACTGCGCCAGGGCGCCTTGTCCCATGGTTGGGAGATGGACGACAACGTCCACATCTTCGAGCTGACGCCTCCGGAAAACCTGCTCAATGCCGAACAGCAGCAGACGCTGCTGTATTCCTCCGACCTTGAACTAGGCGAGGCCACCCGGCAGATTTTCGAAGTGGTCGAACGGGTCAAACCGACCCGCGTCGTCCTGGACAGCCTTTCCGAAATTCGCCTGCTGGCACAGAGCTCGCTGCGCTATCGTCGGCAGATTCTGGCCATCAAACATTATTTCGTGCGTTACGACGCTACGGTCTTGCTGCTCGACGACCTGACCACCGAGTCACTGGACAAGACCGTGCACAGCGTCGCCCACGGCGTGATTCGCCTGGAAGAGTTGACACCCAATTACGGTGCCGAGCGCCGGCGCGTGCGCGTGGTGAAGTACCGCGGCCAGAAATACCGGGGCGGCTTTCATGACTTCACCATCGCCAGCGACGGCGTGCATGTATTTCCGCGTCTGGTGGCCGCCGAACATCGCGGTCAGTACCTGCGCCAGCAATTGACCAGTGGCATCCGGGAAATGGATGCGCTGCTGGGCGGCGGTATCGAAACCGGTTCCAGCACCTTGATTCTCGGTCCGGCCGGGACCGGCAAATCACTGATCTCCATGGTGTTCGCCGCCGCGGCGGTGGCCCGGGGTGAAAAAGCCGCGTTGTTCATCTTCGATGAAGAGCTGGGGTTGCTGTACGAGCGCATGAAGAACATCGGCATCGATTTGCAGGCCCTGCAAGACAGCGGCAATTTGCTGGTCGAACAGGTGGACGCCGCCGAACTGTCTCCCGGCGAGTTCTCCCACCGGGTCCGGCGCTGTGTCGACGAAGGCAATATCAAGACCGTGGTGATCGACAGCATCAATGGCTATCAGGCGGCAATGCCGGAAGAGAACGCCCTGGTGCTGCACATGCACGAGTTGTTGCTGTACCTCAATCGAAAAGGCGCCGCGACCTTCATGACGGTTGCCCAGCATGGCCTGGTCGGCGACATGCAGGCCCCGGTCGACATCACCTACCTGGCCGATACGGTGATCCTGCTGCGTTACTTCGAAGCCCTGGGCAAGGTACGCCGGGCCATTTCGATCATCAAGAAACGCACCGGCAGCCATGAATCGACCATCCGTGAATACCGTATCAGCGCCCAGGGCATGACCATCGGTGAACCGCTGGAAGCCTTCCAGGGCGTACTGCGCGGGGTGCCCACCTATCTCGGGGCCAGCAACCCCTTGCTTGCGGAAGATATCCGGTGACTGCGGTGCTGGCGACACCCGAGCGCACCCTCATCCTTGCGCCGCGAGGGCGTGACAGCCAGATTGCCTTGATGATGCTCAACGAAGCCGGGTTTCACGGGGTGATCAGCCAGGACCTGCCCGGGCTGTGCGCCGAGTTGGAGCTCGGTGCCGGCCTGCTGCTGATTTCCAGTGAAGCGCTGCTGGGCAGTGATCTTGAACCATTGATCCGGCTGATTGAACAACAGCCCGCGTGGTCGGACCTGCCGATCGTGTTGATGACGCACCATGGCGGCCCGCAACAGAATCCGGCATCCCGTTTCGGCCCGCAATTGGGCAATGTCACCTTCCTCGAACGGCCCTTTCACCCGATCACGCTGATCAGTCTGGTCACCACCGCCTTGCGCGGACGGCGACGACAGTACGAGGCCAGGGATCGGCTGGTCGACCTGAGCCAAAGTGAATTGCGCCTGCAAAACACCCTCGAAACCCTTGAGCAGCAGGTGGAAGAGCGCACCGCGCAACTGCGTCACAACGAAGAGGCGCTGCGCCAGTCGCAGAAAATGGAAGCCGTCGGCCAGCTCACCGGCGGCATCGCCCATGACTTCAACAACATGCTGACCGGCATCATCGGCAGCCTGGAATTGTTGCGTCGACGCCTGGCCCGGGGCCGTACCGAAGATCTGGACAGCCTGATCGACCTGGGGGTGACCTCGGCCAACCGCGCGGCGGCCCTGACTCACCGCCTGCTGGCGTTTTCCCGCCGCCAGTCGCTGGATTCCAAACCCGTGGAGATGAACGCCCTGGTGATCTCCATGGATGAACTGCTGCAACGCAGCATCAACGAAAGCATTCGCCTGGACATGCAACTCGATGAGCAACTCTGGGTAGCCGAAGCCGACCCCAATCAACTGGAAAGCGCCCTGCTCAACCTGGTGATCAACGCCCGCGATGCCATGCCCAATGGCGGCAGGCTGGTGGTCTCTACCTCGAACCGGCACCTCGACGAGGACTTTGCCCAGTCCCAGAGCAATCTCGATGCCGGTGATTACGTCGTGCTCAGCGTCACCGACACCGGTTGCGGCATGGCGCAAAGCATCGTCAACCGCGCCTTTGACCCGTTCTTCACCACCAAGCCCATCGGCCAGGGCACCGGGCTGGGCTTGTCCATGATCTATGGCTTCAGCAAGCAGTCAGGCGGTCATGTCGTCATCCACAGCGTAGTGGGCGAAGGCACCACGGTGAGTCTGTTTCTGCCACGCTTCGGGGGTGACCTGCCTCAGGAGCATCCGGTCAATGTCGAACACTCGCCCTTCGCCAACAACGGCGAGACGGTATTGATCGTCGAGGACGATCCGGCGGTGCGGGTGCTGGTCAGCACGGTGTTGAGCGACCTGGGTTATGCCTTCGTCGAAGCCTGTGATGGCGATAGCGCGGTGCCGATACTCGATTCGGCGCAGCGCATCGACCTGCTGATCAGCGATGTCGGCCTGCCCGGCATGAACGGCCGGCAACTGGCGGAAATCGGCCGGCAGTTGCGGCCCGATCTCAGGGTGCTGTTCATCACCGGCTACGCCGAGCACGCCGCCGTGCGCGGCGGGTTCCTCGATCCGGGCATGCAGATGATCACCAAGCCGTTCACCTTCGATCTGTTGACGGCGAAGGTGCGGGAGATGATCAGCGCCTGAATGCTTACGAAAGCATGTCCTGCATCAGTTCCTGCAATTTATCCAGATCGAATGGCTTGTCCAGGATCGGCGCCTTGCGCGTGATCGGACTGTCGGTCTCACGGATTTCCTGGGCGTAGCCGCTGATGAAGATCACCTTGAGTTCCGGTCGCAGCTTCACGGCGGGTTCGGCGATCTGCACACCGGAGATTCCACCGGGCAGGCGGAAGTCGGTGATCATCATGTCCAGGTGGGGTTTGCTCGCCAGGATTTCAAACGCCTGTTCGCCGTTTTCGGCCTGAAGTACGCGATAACCCTCACCCGACAGATAAGCGGACAGCACCATCAGAATCGACGGATCGTCCTCGACAACGAGTACTACGTCTTGTGCATCTTCGCTCATGGGAAGCCTTTGTTCGTTCAATTGCTGCTGATACGACCATGGGGTCGATCAGAGGTTGCGTTTATCTGGCTGTTTTCCTACAGCGGCAGACAAACGCGAAACAAGGCGCCTTCGCCAATCCGGCTCTGGACGGTAATTGTACCGCCATGGGCGGTGACGATCTGTTCTGAAATAAACAATCCCAGGCCCAATCCGGCGACGGCCTGCCTGGCCGATACGCGCTCGAACTGCTGGAATATGCGCTTCTGGTTTTCTTCGTCGATCCCGATCCCCTGGTCGCGCACGTCTACCAGCGCCTGGCCTCCTTCACTGTATACCTTCACCGTGACCGGGCTCTTGGCCCCGTAGCGCAAGGCATTGGTCAACAGGTTGGATATGACCTGCTCAATACGAAACTCATCCCAGTTTCCGATCACCGGTTGCTCGGCATCAAGGGTCACCGACGTCTCGGCGGCGTCGATCTGCCGGGAAAAGTTGTGCAGCAAATCGCGAACCAGCGTCGAAAGATCGAACCGAGTCGGTCGGATCGACAGCTTGCCGGTGCGAATGCGCGAGACATCGAGCATATCCTCGATCAGGCGAATGAGGCTTTTGATCTGTCGCTCGTCGCGGTCGACCATGGCGTGCATCTTGTCCAGGGTGAAGGCGGCGGCGTTGTCCCGGGCCAGGTGCATCTTGCGCAGCTGGGTTTCAAGGATCAGGCCGTTGAGCGGCGTGCGCACTTCGTGGGCGACGATGGACATGAAGTCGTCGCGCATGCGCACCGCCTGCTGCAGTTCCAGCTGGGTGTTCTGCAGTTGCTCGAGCAGGGCTTCCTGTTCGCGGCGACTTTGCTCAAGGGCCAGCACTTGTTCCTTCATCGCCTTGCTCTGACGGTACAGGTCGACGAACACATTGACCTTGCTCTTGACCGCGTGGATGTCCAGCGGTTTGTGCAGGAAGTCCACGGCACCGCTTTCATAGCCCTTGAACGCGTACTCCATTTCACGCCCGGCGGCGCTGACGAAAACGATCGGAATGTTCTTGGTTTTTTCGGTGCCGCGCATCAACTCGGCCAGCTCGAAGCCATTCATGCCCGGCATCTGCACATCGAGGATGGCCATGGCGAATTCGTGCTGCAATAGCAGTGACAGGGCTTCGTCGGCGGACAGCGCCTTGTACACAATCCGGTCCTCACGCTTGATCAGCGCTTCGAGCGCCAGCAGATTTTCCGGCAGATCGTCCACGATCAGCAGTTTGGCCTGGATATTACTCAGCATGCGATTCGTTCCAGCTCGACAAGCAGACGGCCGATGCCGCGTACAGAAAGTATGTGGTCTGGCCGGTGCATATCCAGCGCAGCCTGGGGCATGGTGGCGACCTGAGCCTCTTGCGGGTCTTGCACGATGGTCATGCCACCGTTTTGTTTGACCTGGGCCAGCCCGCGCGCGCCATCGCGGTTGGCGCCTGTGAGCAAGACTGCAGCAAGCCCGGTGCCGTAGGCATCGGCAGCCGATTCGAACAGGTAATCGATGGCGGGTCGCGAATGATGCACTCGAGGCTCCAGGCTCAGGGAAAAGCTGCGGTCCCGCTCCACCGACAGGTGATAACCGGGCGCGGCGAAATACAGCGTGCCGGCCTCGACCGCAGTCTTGTCGCACGCCTCCAGCACCGGCATCGCAACTCGGCGGGCAAACACATCCGCCAGCTGGCTGCGGCGTTCGTCCGGCAGGTGCAGCACGACAATGATCGGCAACGCAAAACCTTCGCGCAGCGGGCCGAGGATGTTCAACAGCGCCTCCACGCCACCGGCGGAGGCACCGATCACGATCGCTTCGATAGCTGGCAGGTTCGTTGCACTGTTCATGTTTTTCGATAGATCCGTTCTTGTTTGACCAGCGGCTCGAATTCATCGCCAAAAGCCGAGAAATCCGGGGTTTCCTTGCTGCCCAACACCAGGAATCCGCGATGGCAGAGGGACTCATGAAACAGTCCGAAAGCTCGATCCTGGAGTTTTTTGTTAAAATAAATCAATACGTTACGACATGAAATTAATTGAGTTTCGGAGAACACACTGTCCGTCGCCAGGCTGTGATCGGCGAAGGTCACGTTCTCGCGCAGCGTCTTGTCGAAAATCGCGTACCCATAGGCCGCCGTATAGTAGTCGGCAAACGAACACTGGCCACCTGCCTGCTGGTAATTAGCAGTGTAGGCGCGGACGTTCTCCATCGAGAATATCCCTTGCTTGGCTTTTTCCAGAGAGCGCGGATTGATGTCGGTCGCGTAGATGATCGTACGGTCGAGCAAGCCCTCTTCGCGCAGCAGGATGGCCATCGAATACACCTCTTCCCCGGTGCTGCATCCGGCGATCCAGATCTTGATCGAGGGGTAGGTTCGCAGCAGCGGTACCACTTCCTTGCGGATGGCCAGGAAGTGCGAGGGGTCACGAAACATCTCGCTGACCGGGATGGTCAGCAATTGCAGCAATTGCATGAAAGCGGCCGGATCGTGCAGGACCTTTTCCTGCAGCGCCGAGATGGTCTGGCACTCGAACTGACTCAACGCATGATTGACCCGACGCTTGATCGACGCGCCGGAGTAATCGCGAAAATCGTAGCTGTACTTGAGGTAAATCGCCTCGATCAACAGGCGCAATTCGATTTCGCTGCTGCGCTCCCCTGAAAAATGGCGCTCCACTAGATGCGTTCCATCTTCGGCAACCACACGCGAATCAGCGAAAACAGGCGGCCCAGGTCGATGGGTTTGGCCAGGTAATCGTTGGCGCCGGCTTGCAGGCAGCGCTCCTGATCGTCCTTCATGGCCTTGGCCGTCACCGCGATGATCGGCAATTTGCGCCAACGCGGGACCTTGCGGATTTCAACAGTGGCTTCAAAGCCATCCATTTCCGGCATCATCACGTCCATCAACACCAGATCGATGTCCTCCACTTCATTGAGTCGTTCAATCGCTTCCCGGCCGTTGCGACCAATAACCACGACTGCGCCCTTTTGCTCCAGCGCGCTGGTGAGGGCGAAAATATTGCGTACATCATCATCCACCAGCAGCACCTTGCGGCCTTCGAAGACCCGGTCGCGACTGCGGGCGACCTTGAGCATCTTCTGCCGGTCATGGGACAACCGCGATTCGACTTTGTGCAGAAAAAGTGTCACCTCGTCCAGCAACCGCTCCGGTGAGCGCGCGCCCTTGATGATGATCGAACGCGAATACTTGCGCAGTTCAGCCTCTTCATCGCGGGTCAGGTTGCGCCCGGTATAGACGATGACGGGCGGAAAGGAGCAGATGTCTTCGGTGGACATGCGCTTGAGCAAGTCGTTGCCGAGCATGTCAGGCAACTTGAGGTCGATGATCATGCAATCGAAGACCGACGTGCGCAGCAGGTCCAGTGCCTCCTGCGCCAGGCCAACGGCGGTGATCTCTATGTCATCGTCGCCGATCAGGCGGGCAATGCTGTCGCGCTGCAAGTCGTCGTCCTCGACCAGCAGCACACGCTTGACCTTCTGGGTCAGCTTGGCTTCCAGGCGCGCAAACACGTCCTTGAGCTCCTCGCGGGTAGTGGGCTTGACCGCATAGCCAATGGCGCCCATGTGCATCGCCGCTTCGACCCGATCTTCGACTGAAATCACATGCACCGGGATGTGTCGGGTTTCGGCGTGTTCCTTCAGGCGTTGCAGCACGGTCAGGCCGGAATGATCGGGAAGGCGCATGTCCAGCAGGATCGCATCGGGGATGAACGCCTTGGCCAGGTCGTAGCCTTCGTCGGCGCCGTGGGCCACCAGGCACTGATAACCCAGTTCATGGGCAAGGTCGTAGAGGATGTGCGCAAAATTCGACTCGTCCTCCACAACCAGAATGCAGCGGCTGGTGAAAGGCCCCTTGTGGCGGTCGTCGTCGAAACGCGCAATGTCGACTTCGGCCACCAATGGCGGTGACAACGTGGGCGGCACTGCAGTCGGTGCAGCCGCCACCGCAACGGCTCGCATCGGTTCGACAGGCACCTCGCCCGGTTCCACGTACTGCTGCGGCATGACCAGGGTGAACACACTGCCCTGCCCCGGTTTGCTGGTCACGCTGATGGAGCCGCCGAGCAACGCGGCCAGATCACGGGAGATTGACAAGCCCAGCCCGGTGCCGCCGTAACGCCGATTGGTGGTGCCATCGGCCTGACGGAAGGCTTCGAAAATGCTGTCGTGCTGATCCGCCTCGATGCCGATCCCGGAATCGCGGATGCTGAACGCGATGCCGTCATTCGGCGCCGCAGCGACGGACAGGCTGACGCTGCCGCTTTCAGTGAACTTCACGGCGTTGGACAACAGGTTCTTGAGCACCTGCTCCAGGCGCTGGCGGTCGGTGAACAGCATCTGCGGCGCGCCGTCCAGCAACTCCACCTGGAAATCCAGCTGCTTGTCCGTGGCCAATGGCTGGAACAGGCCGCGCAGGCCATCGACCAGGCGCGCCACGCTGGTGTTCTCCGGACGGATTTCCAGCTTGCCGGCCTCGACTTTGGAAATGTCCAGAATGTCGTTGATCAGGTTGAGCAAGTCATTGCCGGCGGAGTAGATCGACTCGGCGAACTTCACTTGCTCGGCCGTGAGGTTTTCTTCCGGGTTTTCCGCCAGCAGCTTGGCCAGGATCAACGAGCTGTTGAGCGGAGTGCGCAGCTCGTGGGACATGTTGGCGAGGAATTCGGACTTGTACTTGCTCGAACGCTGCAATTCCAGCGCGCGCTCTTCGAGCTGGTTCTGCGCCTGATTGAGTTCGGTGTTCTTCAGGTCCATGGCGTCGCGTTGCTCGGCCAGCACTTCTGCCTGCTCGGCGAGTTGTTCGTTGGTCTGCTCCAGCTCCACCTGCTGGGTTTCCAGGTGCGCCTGGGACTCCTTGAGCACCCGCGACTGTTCTTCGAGCTCTTCGTTGGCGGTCTTGAGTTCTTCCTGCTGCACCTGCAACTCTTCATTGAGCTGCTGGGTTTCGGCCAGTACTTCCTGCAAGCGCTGACGATAGCGTGCGGCCTCGATGGACGTGCCGATGTTGCTGGCAATCAACTCGAGCAACGCGACATCGCGGTCATCCAGCGGACGCAGGAAACCCAACTCGATCACACCATTGACCCGGTCGTCGTCGCTGGTCGGCACCACCAGCACACTGCGCGGCAATCCGTCTCCGAGGCCGGAGCTGACCTTGAAATAATCCCCCGGCACCTCGTCCAGGCGAATCAGCCGCGCCTGCTGCGCCACCTGGCCGACAATGCCTTCATCGCTGTAAATCTGCTGATCCCGCTCTTCCTGTTCGCGGGAAAAACCGTAGCTGGCGATGCGTCTGAGACCGCCGTGGTCTTCCCGAACATAGATCGCCGCCACGGCGCTACCGAGGTACTGCGCGCAAAACTGCAGGATGTTGCGCCCCAGCAGGTTCAGGCTCAACTGTCCCAGCACCTGCTCGGCGAGCTCGGTCTGACCGTTGCGCAGCCAGGCCTGTTGCTCCAGGCGCTGGGCACTGGCTTGTTGGGCTGCGAGATTGACGCTGTAGCTTTGCGACAGGCTGAGCAAATCACGCCGCCCGACGTACGCCAGCAAACCACTGACACCGGCAATGAACAACAGATAGAGGCTGATGCTCCAGACCGTGGTGCGGCGCACCTCATCATTGCGCGTGGCGCGCAACTGTTGTTCGGTATCGATCACCTCCTCGAACTGCTTGCGAATTTCATCGGTCAGGCGTTTGCCGCGCCCGGCCTTCACCACCGAGCGATAATCACCGCTGCTGCGCTGCAAATCGATCATCGATTGCGCATAGCTGGCCCACTCCTGTTGCAATGCCTGCAACCGCAGCAAGCGGTCAGTCTGCACCGGGTTGTCGGCCGTCAGCTCGAGCAAGGTGTTGAGGGCCACGGCAACCCGCGGCTTGGCGGTTTCGTAGGGATCGAGGAAATGCTCGTCGCCACTGAGCAGAAAACCGCGCATGCCGGTTTCCAGGTCCACGGTCAGCTTGACCGCTTCATTGGCGTTATTGATCACCCGGTCGGTGTGTTCCACCCACTGGATCGTCGACAGCAGATAGCTGATCAGCGAAACGAAGAACACCGCGCTGATAAGGCCCAGCCCCAACGGCAGGCTGATATTGCGGCTCAGGAGTTTACGAAATCGTTGCTCATCAACCGAGGACGCGGAGGTCATGGGGCAGGCCTTGTCGAACTGTCAGAATGCAAGGAGTTTGCCCCAAAACTGGCACATGGATCCATTTTTCTGACATGTTTTCGCGCAAACTCCTACATTCCGCTGCGCCCGCGCAAAACGGCAGGTTATCCTTGCTGACCTGCCGCATTCTTTTTTGCGCCACCTCGGGAACTTGTCTGGATCTGCCACTTACTGATGCAAGAGGCCGGTGATTTCCAGCGTCCGGCAATGCCAATCTTTTCAGGAAGTCCACTATGTCATCCGCCAACGCCTACACCATCCTCGTCGTCGAAGACGATGCCATCGTGCGCATGCTGATTGTCGACGTACTGGAGGAACTGGAGTTCGAGGTGCTGGAAGCCGATGGCAGCGAACAGGCGCTGGAGATGCTCAGGGACTCGAACCAACACATTGACCTGATGATGACGGATGTCGGTCTGCCGATCATGGATGGTCGCGAGCTGGCCACCCTCGCCCGCACGATACGCCCCGACCTGCCCATCCTGTTTGCCAGCGGTTATGCCGAAAGCATCGAGGTGCCCGCCGACATGCACGTGATCGGCAAACCCTTCTCCATTGATCAGTTGCGCGACAAGGTCAAAAGCATTCTCGAGTGACCTGGCGATCCACTGTGGTTTAATGCGCGCCTTTTTCGTCCCTGCCCTGTCTTCGCTTCAAGGAAATTCCGTACATGATTGAGCCCCGCGCAACCAAAGTCCTGGTCATTGGTTACGTCTGGCCCGAGCCCCGCTCTTCTGCGGCCAGCGGGCATGTCATGCAGATTCTCGAGGTTTTCCTGCAGCAAGGCTGGGATATCACCTTCAGCAGCCCGGCAGGTTTCGGCGAACAGCGCGCAGACCTGACGGCGCTGGGTATTCGTGAAGTGCCCATCGAGCTGAACAACAGCAGTTTCGACACCTTCATCAGTGAACTGGCGCCGGACATCGTGTTGTTCGATCAATTCATGATGGAGGAACAGTTCGGGTGGCGGGTCGAGAAGTATTGTCCCGGCGCTTTACGCGTACTGGAAAGTTGCGACTTGCAAAGCCTCAGGCAGGGTCGGCATCAACGCCTCAAGGAGCGCTTGAAGGCCAGTCAGGACAACAATGACTTCAGCGGCCTGTTCGCCCCGGCGTCGCGTGAAGAGTTTGAACACATGGCCAATACCGATCTGGCCAAGCGTGAGATCGCGTCGTTTTATCGTTGTGATTTGACGCTGATGGTTTCCGAAGTGGAAATCGAATTGCTGGTCGAGCAGTTCAGAATTCCGCGCAACTTGCTGCACTGGTGCCCATTGATGGTCGACCTGCCGACCCGTGCGCCGGTAGCGTACGAAGACCGGGCACACTTTCTTCATATCGGCAATTTTCGCCATGCGCCCAACTGGGATGCGGTGCTCTGGTTGAAAACCGCTATCTGGCCGCTGATTCGTGAGCAGTTGCCCGGTGCCCAATTGCATATCTATGGTGCCTATACACCACCCAAGGCGACCGCCCTGCATAACCCGGCCCAGGGTTTTCATGTGATGAACTGGGCGCAGGACGCCCTGCAGGTCATGTCGTCGACACGGGTCTGTATGGCGCCTCTGCGTTTTGGCGCGGGAATCAAAGGCAAGATTGTCGATGCGATGCTCTGTGGCACACCGAATGTGACAACGCCCGTCGGTGCGGAAGCGATGCATGGCGAACACGCGTGGCCCGGTGCAGTGACCCGTTCGGCACGGGAGTTCGCCGATCAGGCCGTGCAACTGCACAACGACAAGACGCGCTGGCTCGAAGCCCAGGCGCACGGGCAAACCCTGCTTGCCAGTCGCTACCGCAAATCCGTTCATGGCCCGGCCTTGATCCAGCGGCTGGTCGATTGTCAACGGGATCTGGCCAACATCAGGCGAGACAACTTTACCGGCAGCATGCTGCGTCATCATCAGCACAAGAGCACTCAATACATGGCGCAATGGATAGAGGCGAAAAACAGCCAGCAATAACAATATCCCGAAACACTGACAACTTGTGCAGTGCCTGACTTGCGACCAAGAATAAATCGCCCGACATCAAACCTGATAGTCGGGCGTTTTTTATTCTTAATTAGCAACGGACTGCACGATGACAAATACTTACCCCTACAAAAACTGGATGTCGGCGACTTCTTCCATTGACAAGTTAACCCTCCCGGAACTGGTCTGGCCCGGCGCCCATAATGCGGGAGTGGATTATGACTTCTCTTACCCGATCCACGTTC
Organism: Pseudomonas sp. PDM32; assembly: GCF_019219225.1. Classification (NCBI taxonomy): domain Bacteria; kingdom Pseudomonadati; phylum Pseudomonadota; class Gammaproteobacteria; order Pseudomonadales; family Pseudomonadaceae; genus Pseudomonas; species Pseudomonas sp. PDM32. The sequence goes on from NZ_JAHUWE010000003.1 coordinate 89,632, forward strand.
AACCCGTCAGTCACTGGTTCGTCTGCCAGGATGGACCCTTTATCCAGCAGCTCAACGAGGGTGTCCGGGTACTGGACTTGCGATTCCATTCAGACGAGCACTGGCTGGGAGTCAGGAAGTTCCATACGTTTCACGGCTTCAAGCTGCTCAGGGGGCGATCGTTGAGTGAGTTGTTCAAGAGCCTGGACTTTTTCCTCAATGAAAACCCGGATGAGTTCGTCGTGCTGGATATGCGCGAACTCAAAGGCCTTGATGAAAAGAGTTTCGACTACACAGGCTTTGATGAGGCCATCATGAGTGAACTGGGCAGGCGATTGATTCCGCGAGAAAACCGTTATTTGACACTGGGCGCACTAAAGAAAATAAATCCCCTGCAAAGAATCGTACTTGCCGCCGATTGGCATCCGGACTTCAACTCTCCCCTCTATTGGCCAAAAATCCCGGTTGAGTGGAGTGGCAACGACTTTACTTCTCCCGAAGAGTTAAGGCAGTACATTGAAAGAACACTGAATAATCCGCCCGACGAAAGCGCGCTCTGGTCGTTATCCGCTACCAGTTATGGAGAACTGGCCGGTGTAAAACGAATCACCCGGGAATTGAACGAGTGGTTTGCTCCGGACACTGGATGGACACAGAAGTGCAGCATCATCAGTGCCGACTTTATTGGAGCGACACAACTGGTCAGCTATTGCCGGGAAATCAACCTTTCCAGGGGACAGAACAAGAAGTAAGGCCGGGGAACTGGAACTGTCCTGGGCGGGGGTGCATGATTGGCGCCTGAAAAACAACAAGACCACCCTGGACATGACCCGCACCGCCAGAGTCACCGATCCCTCCTATGAGTTGATGGACGACCACAATGGTTTGTCCATCATCTACCGCCAGCACGGTTTTCCCTGCCCGCTGGTGCGCTGGCATTTCCACAAGGAATACGAGCTGCACCTGATCGTCGCCAGTTCCGGCAAGGTGTTCATTGGCGATTACATCGGCAACTTCTATCCGCAATCCCTGTTCCTGACGGGCCCCAACCTGCCCCACAACTGGATCAGCCAGGTGGCCGAGGACGAAGTGGTGCCCAAGCGCGACATGCTGGTCAACTTCACCGACGAGTTGTTCGACAGCGGCTATCAAGTGTTCGCCGAGCTCAAGACACTGGCACCCTTGCTGGAGCGCGCGCAGTACGGCATCGAGTTTCGCGGCAAGCACACTATCGCCAAGGCGATGGATCTGATGCAGCGCATCGCCGACACCAGTGGTGCGACCCGTCTCGGGCACTTTTTCATTCTGCTGGAGTTGCTCGCGGCCACCGACGACTACCAATTGCTCTCCGGCGCCACGACGCCGCAACTGGCCGACGAGAACAACGTCGATCGCACCAACCGCGCGGTGGATTACATCTTCGCCCATTACGCCCGGGAATTGCCGCTGGAAGAGGTCGCCGAACATCTGGGCATGAAGCCCACGTATTTCAGCCGCGTATTCAAGCAGGCCACCGGGCGCAATTTCATCGAATTCGTCAATCGCCTGCGCATCAGCAAGTCCTGCGAGTTGCTGGCCGATGGCGATAAACCGGTCACGGACGTGTGCTTCGAATCCGGTTTCAACAACATTTCCAACTTCAACCGGCGCTTCCAGCAGCTCAAGGGCATGACGCCTTCGCATTACCGGCGGCTGGTGGTGCAGCGTCTTACCGAGCAAAACCTCGGGTAAAAATCAAAAGATCGCAACCTTCGGCAGCTCCTACACCCTCCTGTAGGAGCTGCCGAAGGCTGCGATCTTTTGCTTTTAAATCCATAAAACCTGTACAGATTCAATTCCACCCCATTGCTGAAAAGCCCTTCCCTGCGTCTACAGTCATAAATACCAGTGCAAAAAAGTATCAGTTGAAGTGCGATGGATGATTTGTCTCGCCCTCCAATGAAGGTTGTAATCCGTGCACATTCTTCCTGCCTTCGGAAGACACAAAAACAATAACTGTCCTTCTGTATCCCGCCGGGTGCAGAAAAGGAGTGCACGATGCAACCTTCGGTAAAAGCCCTGCTTGCCCTCACCTGCATGACCCTCAGCAGCGTCAGCCTTGGCGCCCAGACCCTGACCATCGCCACCGTCAACAACAGCGACATGATCCGCATGCAAAAGCTCTCGAAAACCTTCGAGGCCGAGCACCCGGACATCAAGCTCAATTGGGTGGTGCTCGAGGAAAACGTCCTGCGCCAGCGCCTGACCACCGACATCGCCACCCAGGGCGGGCAATTCGACGTGCTGACCATCGGCATGTACGAAGCGGCACTCTGGGGCGCCAAGGGCTGGCTGGAGCCGATGAAGGATTTGCCGGGCAGCTATGCCCTGGAAGACGTGTTCCCGTCGGTGCGCGAAGGCCTGTCGGTCAAAGGCTCGCTGTACGCCCTGCCGTTCTACGCCGAAAGCTCGATCACCTATTACCGCACCGACCTGTTCAAGGACGCCGGCCTGAGCATGCCCGAGCGCCCGACCTGGGAACAGATCGGTGAGTTCGCCGCCAAATTCAACAAACCAGACCAGGAACAGTACGGTATCTGCCTGCGGGGCAAGGCCGGCTGGGGCGAGAACATGGCGCTGATCACCACCGTCGCCAACGCCTATGGCGCGCGCTGGTTCGACGAAAAGTGGCAGCCGCAATTCAACGGGCCCGAGTGGAAGAATGCGCTGAACTTCTACGTCGATACCATGAAAAAATCCGGCCCGCCTGGTGCATCGAGCAACGGTTTCAACGAAAACCTGGCGCTGTTCAACAGCGGCAAATGCGCGATCTGGGTCGATGCCAGCGTCGCCGGCTCGTTCGTCACCGACAAGGCCCAGAGCAAGGTCGCCGATCACGTCGGTTTCACCTATGCGCCGCATCAGGTCACTGACAAGGGCTCGGCCTGGTTGTATTCCTGGGCGCTGGCCATTCCGACCAGTTCCAAGGCCAAGGACGCGGCGAAAACCTTCAGCGCCTGGGCCACCTCCCGGGAATACAGTGCACTGGTCGCGGAAAAAGACGGCATCGCCAACGTGCCGCCGGGCACGCGGGCCTCGACCTACAGCGAGGCCTACATGAGTGCCGCGCCGTTCGCCAGGGTTACGCTGGAATCACTCAAGGCCGCGGACCCGGGCAAGCCGACGCTGAAACCGGTGCCTTACATCGGCATCCAGTTGGTGACCATTCCCGAGTTCCAGGGCATTGGTACTCAGGTCGGCAAATCCTTCTCGGCGGCGCTGATCGGCCAGACCACGGTCGACCAGGCATTGGCGGCGGCCCAGCAAACCACCGAGCGCGAGATGAAGCGCGCCGGGTATCCCAAGTAACCCCGTCACCCATGTGGGAGCGGGCTTGTGTGGCGAGGGGGCTTGCCCCCGTTCGGCTGCGAAGCAGTCGCAAAGCTTGGGGCCGCTTCGCGACCCAACGGGGGCAAGCCCCCTCGCCACACAAGCCCGCTCCCACAGTTGATTTTCATCTGCCCGTACTCGACTGGTTCTGATCACCATGAATACATCAACTGCCAAAGCTCACATGGACATTGCCCTACCCCTGCGCAAAAGCCGCGTGGCCAATCCCGGCTGGTTTCTGGTCAGCCCTTCGGTGGCACTGCTGCTGTTGTGGATGATCGTGCCGCTGGGCATGACCCTCTACTTCTCGACGATTCGCTACAACCTGCTCGACCCCGGCGAGAACGCGTTCGTCGGGCTGGAGAACTTCACCTACTTCCTCACCGATTCAGGCTTCCTGCCCGGCGCCACCAACACCCTGTTGCTGGTGGGCAGCGTGCTGTTGATCAGCGTGGTGTTCGGTGTACTGATCAGTGCACTGCTGGAGGCCAGTGAGTTTTTCGGTCGCGGCATCGTGCGGGTCATGCTGATCTCGCCGTTTTTCATCATGCCCACGGTCGGCGCGCTGATCTGGAAGAACCTGATTTTCCACCCGGTGTCGGGGATTCTCGCCTACGTCTGGAAACTGTTCGGCGCACAACCGGTGGACTGGCTGGCGCACTACCCGCTGCTGTCGATCATCATCATTGTCTCGTGGCAATGGCTGCCGTTCGCCATCCTGATCCTGATGACCGCGATGCAGTCCCTCGACCAGGAACAGAAAGAGGCCGCACGCCTGGACGGTGCCGGCCCCATCGCGATCTTCTGGCACCTGACCCTGCCGCACCTGGCAAGACCGATTGCGGTGGTGGTGATGATCGAAACCATCTTCCTGCTCTCGGTGTTCGCCGAAATCTTCACCACCACCAACGGCGGCCCCGGCTACGCCTCGACCAACCTCGCCTACCTGATCTACAACCAGGCGCTGGTGCAGTTCGACGTCGGCATGGCCTCGGCGGGCGGCTTGATCGCGGTGGTCATTGCCAACATCGCGGCGATCATTCTGGTGCGGATGATCGGCAAAAACCTGACCGACAAAGCCTGAGGCCTGCCATGACTCTTCAACAATCCCGTCGTTTGCAAAGCCTGTTGCTCGGTACGTTGGCCTGGGCCATTGCGATCCTGATCTTCTTCCCGATCTTCTGGATGGTACTGACCAGCTTCAAGACCGAAATCGAGGCCTTCGCCACGCCGCCACAGTTCATCTTCACGCCGACGCTGGAGAACTACCTGCACATCAACGAGCGCAGCGACTATTTCAGCTTCGCCTGGAACTCGGTGGTGATTTCCTTCAGCGCCACGGCCCTGTGCCTGCTGATCGCGGTGCCGGCGGCCTACTCGATGGCGTTCTACGAAACCCGGCGCACCAAAGGCACGCTGCTGTGGATGCTCTCGACCAAGATGCTACCGCCGGTGGGCGTGCTGATGCCGATCTACCTGCTGGCCAAGAGTTTCGGCCTGCTCGACACGCGGATCGCGCTGATCGTCATCTACACGCTGATCAACCTGCCGATCGTGGTCTGGATGATTTACACCTACTTCAAGGACATCCCCAGGGACATCCTCGAAGCCGCACGGCTGGACGGCGCAACGCTGGTCCAGGAGATGCTCCGGGTATTGCTGCCGATCGCCAAGGGTGGCCTGGCGTCCACGGTGCTGCTGTCGCTGATCCTGTGCTGGAACGAGGCCTTCTGGTCGCTGAATCTGACCTCGTCGAAAGCCGCGCCACTGACCGCCTTGATTGCCTCCTACTCAAGCCCCGAAGGGCTGTTCTGGGCCAAGTTGTCGGCGGTCTCGACCCTGGCCTGCGCGCCGATCCTGATCTTCGGCTGGATCAGCCAGAAACAGTTGGTCCGCGGCCTGTCGTTCGGCGCCGTGAAATGAATCAAAAGCAAAAGATCGCAGCCTTCGGCAGCTCCTACAGGGCAGTCGCGTTGCCTGGGGGCTCTGTGTAGGAGCTGCCGCAGGCTGCGATCTTTTGATCTTAAAAAAATAACAACCGGAGGCCCATCACCATGGCCAACCTGAAAATCAAGAATCTGCAAAAAGGCTTCGAAGGTTTTTCCATCATCAAGGGCATCGACCTTGAAGTGAACGACAAGGAATTCGTGGTCTTCGTCGGCCCGTCGGGCTGCGGCAAATCCACGCTGCTGCGCCTGATCGCCGGGCTCGAAGAAGTCAGCGGCGGCACCATCGAACTCGATGGCCGCGACATCACCGAAGTGAGCCCGGCCAAGCGCGACCTGGCGATGGTGTTCCAGACCTACGCCCTGTACCCGCACATGAGCGTACGCAAGAACATGTCATTCGCCCTTGACCTTGCCGGCGTGGCCAAAGCCGAAGTGGAGAAAAAGGTCAGCGAAGCGGCGCGCATCCTCGAACTGGGGCCGATGCTGGAGCGCAAGCCCAAGCAATTGTCCGGCGGCCAGCGCCAGCGCGTGGCGATTGGCCGGGCCATCGTGCGCAACCCGAAAATCTTCCTGTTCGACGAACCGCTGTCCAACCTCGACGCGGCCCTGCGGGTGCAGATGCGCCTGGAATTGCTGCGCCTGCACAAAGACCTGCAAGCGACGATGATCTACGTCACCCACGACCAGGTCGAAGCCATGACCATGGCCGACAAAGTTGTTGTGCTCAACGGCGGCAAGATCGAGCAAGTCGGCTCGCCGCTGGATCTCTATCACCAGCCCGCCAACCTGTTCGTCGCCGGTTTCCTCGGCACGCCGAAAATGGGCTTCCTCAAGGGCAAGGTCACCCGCGTCGACAGCCGGGGCTGCGAGGTGCAACTGGACGCCGGACCCCGCATCAGGCTCGCTCTGAGCGGCGCCAATCTGAGCGTCGGCAGCGCAGTGACCCTGGGCATTCGCCCGGAACACCTGGAACTGGCCAAACCCGGCGATTGCACCTTGCAGGTCACCGCCGATGTCAGCGAACGCCTGGGCAGCGACACGTTCTGCCACGTCCGGACTTCCTCCGGCGAAGCCCTGACCATGCGCGTTCGCGGCGACCTGGCCAGCCGCTACGGCGAAACCCTGAGCCTGCACCTGGACGCGCAACACTGCCATTTATTCGATGCCGACGGTGTGGCGTTGACCCGCCCATTGCGCGTTGCCGCCTGATCCCAGAGAGACTGTGATGAAACTCAATAAACAGAACCTCAACCGCCTCGCCCCCGGAGTGGCCCTGCCCGCCTACGCGCTGGGCGATACCCGTCAAGGCATTGCGCACATCGGCGTCGGCGGTTTCCATCGCGCCCACCAGGCGTTTTACACCGATGCGCTGATGAACACCGGTGAAGGCCTGGACTGGGCCATTTGTGGCGTCGGCCTGCGTGCCGAGGACCGTCGCGCCCGTGACGATCTCAAGGATCAGGACTACCTGTTCACCCTGTTCGAGCTCGGCGATGGCGACGACACCGAAGTGCGGGTGATCGGGGCCATCCGCGACATGCTGCTGGCCGAAGACGACACCCGGGCGCTGATCGACAAACTGGCCAGTCCCGAGATCCGCATCGTCTCGCTGACCATCACCGAGGGCGGTTATTGCATTGACGACAGCACCGGTGAGTTCATGGCGCACTTGCCGCAGATCCGGCATGACCTCGCGCACCCCGACACGCCAACGACCGTGTTCGGCTTGCTCTGTGCCGCACTGGCCAGGCGCCGCGCCGCCGGCACAGCAGCCTTCACCCTGATGTCCTGCGATAACCTGCCGCACAATGGCGCCGTCACCCGCAAGGCCCTGCTGGCCTTCGCCGCCTTGCACGACATCCCACTGCGCGACTGGATCGACACCCACGTCAGTTTCCCCAACGCCATGGTCGACCGCATCACGCCGATGACCAGCACCTCGCACCGCTTGCAACTGGCGGACCAGCATGGGGTAGACGATGCCTGGCCGGTGGTCTGCGAACCCTTTGTGCAATGGGTGCTGGAAGACAAGTTCGTCAACGGTCGCCCGGCCTGGGAAAAGGTCGGCGTGCAGTTCACCGACGACGTCACGCCGTACGAAGACATGAAGATCAAGCTGCTCAACGGCAGCCATCTGGCGCTGACCTACCTGGGATTCCTCAAGGGTTACCGTTTCGTCCACGAGACCATGAACGATCCGTTGTTCGTACGCTACATGCGCGCCTACATGGATCTGGACGTGACGCCGCAACTGGCCCCGGTGCCGGGAATCGACCTGACCGAGTACAAGAACACCCTGGTGGCGCGTTTCTCCAATCAGGCGATTGCCGACCAGCTTGAGCGGGTGTGTTCGGACGGCTCTTCGAAGCTTCCGAAATTCACCGTGCCGACCATCAACCGCCTGATCGCCGATGGCCGCGAAACCAAACGCGCGGCGTTGGTGGTGGCGGCGTGGGCCTTGTACCTGAAGGGCGTGGACGAACATGGCGACACGTACAGCATTCCCGATCCTCGTGCCGGGTTCTGCCAGTCGCTGGTGGCCGATGACGTGCTGATTACCCAGCGCTTACTCGCGGTCGAGGAGATCTTTGGTACAGCGATACCCTGCTCGGCTGAGTTTGTCGCGGCGTTCGAGTGGTGCTGCAACAGTTTGCGTGAGGTGGGGGTGTCGCGGACGCTGGAGCGGGTGTTGGCGTAAGTCCTGCGGCGGAGCTGCTGCCGTCTTCGCGAGCAAGCCCGCTCCCACCCTTGAAATGCATTCCCCTGTGGGAGCGGGCTTGCTCGCGAAGGCGGCCTGACAGGCGACATCCATGTTAAATGATCCAAGGATCCACTATGCCAAACCAACAACTCTTCCTCGGCATCGACTGCGGTACCCAGGGCACCAAGGCCATCATCCTCGACTCGGTCAGTGGTGAAGTGCTCGGCCAGGGCGCGGCCAGTCATAGCCTGATCAGCGCGGCCAATGGCCGCCGCGAACAAGACACCCATCAGTGGCTGGAAGCCTTCGCCACGGCCACCCGCCGCGCGTTGCTCGCGGCCAGGGTCGATGGTCAGTCGATCCTCGGCATTGGCGTGTCCGGCCAGCAGCATGGCCTGGTGCTGCTCGACGATCAGGGCCAGGTGCTGCGTCCGGCCAAGCTCTGGTGCGACACCGAGACCACGCCGGAGAATGATCGTCTCCTGGCCCACCTCGGCGGCGTAAAGGCTTCGCTGGATCGCCTCGGCGTGGTCATCGCGCCGGGCTATACCGTATCCAAGCTGCTCTGGACCAAAGAGCAGCATCCCGAAGTGTTTTCCCGAATCGCCCATATCCTGCTGCCCCACGACTACCTTAACCATTGGCTCACCGGCCGTAGTTGCAGCGAATACGGTGATGCCTCGGGCACCGGGTATTTCAATGTGCGTACCCGGCAGTGGGATGTGCAGTTGTTGTGCGACATCGACCCCAGCGGACGCCTGCAAGCCGCGCTGCCCGAGCTGATCGATGCGCACCAGGCGGTCGGCACGATCCTGCCGGGGATTGCCGGGCACCTGGGCATCAATCCGCGGGCACAGGTCTCCAGTGGCGGCGGCGACAACATGATGGGGGCCATCGGCACCGGCAATATCCAGCCCGGCGCAATCACCATGAGCCTCGGCTCGTCAGGCACGGTGTACGCCTATGCCGACCGGCCGAACGTTGCCCTGGATGCCGCAGTCGCCACGTTCTGTTCTTCCAGTGGCGGCTGGCTGCCATTGATCTGCACCATGAACCTGACCAATGCCACCGGCCTGGTTCGCGACCTGCTGGACCTCGACATCGATCAGTTCAACGCACTGGTTGCCAAAGCGCCCATCGGTGCCGAAGGCGTGAGCATGTTGCCGTTCTTCAACGGCGAGCGGGTGCCCGCCCTGCCCCATGCCAGCGGCAGCCTGTCGGGCCTGACCATGATCAACCTGACCCGGGCCAACCTGTGCCGCGCGGTCGTCGAAGGCACGACATTCGGTTTGCGTTACGGACTGGACCTGCTACGCCACAATGGCTTACAAAGCCGCAGCATCCGGCTGATCGGTGGTGGTTCGAAAAGCGCGGTGTGGCGGCAGATCGTCGCAGATACCATGAATACCCCCGTGATCTGCACTGAACAAAGCGAGGCCGCGGCCCTGGGTGCGGCGATCCAGGCGGCCTGGTGCGAATCCCGGGCGACAGGGAACGAACTCAGCCTGGCGGACTTGTGCGAGCGCTGCGTGAAGCTCGACCCGGCCAGCGAAACCCTGCCGGTCGCCGACAATGTACGAGCCAGTCAGCAGGCTTATGAACGCTATCGACAACATGTCGCAACCCTTTGAAGAGTGGACAACTATGTACCTGGTGTGTGGCGAAGCGCTGTTCGATTTTTTCAGTGAAGACGACGCCGGCGGTTTGGCGTCCAAAGTCAATTTCAAAGCCATCGCCGGTGGCTCGCCGTTCAACGTGGCCGTGGGATTGCGCCGGTTGGGCGTGGATTCGGCGCTATTGGCCGGGTTGTCCACCGACTACCTGGGCCGGCGTCTGTTGCAGGTGCTGCAGGGTGAAGGTGTGCGCCAGGACTTCCTGCTGGATTTCGCCGCGCCGACCACCTTGGCGATGGTCGCCGTGGGCGCCAATGGCTCGCCGCAATACAGCTTCCGTGGCGAAGGCTGCGCCGATCGACAGTTGCAGCCGGAGCACCTGCCGACACTCGGGCCTGAAGTGCGCGGCCTGCATATCGGCTCGTTTTCCCTGGTGGTACAGCCGATTGCCGACACCCTGTTGGCATTGGTGCACCGGGAAAGCGGCAAACGCCTGATCAGCCTCGACCCGAACGTGCGCCTGAACCCGGAACCGGACATTGAACGGTGGCGTAAACGGATCGCAACCCTGGTGGAATTGGCCGACCTGATCAAGGTCAGCGACGAGGACCTGCATCTTTTGTACCCAGGCCAGGATCCGGCACAAGTGATCGAGGGCTGGATGCAGCATCGCTGCCAGTTGGCGTTCCTGACCCGGGGCGGCGAAGGCGCGACCGTGTTCAGCCGGGTTCACGGCTCGTGGTCGGCTCCGGCCTGCGCGGTAAAAATCGCCGACACCGTGGGCGCAGGCGATACCTTTCAAGCGGCGTTGATTGCCTGGTTGACCGAGCAGCAACTGGATTCGGTGGAGGGTGTAAAGCAGCTTGGCCGCGAGCAGATTGACGGCATGCTGAAGTTCGCGGTGCAGGCGGCGGCGTTGACGTGCAGCAAGACCGGACCGGATCTGCCTTATCGGGAGCAGTTGGATCTGCGCTGAATTCGAGGTCCTCTTCGCGAGCAGGCTCGCTCCCACAGGGTTGCGGGGCGTTCATGACATTTGTGTCGACGCTTGGGCAATGTGCGAGCGAGCCTGCTCGCGATGGTCTTAACTGATACACAGGATCGCGCCTTCGCGACAGGCGGCGTTCAGCCGGGTTAACCCTCGTTTAACCGTGCGATCCAACACTTCACTGGACCGCACGCCCTCAGACTGTTCTGACGCCCGGTGCGGCAGGTTCGACAGGCCACACATCGAACTGACTTCCCGTACGCACTGGAGATCGCTGATGAACGCTCGCATCTTGCTGGTTACCGCCACCCTCGCCTGCACCGCGTTTGCCGGTCTGGCCCAGGCCAATGACACCACGACCGCTCAGGCCGTGCCCTACCACTACGGCATGCCATTGCATGTCAGCAAAGTGATTTCACTAACCGAGCCGGACACCCTGGATTGCAAAGTGGTGAAGGCCGACATGAAGTACATCGATGAAACGGGGAAACCCGCAGAAATCACCTACCGTAAACTTTCCGACGCCTGCGAGAACCAAGGCTGACCGAAACGTCTGATTTGATACTTGGCGGTGTTCCTTTGAGGGCGGCGGCGCTATGCTCTAGCGCCTCCCTCACTGCCCGCAAGGATTGGCCATGCAGTTTTCGTTTCGCACGTTGTCGATGTTTACCGCCGCCTTATGCCTTTTGCTGAGCCTGGTCTGGGGGTTGGCACCGCAATGGCTACTGTCGATCTGGGGTATCGAGTTTTCATTCGTGGCCGGATTGGTCGCGCGCCGCACCGCCGTGCTGTTCGCAGCGTTTAGCGTGATCTCTTACCTGGTTCGCAACGCCCCCCCTTGCGCAACCCGCCATGCGCTGAGCCTCGGCTTCGTCGTCGGCTGCTGGGGATTGGCCGTGCTGGGTTTTGCCGAATGGCTCGCCGGCCATGTCGGGCCGGGCATGTTGCTGGCTGTCGGGCTTGAACTGGCGCTGGGCCTGGCGTTCTTCCAGACCCGGCGCGTGTCGGTGGAACTCGAAATTGCAAGTTAAAGCGCTTTGCCCAGCATCGAGTGTGGCTCGACTTCTACATGAAGCTGCCTGGAACGCAGTTGGGCAATCAACTCGTTTATTTCCCGACAACCATTGAGTCCGGAGGCATCGATGCCGGTGACCATCAGATCGAGCTGATCGGTTTGCCCGTCGGCATAGATCTTCACGGTCATCGACAGATCCGGTGACAACGTGCATTCGCAGCGCTTGGGCAAAAAGCTGCTTTCGATGATATTGCGTAGTTCCAAGGCAGAAAGAAACATGGCGACCCTCTCCTTTTGTGAGACTGCCAATAACGATCAATGCTCGCTCATATAAAAGCGTGGCAAGCTTCAAGGACAGCTACAGCATAAAACATGCCCCGAATTTCGCTGCGCAGCTCATCGGCAAATCAAGGGTTTAGGCCTGTCACCTGTAAAAGCTGCCGTGCAGTTTGCATTATACGCCCCTCACATCTCTGCAATTTGCACGTTGGACGCCGCGGGTTTGCATTCGCCGCACATGACAGTGAAAATGCCGCCCTTCACTTCAAGCAAGGAGGCATCATGAGTTCTTTGACCGTTAACGCTTGCGCAGCGCTGTTCGCACTGGGGCTTGCCAATACGGCGCACGCCGCCAAACTCGAAGACACCGCGCCCTATCCGAAAGCCGAGAGCGGTTTTACCCGCCAGGTGATTCACCTCGCGCCACAGCCCCGGGAAGACGACTTCCAGGTCGAGATCCTGGCCGGTAAAACCATGACCGTGGACTGCAACCGCCCGCGTCTGGGCGGCATTCTCGAAGAGAAAAACCTCGAGGGTTGGGGCTACCCCTTCTATCGCCTGGAAAAAGTCATTGGCCCGATGAGTACGCTGATGGCCTGCCCGGACGGCACCAGCAAACAGGATTTTGTACCGGTGGTCGGTGACGGCTTCCTGCTGCGTTACAACAGCAAGCTGCCGCTCGTGCTGTACGTGCCCAAGGACATCGAAGTGCGCTACCGAATCTGGTCGGCGTCGAACAAGGTCGAGAAGGCCATTCGGGAATAACCCGGCCGGCCTGCACCAGGGTCATGCCGGCGCGCCGCTCAACGCGGCGCGCTCGGCCACATACCCCAGGCTGTCAAAGTTGATGTTGGCACCGGAGTCGATGGCGACCAGGGTCTGCCCGTGGGCCCCGCTGCGTGCCACGTACTGCTTGATTCCGGCCACGGCCAGCGCACCGGAAGGTTCGGTGATCGAGCGGGTATCGTCGTAGATATTCTTGATGGCGGCGCAAAGCTCGTCATTGCTGACCGTCACCACCTCATCAACGCAAAACCGGCAGACCTCAAAACCGTAAGCGCCGATCTGCGCCACCGCCACCCCATCGGCAAAGGTACCGACCTTGGGCAGGATGACTCGCTCACCGGCCAGCAACGCGGCTTGCAGGCACGCTGAATGCTCCGATTCGACGCCAACGATACGTACCTGCGGCCGCAGGTATTTGATGTAAGCGGCGATGCCGGCGATTAGCCCACCACCACCCACTGGCACGAAGATCGCATCCAGCGGACCTTGATGCTGACGCAGGATTTCCATGGCCACCGTGCCTTGGCCTGCGATCACATCCGGATCGTCAAAGGGCGAAACAAAGGTGCCACCGCTTTCCCCGGCCAACGCCAGTGCATGGGCTAGTGCAAACGGAAAACTTTCGCCATGCAATACCGCACCGGCGCCCCGACTGCGGACCCCGATCACCTTCAATTGCGGCGTCGTGCAAGGCATTACGATGGTGGCGCTGATCCCCAACTCCCGCGCTGCCAGCGCCACACCCTGGGCATGATTACCGGCAGAAGCCGTGATCACGCCGCGAGCCTTTTGCATATCGTTCAGTTGCACCAGCTTGTTGTAGGCGCCGCGGATCTTGAAGGAAAAGGTCGGTTGCAGGTCTTCGCGCTTGAGCAGGATCTGGTTGCCCAGCGCCTCAGACAAGGCCGGTGCCGCTTGCAACGGCGTGCGCACCGCCAGTTCATACACCGGCGCGGCAAGGATTTTTTTGACGTAGCGCTCAAGCAGGGCTTGCTGGTCGGTTGTAAAACTCATGGTCGTCTCCTGACATTGATCGGGCCCGGGAGACAGAAAGTAAAAACCCGCCTCGAGGGCGGGTTGGGTGCTGCAGTCGTGAGCTAGCCCGCCAAATGAGGAATGGCGGTAATAATGCTTGGCTGGCAGCGCAGTACGGTGGAAGTCATGGCTCGAAATTAGCCGGGCGTTGATGGCAAGTCAATGGCAAATTTGTGCAGATCCCTCTAGGCTGCCGATTCCAGTCATTGCCCAAGGAAGGAACACATGAATGCCATTGCCTTGCCCCTTATCGCCCTGTTCGCCTTTGCCGGCTATACCCTTTCGGTGATGCTCCGGGCCGAACAATCGCTGATCGACTTCGGCATCAGCCTGATGTCACGTCCCGATACTGCGCAAGTGGTGATCGATCTGTACTTGCTGGCGACGCTGGCGGGTATCTGGATGTACCGGGATGCACGCAAGCGCGGGCTGTCGGCGGTTGCGGTGGTGCCTTATCTATTGATCACCGCTGTGTTTGTGTCGGTTGGGCCGTTGTTGTATCTGGTGGTACGCGGGGTTCAGGATCGCCGAAAATTGCCTGCTACGACTCGACAGTTGTAGAAGCCTTGAAATTGCTTTCGCGAGCAAGCCCGCTCCCACACGGGTCTTGCGCCCACTGAAATCCCCTGTGGGAGCGGGCTTGCTCGCGAAGGGGTCGTCAGATTCGACATCTTCATTTGCCTGATTCACCGCCATCACTTCGCCAACCGCTTGAGCCCCACCACCATCGCCCCCGCCCCGATCATCATCGTCGACAGCAGCAAGGGGTAGGAAACCCACCACGGCGTTCCAGCCGTCATCATGCTGAACTCGGACATGCCGCCGATGCTCGCAATCAGGTTCAAGGGCAAAAACACCACGTTGATCAACGTCAGCTTGCGCAGCAGGTTGTTCATGCTGTTGTTCATCAGGTTGCCCCGGGCGTCGATAAGGCCGGAGAACACCGTTGAATAGATTTCCGCCTGCTTGTAACACTGGTTGTTTTCGATGATCAGGTCATCGATCAGGCTGATGGCCTCGGCGTTGAAGCCCTGCTTTTGCGCATGATTGCGTAGTCGGTTCAGCACAGCGCCATTGCTGTGAATCGCATTGATGTAATAGATCAGGCTTTCGCTGAGGTTGAACATCTGGATCAGATGCTGGTTCTGCATCGAGGCGTTGAATTTCTGCTGCAATTCCCGGGCGATCAACTTGATCACCTTCAAGTGCCCCAGATAGTGGTGGATGTTGTTGAACAGCAGATCCAGCAGGACATCCAGTGGCGTGTCGAGCGCCTGGCGCTTGCCGAGCCCGTTGAGCGGTGCGTCATCGGTGGCGATCACCAGCAAGCGCCCCGGAGAAAACAGCAGGCCACAGGACGACACCTGAAACCCCAGGTTGTCGGCGCCGGAGTAACTGTCCGGACGCTTCCAGATGAGGAACAGGTTGTCGGGATGGAACTCGATGCGTGACACCTCGTCAGGGTCCAGCGCCGAGGCCAAGGCGTGTTCGTCGAGTTTGAAATGACTGTGCAGCAGGTCGCGCTCGGCCGCATCGGGATGACTGAACAGCATCACCTCGGCGTCCAGTCGCTCGACGGCCTGCAGCGTTCCACCGCTCAACTGAAAACTCTTGATCATCGCAGCTTCACCAGGCCTGGCCGCGACGTTTAAGCTCCAGGCGCCGAACGAACTCCTCCAGCACCAGTGAATACAGATCGTCCTGCAGGTAGGCGTCCTCGATGCCGGCGTCCATGTTCGGGTTGTCGTTGACCTCGATCACCACCACTTTGTCGCCGGACTGTTTGAGGTCGACCCCGTAGAGGCCGTCGCCGATCAGGTTGGCCGTCTTCACCGCCAGTTCCACCACCGCCCGCGGCGCTTCGTGAACCGCCAGGGTGCGGCATTCACCATTGATGTCCTGGCCCTTGGCCTTGTGGTTGTAGATTTGCCAGTGGCCCTTGGACATGAAGTACTGGCAGGCAAAGATCGGTTTGCGGTTGAGCACGCCAATGCGCCAGTCGTACTCGGTGTAGAAGAACTCCTGGGCCAGCAGCAGCACCGAGTGTTCGAACAGTTCGGCGGTGGCTTCGAGCAACAACTGCTGGCTCTCGACCTTGATCACGCCCCGGGAGAAACAACCGTCGGGGATCTTCAACACCAGCGGAAAGCCCAGTCGTTCGCCAACCCGTTCGAAGTCTTCCGGTCGCTCCTTGTAGAGGATTTCAGTGGCGGGCATGCCCAGTTGATGACTCTTGAGCAGGTCGGTCAGATACACCTTGTTGGTGCAGCGCAGGATCGACGTCGGGTCGTCCATCACCACCAGCCCTTCGCTCTCGGCTTTCTTGGCGAAGCGATAAGTATGGTTGTCGACGCTGGTGGTCTCGCGGATCAACAAACCGTCGTATTCGGCAATCCGTGCATAGTCCTTGCGCTCGATCAGTTCGACGTCGATGCCCAGGGTCCTGCCGACCCGGACGAAATTGTCCAGCGCCCTGGCATTCGACGGTGGCAGGGCTTCCTCGGGATCGTGCAGGATGGCCAGGTCGTAGCGGGCCAGCCGTCGTGAGCGTGGCAGGCGCCAGATCTTGCGACTGAAACTGTCGAGGGAATGGGCAAATTGATCTTCCTGGTCTTCCCGCAACTTGTGCAATGCACCCGACTTGATGCCTTCGATATGCCAGCCGTTAGTTCGGCGAAATTCAACTAACAAGATCGGACAGGCAAACACTTCAAATAATTGCCTGGCCAAATCCTGCAAAGGTTCGATATTGGTCTTGCCGAAATACAACGTCAGGGTAAACCCTTCGGTGTCACTGTAGGCATGATGACTGAGGGCTTTTTCCAGGGTTTTATCCAGGTCGTCCAGCGCCAGGCCATAAAGGGATTTGCGGGTCAGTTCGCTGATGGTTCGCACCGACGGAATGACCTTGTGCCCACGGGCTTCAGCCAGCAGCGAGCAGTAGTAACCGTGCCCCAGGTACTTGTAACTGCGGCACAGGTTGATGACCTGCACGCGCTTGCCCTGCTCATTGTCGCGGGTTCGCTCCAGATATTCCTGGGCCGTGACGATGTCCTCGCTGGGAAAATAGGAGACCCAGTCTTCCTTGCGTTCGACGATGATAATCAACTGGCTGGAAGTTTTATTGGAATCATTTAAATAAGTTGCCGAAGTGATTGCCGTCGGCAAAGTTTGCTCGGATACTTCGCGCCAATGACCTTGTACCGCTGACATAGTGATTGATCCGTTGGAGAACAAGACCTTTCCTATTAAGCACGAACTTTTTCGAAAGTCCCGTTTCGTTACGCAACTTTTACGGCGGTCATTATGAATACAGTTTTTCGTTTAGCGGTAATAGAGGACTTACCCGCACTGCTGCAACTTGAAGAGCAATGCTTTACCACCGACCGGCTCAACAGCCGCAGCTTTCAATGGATGATCAGCCGCGCCAACGGGCAACTGCTCGTGGCCCAGCGCGGCGAACATCTGCTGGGTTACGCCCTGGTGCTTTTCCATCGAGGTACGTCGCTGGCGCGTCTCTATTCGATCGCCATCGCGGCTCAGGCGCGGGGCAATGGCCTGGGCAAGCAGCTGCTCGATCGCACTGAAGCCATTGCCCTGGAACACGATTGCGCCTATTTGCGTCTGGAGGTGCGTCTCGACAATCCGGCGGCGATTGCCCTGTATGAACGTAACGGGTACCGGCGCTTTGCCCTGATCCACGACTACTATCAGGACCACGCCGATGCGTTGCGCCTGGAAAAACGCATCCTCCAGCACCGCGAATCACGCAACATTCAAGTGCCCTACTACCCGCAGACCACCGATTTCACCTGCGGTCCGGCCTGCCTGCTCATGGCCATGGGCGCGTTGCAGCCGGGGCGTTTGCTGGAGCGGCGTGAAGAACTGCAAATCTGGCGCGAGGCAACCACCGTGTTCATGACCTCCGGCCACGGGGGTTGCAGCCCGCAAGGTCTGGCATTGGCGGCCTGGCGCCGCGAGTTTCGGGTGCGCCTGCAACTGAGCAAGGCCGGGCCATTGTTCCTTGACGGGGTGCGCGATGAGCATAAAAAAGACGTAATGCGCCTGGTGCACGAAGAGTTCACCGCGCAGCTGCTTGCCAGTGACGTCGTGTGCGAGATCGGCGGGCCACTGAATCTTGCACAACTGCTGGAGCATGGCGGGCAACCGTTGGTGCTGATCAGCAGCTATCGCCTGACCCGCTCCAAATCGCCGCACTGGGTGATAGTGACCGATTGCGATGACGAATTTGTCTACCTGCACGATCCCGATGTGGACCACAGCCAGCATCGCCAGGCCATGGACTGCCAGCACCTGCCGGTCAGCCATGGGGAGTTCGAGAAGATGTGTAGCTTTGGCCGGGACAAATTGAGGGCGGCTGTGATTGTGTATGGACAGAAGTAGTCGCTATTTCTGTGCTGGTTCTCACACCGCCTTCGCGCTCCCACACTTGAAATGCATTCCCCTGTGGGAGCGGGCTTGCTCGCGAAGGCAGCGTGTGGGCCTCACTTCAATCCGACTTTATACAACGCACCATCCTCTTCATCGGTCAACACATACAAATACCCATCCGGCCCCTGTCGCACGTCGCGAATGCGCTTTCTCAACGTTCCGAGCAAACGCTCCTCGTGCACCACCTTGTCGCCATCGAACTCGAGACGGATCAGCTCCTGGCTGACCAACGCACCGATGAACACGTTGCCTTGCCAGGCCTTGAAACGATCGGAATCGTAGAACGCCATGCCGCTCAGGCCCGGGGACTTTTCCAAGACATGGTTCGGGGCAACGGTACCTTCAACGGTTTCCCCCCTGGCTTCGGGAATCGGTTTACCGGAGTAGTTGATGCCATGGGTCGCCAGTGGCCAGCCGTAATTCCTGCCCCGCTCGATGATGTTGATTTCATCGCCGCCCAGAGGGCCATGTTCGTTTTCCCACAGTGTGCCGTTCCACGGGTTGAGCGCCGCGCCTTGCGGGTTACGCTGGCCGTAGGACCAGATTTCCGGGCGCACGTTGGCCTGGCCGACAAAGGGGTTGTCCTTGGGCACCGTGCCGTCCGGGTAGACTCGCACCACCTTGCCTTGCAACTTGTCGAGATCCTGGGCGGTCGAGCGCTCGTTGTTTTCCCCCAGCGTCACGAACAGATAGCCGTCGCGGTCGAACACCATTCGCGAACCAAAATGGTTGCCTTCCGAGAGTTTGGGTTCCTGGCGCAGGATCACCTGGAAGTCCTTGATGGCCGTCAGGTCGTCGGAGAGCCGGCCGCGCCCCACCGCAGTACCGGCCTTGTTATCCTCTCCACCCCCTTCGGCATAGGACAGATAGACCATCCGGTCCTGTTTGAAATCGGGTGACAAAGCGACGTCGAGCAAGCCGCCCTGGGCCTTGGCCCAGACCGTCGGCACGCCATTGAGCGGTGCCGACAGCTTGCCATCGGCGCTGACCAGCCGCAGGTTGCCGGGACGCTCGGTGACCAGCATGTTTTTACCATCCGGCAGGAATGCCAGTGCCCAAGGGTGCTCCAACCCCGTCACGACGGTGGTCACCTCGAGTGTGCCTTCTTCGCTTTTCATTGTCTGGGTGGGCGCGGCAAGCACAGGAACAGTGGCGGTGATCAATACGCTGGCACAGAGTATTGCCAATGGGTTTTTGAGCAACATGCAGACTCCTTTTCTGATGACCCATGGGGTCTGAAAAAATAGTGGCCACGCGTCATGCCGGCCACTCAACGGTTGCCGGTGCCGGCGTCGCGTGGCGCAGGATTGGGAATGAATGTCGGCGGGCTGGCGGGAGCGCTCCGCTCGGGATATCGATTGCCGATGCCGCCGTTGTCCAGTGTCGGCGGGCGCGGGACCGGCACGGTATTGGGCCCGCGAATGGCCGGGGCACTGGGACGGGTGCCTTGCATGCTGTTGGGGTTGGCCCGGTTGATCGGGCTGCTGTAAGGATTGTTGTTGGTGCTGCCCGGCAGGTTCTGGGCCACGCGCAACAAAGCAGAGGTGTCGGCCTCGACCAGTGGCACCAGCATGGCACTCAAGGCCAGCGCAATGGCGCCAGACACGTATCGGTTCATGGAAGGGCCTCGCTACGTCACGTGGATAAGGACTTCGATATCACGCTACGCCCGGGGTTCGTATTTGTTAACAAAAACCTCCCCGGCAAGATGTAACACGACGTTGATCCGATTAAAGGAACGGCCCCACAGACCACGGAAACTTTTGCTCGAGGCCGCAGGTCACCTGAACATCACTCGCGAGTAGACGACCATGGCACGGGCAATCTGGAAAGGCGCAATCAGCTTCGGACTGGTGCATATCCCCGTGGCGCTGGTCTCGGCAACGTCCTCCCAAGGCGTCGATTTCGACTGGCTCGACAGCCGCAGCATGGACCCGGTGGGCTATAAGCGTGTCAACAAGGTCACGGGCAAGGAAGTCCCCAAGGAGCACATCGTCAAGGGCGTACAATACGAAAAGGGCCGGTACGTGGTGCTCAGTGAGGAGGAGATCCGCAGCGCGCACCCGCTGTCGACCCAGACCATCGACATTTTTTCCTTTGTCGACGGCGAGCAGATTCCCTTGCAGAACATCGACACGCCTTACTATCTGGCGCCCGACAAGCGCGGCGGCAAAGTCTATGCACTGCTGCGCGAAACCCTGAGCAAAACCGGCAAGGTCGCCCTCGCCCATGTGGTACTGCATACCCGCCAGCACCTGGCCGCGCTGATGCCGCTGGAGTCTGCGCTGGTGCTGGTGATGCTGCGCTGGCCGGCGGAAGTCCGAAGCCTCGATGAGTTGGCGCTGGGCAGCGAAGTGACCCGGCCGGAACTGGCCAAGGGCGAACTGGACATGGCCAGGCGCCTGGTGGAGGACATGAGCGCCCAGTGGACGCCGCAAGACTATCGGGATGGTTTCGAGGACAAGATCATGGCCCTGGTGGACAAGAAGGCCCATGAAGGCAAGATCGAAGACGTCGAGACAGCCTCGGGTGAAGAGCTACGGAAAACGGCGGATGTCATTGACCTGACCGAGCTGCTCAAGCGAAGCCTGGGCAGCAAGGGTACCGGGAAGGCAACGGCCAGGCCGAAGGCGAGCAGCAAACCGGCGGCGAAGAAGAAAGCCACTAAGTGATTGGCTGGATGTCCCGGCTTCACCCACTGAACGCCGCCCGGACATACCCCTCAGATCAGAATGATGACCACCAGCAAGCCGGCGAAGATCGACCACTTTTCGAGGTAGTAAAGCTTGCGGTTGCGCTTTTTCAGTTGCTTGCCATACAGGCGAACCTTGTAGATCTTGCCGAACAGGCGGTTGAGGCCGCCGGTCCTGTCGCCCGCCTCGTTGGGCGCACCCGCCGCCGACATGACATGCCGACTGAACCAGCGATTGAATGCCGCTGCCCACCTGTATTTCATCGGCCGCTCGACGTCGCAGAACAAAATGATTCGGTTCTGCTGCGTGGTGTTTTCCGCGTAATGAATGTAGGTCTCATCGAACATCACCGCTTCGCCATCACGCCAATGGTAGTCCTGGCCATCGACATTGATGTAGCAACCCTCGGCGTTGGGGGTTTCGAGCCCCAGGTGATAACGGTACGAACCGGCATACGGGTCGCGGTGGCGCACCAGCCTGGATCCCGGTGGCAACTCGGCGAACATTGCCGCCTTGATCGAACCAATGCCCTGCACCAGCTCCGTGGTGCGCGGGCAGAGCTTCATGGCCGATGGATGGCTGTCGCCGTACCACTTGAGATAGAAGCGCTTCCAGCCGGTCTTGAAAAACGAGTTGAAACCGACGTCATCGAATTGGTCCGAACGCTTGATCTCGCCGGCCCGGAGCAAATTCTGGCCTTCGGCACGAATTTCTTCCCAGTGCGCCTGCAGCGGACTCAGGTCGGGGAAGTCGGCCGGATCGAGATAGGGTTTGTTGGGGATTTTCGAAAACAGATAAAGAAAGCAATTGATCGGCGCCAGAAACGTCGAGTGATCACTCAACTGGCGGCCCAGCTTATGGCGCACTTGGCCACGCAGGTGGACATACGCAATAGAGACAACGTAGATAACGGTAATGATCAGTTTCACGGAAATCGTCACACGTCAGAAGAAAACAAACTGCGCCCTGTACCGGCGTGCCGGTCCCCAGGTCTTGTGCAGCGGCTGAAAACGAAACAGCGGCCCTGTAGCGCCATCGAGCTGCTCCGACGATCGGCGCTCAGCTGACGGATGGCATTTTAGCCACAGTTTGTAACCAATAGTTAACCTGTAACTGTGAAAAACTGTCTACAAAATCCGCCGAAACGTCACTGCGGCCTCAACGCCCTATCGTTTAAAGAGCCAGACCAGTACAATCGCCGCCAAACTTTACGCCCCCCCAGGTTGAAAGCGGAAAAATCCCCTTTCAGCGCACGTTGACTCGGGTCAGGCGCGCCACATGCTGCTGTCCACTTAATGCCAGATGGAACTTCCACTGCCGATCGGGATGAATATCCTGAGGTCCGGACAGTGGAAACGGGTACTGAACCGGTACTGCCGCAACCCTAGCTACTCTGAATGCTTCGCAGGAAAAACCTTTGATTTCTACAGCTAACATCACGATGCAGTTCGGCGCCAAGCCGCTCTTCGAAAACGTTTCGGTCAAGTTCAACGGTGGCAACCGTTACGGCCTGATCGGCGCCAACGGTTGCGGCAAGTCGACCTTCATGAAGATCCTCGGCGGCGACCTCGAGCCGTCCGGCGGCCAGGTCATGCTGGAGCCGAACGTGCGCCTGGGTAAATTGCGCCAGGACCAGTTCGCCTACGAAGAATTCACCGTGATCGACACCGTGATCATGGGTCACGAAGAGCTGTGGAAGGTCAAGGCCGAGCGCGACCGCATCTACTCGCTGCCGGAAATGAGCGAAGAAGACGGCATGGCCGTGGCCGAGCTGGAAACCGAATTCGCCGAAATGGATGGCTACACCGCCGAATCCCGCGCCGGTGAACTGCTGCTGGGCCTGGGTATTCCCCTGGAACAGCATTTTGGTCCGATGTCTGAAGTGGCTCCGGGCTGGAAACTGCGCGTATTGCTGGCCCAGGCGCTGTTCTCCGATCCGGAAGTGCTGTTGCTCGACGAACCGACCAACCACCTGGACATCAACACCATTCGCTGGCTGGAATCGATTCTCACCGTGCGTAACAGCACCATGATCATCATTTCCCACGACCGTCACTTCCTCAACAGTGTCTGCACCCACATGGCCGACCTGGACTATGGCGAGCTGCGCCTGTTCCCGGGCAACTACGACGAGTACATGACCGCGGCGACCCAGTCCCGCGAGCAACTGCTGTCGGACAACGCCAAGAAGAAAGCCCAGATCGCCGAACTGCAAACGTTCGTCAGCCGCTTCTCGGCCAACGCCTCGAAAGCCAAGCAGGCCACTTCCCGCGCCAAGCAGATCGACAAGATCCAGCTGGCCGAAGTCAAGCCATCGAGCCGCGTGAGCCCGTTCATCCGCTTCGAACAGACCAAGAAACTGCACCGCCAGGCCGTGACCATCGAGCAGATGTCCAAGGGCTTCGACGGCAAGACCCTGTTCAAGAACTTCAGCTTCACCGTCGAAGCCGGCGAGCGCGTGGCGATCATCGGCCCGAACGGTATCGGCAAGACCACCCTGCTGCGTACCTTGATGGGTGAGCTGACCCCGGACGCCGGTTCCGTGAAATGGACCGAAAGCGCGGAACTGGGCTACTACGCCCAGGACCATGCCCATGACTTCGAAGACGACGTCAGCCTGTTTGACTGGATGGGCCAGTGGACCCAGGGCGAGCAGATCATCCGTGGCACGCTGGGTCGCATGCTGTTCTCCAACGACGAGATCCTCAAGTCGGTCAAGGTCATTTCCGGTGGTGAGCAAGGCCGCATGCTGTTCGGCAAGCTGATCCTGCAAAAGCCGAACGTTCTGGTGATGGACGAACCGACCAACCACCTGGACATGGAATCCATCGAGGCGCTGAACCTGGCGCTGGAAAACTACCCGGGCACGCTGATCTTCGTCAGCCACGACCGTGAGTTCGTATCGTCCCTGGCCACCCGCATCATCGAGTTGAGCCCGAACGGCGTGACCGACTTCAGCGGCACCTATGATGATTACCTGCGCAGCCAGGGTGTGGTGTTCTAAGGGCAGCTATTGGTTTCAAGCTACAAGCGGCAAGTTAAAAGCCCTGTCCATGTGACGGGGCTTTTTGTGTTTCATGGCCAGGATTTTGTTGGGTGCCGAATCCTTCGCGAGCAAGCCCGCTCCCACAGGGGAATGCGTTCCAAATGTGGGAGCGGGCTTGCTCGCGAAGTGGCCTTCAAGAACAGCGATAATTAGTTAGCCTGCTTCCTTTTATCCTACCGCCGCGCCATGATGCAGTTCTCCCACCGCCGCCCGCGAACGAGCCCTCATGTCTGTGCAGCAAGTGCCCCCGCAAAGCGCCATGGCGATCACCCTGCAGATCGTCTCCATCGTGTTCTACACCTTTATTGCCTTCCTCTGCATCGGTTTGCCGATTGCGGTATTGCCGGGTTATGTCCACGAACAACTGGGGTTCAGCGCCATCGTGGCCGGGCTGACCATCGGCTCGCAATACCTCGCTACCCTGCTCAGCCGCCCCATGGCCGGGCGCATGTCGGACAGCGTCGGCACCAAGCGGGCGATCATCTATGGCTTGTCCGGGATTGTGCTCAGTGGCCTGCTGACGCTGCTGTCGACCCTGTTGCAAGACTTTCCGTTGCTCAGCCTGCTGGTCCTCATCGCCGGGCGCTTGTTGCTGGGCATTGCCCAAGGCTTGATCGGCGTCGGCACCATCAGTTGGTGCATGGGTCAGGTGGGCGCCGAGCACACCGCGCGGTCGATTTCCTGGAACGGCATCGCCTCCTATGGTGCGATTGCGATTGGGGCGCCACTGGGCGTGGTCATGGTGCAACAACTCGGTTTCGCCAGCCTGGGCATCGCCCTGTCGCTGCTGGCCCTGGCTGCATTGTTACTGATTCGCAACAAGCCCTCCGTACCAGTGGTACGCGGTGAACGCCTGCCGTTTTGGGCGGTGTTCGGACGCATTGCGCCGTTTGGCGCGAGCCTGAGCCTGGCTTCCATCGGCTACGGCACCCTGACGACTTTTATCACCTTGTATTACGTCAATCGCGGCTGGACCGGTGCCGCCTATTGCCTGACCGTGTTCGGGGTCTGTTTCATTCTGTCGCGGCTGCTGTTCATTTCCGCCATCAACCGGTTCGGCGGGTTCACCTGCGCCATTGCCTGCATGTGCATCGAGACGGTGGGCCTGGTACTGCTGTGGCTGGCCCCGTCGACCGGGTACGCGCTGATTGGCGCCGGCCTGACCGGCTTCGGCCTGTCGCTGGTGTACCCGGCGCTGGGCGTCGAGGCCATCAAACAGGTGCCCAATTCCAGCCGGGGCGCAGGCTTGAGTGCCTATGCGGTGTTTTTCGACCTGGCGCTGGCGATTGCCGGCCCGCTGATGGGCGCGATTGCATTGAACTTGGGGTATTCGTGGATATTCTTCAGTGCGGCGTTGTTGTCGGTGACCGGACTGGGACTGACTCTGCTGCTCAAGCACCGCGCCTTGGCTTGAGCTCCTACAAAAGAATCTATTGATCGGCGGTCTGCATCCCGGCCCGGGTCGCCCTGCCCAGGGTGCGTGAGAAGAAACTTCCGGCTTCAGAGATCAGATTGCGGTGGATGTCTTGCCGATCGACGCCATCGGCATCGGTACACAGCGCGGGCATGATCGCGAACTGCTCGTCATTGCACGGCGCCATGAAAACGAAGTGCCCTGCTCCCGCCAGTAACTTGAAGTCAGGCGCCGTCGGCAACTTGCGCGCCAGTGCCGCGGCGTTCTTGTCGACCGCTACCAGCTTGTCACCATCGCCGCTGTAAAGCAGCACCGGCACGTGCACATCGGCCAGGGTGTGGCGACCGAACTTCAGACTTAGCGGCGCCATCAGCATCAAGGCGTGCACGCGTGGGTCCGCCACCGGCTGCAGGTCGTCGCGATCGACAATCAATTCACCCTGAGTGTTGCAGGCATCGCGGTCGTCCGGACGTTCCTGGCAATAACGGCGCAGGCGATCGAGGTCCGGCGTGGCGCCGGACAGAATCAATGCGGTCTCGCCACCGGCCGAATAACCAATGACACCGACCTGATCGGCATTGACGAAGGGGGACAGCATGCGGTCGCCCAGGGTGGCCGTGATGGCTTCGGAAATCTGGATCGGCCGCCCGTACAGGTTACTCAAAGTACCGAGGCGGCTGTGGTCCCTGGAGTTGTCACCGGGGTGGATCACCGCCACCACGACGAAACCCTTGCGTGCCAGCGAGGTGGCGAGGTCGTGCAACGCCAGGGGGGTGCCGGTGTTGCCGTGGGACAGCATCAGCATCGGGAACCGGCCAATGGCGACCTTGGTGTCCTCCCCGGCTTCGACGGTATAACCCTCGAGTTTGCTGGTGTGCTCCCAATCACTGGAAGGATAGAAGGCGATGGCGCGCATCGGCTGCAGGTCCAGTGGGTCGAGAAACGTCATCTCATGGAAGCCGACGCTCCAATGCGGATGCGGTGCAGGCGCGGCGTGCACTGTATTCAAGCTGCTGAGCAGGCAAATCAGTAAAGTTGCACAAAGACGCACCATGGGATGCCCCACCTTGTTACCGGACTTGAGACGTACACCCTGGACTGCATAAGTCGGGCCACACCTGAAACGACCAGAAACAAAAAACTCCGTAGCTGGTACTTGC
Organism: Pseudomonas sp. PDM32; assembly: GCF_019219225.1. Classification (NCBI taxonomy): domain Bacteria; kingdom Pseudomonadati; phylum Pseudomonadota; class Gammaproteobacteria; order Pseudomonadales; family Pseudomonadaceae; genus Pseudomonas; species Pseudomonas sp. PDM32. The sequence continues at coordinate 116,111 of NZ_JAHUWE010000003.1, forward strand.
GTAACCAGAATACAGAGTTTTTTGGGCTTTACCTGAACGGTTGCTAACTTTTACGCAAGCCTTACGCAGCGGCGAACAACCGCTCGCTGATTCGCGCGTGAGCAGCGCTCATGGCTTTGCTGCGTACGTCGTCACCGTAAGCCAGGCCTTCGGCGCGGACGATTTCGATGTCGGTGATACCGATGAAACCGAACAGCAACTTCAAATATTCTTCGTGGGCAACACCGGTTGCCTGACCGGCGTGCATGCCGCCGGAAGTCGAAACGATCACCACTTTCTTGCCGCCGCACAGGCCTTCAGGGCCGGCTTCGGTGTAGCGGAAGGTCTGGCCGGCGACGGCAATGCGATCGATCCAGGCCTTCAACTGAGTCGGGATGGTGAAGTTGTACATTGGTGCAGCGATCACTACGGCATCGGCAGCCAGGAATTCGGCCAGGGTCGAGGCGCTCAGTTCGGCTTCGTGCTCTTGTGCGGCGTTGCGCAGTTCAGCGGTGGTGCCGGCGGCGACCAGGGTAGTGGAAGAGAAATGGCTGATGGCGTCAGCGGCCAGGTCGCGGTAGGTCACTACGGCGGTCGGCTCGGCAGCTTGCCAGGCCTTGACGACTTCACCGCTCAACTGACGGGAAGCCGAGTTGTCGCCCAGGATGCTCGAATCGATATGCAGCAATTTCATGTGGGATCTCCAAGTGAGGATCGCCCACAAGGGCGATCTGATGGGACTAATCCTACAGACGAAACCAATAGCTGATTAGTCGGCAACAATGCGATAGTTCGTCTCACTGATAGAACAATCGGATTCACATCATGCAAGACCTCAACGACCTGTATTACTTCGCCAAAGTCGTGGAAGCCGGGGGATTCGCGGCAGCCGGACGCTTGCTGGGCATCCCCAAGTCCCGACTGTCGCGGCGCATTGCCGAACTGGAAGAACGCCTGGGTGCACGTTTGCTGCAACGCACCACACGACAGCTGAAACTGACCGCTGTGGGAGAGCGCTACCTCAGGCACTGCCAGGCGATGCTGCTGGAAGCGGAAATGGCCGACGAGGCCGTGGCCAGCATGTCCAGTGAACCCCGCGGGCGTTTGCGGGTGTCCTGCCCGGTCGGGTTGGCCCACGAAATATTACCGGGGGTGATCAGTGACTTTCTCGAACGCTTTCCGCAAGTCCAGCTTGAAGTCATGCTGCTCAACCGCCGGGTTGACCTGGTGAACGAAGGCATTGACGTTGCCCTGCGTGTACGGGAACTGGGCGACGAAGACCCGCTGCTGGTCACTCGCCGCCTGCGTCAGGCGCAGATGCTGATGGTCGCCAGCCCCGGTTTCCTCGCGGGACGTGAGATCAATCACCCCGAAGATCTGAAAAGCCTGCCGGTGCTTGGCGCATTGGAAGCCGACCGCATGGTGCACATCCGCCTGCTGGATCAACAGGGCAAGCGTTGTGAACTTGCGCTCGAGGCCCGGCTGGGCATCGATGACTTTATCGTGCGCAAGGCCAGCACCCTCTCCGGCATCGGCTTTACGATGCTGCCCATGATGTATTGCGAACAGGAGCTGGAAAACGGCTCACTGGTGCAGTTGTTGCCCGAGTGGTCGTTGCCCGGTGGCTGGCTGCAAGCGGTCTATCCTCATCGACGCGGGGTAATGCCGGCGGTACGCGCCTGGATTGACCACCTGGTCGAATCCTTCAATGCCTGTGGGGAACGATTGTTATGAAAGCTGGACGGATGAGCGAAGAGGACGTCGCGAACTTCTGCCTCGCCCTGCCCGGTGCGCGGGAGGATTATAAATGGGGAGGCGTGCGAGTATTTTCGATTGCCGGGAACAAGATGTTCGCCTTGCAGGGCCTGAGGGGTGACTCCCTGGCCTTCAAGGTCGACAAGGATCTGTTTCTCGGTCACTGCGACCGCCCGGGCATTCATCCGGCGCCGTATCTGGCCCGCGCCCAGTGGATCATCATGCAAACGCCCTACCCGCTCGGCAGCGAAGAACTGCAGGGCTTGCTGCAGCGCTCCCACCAATTGGTGGTGAGCAGACTGCCCAGGCGCACTCAAGTCGGACTGTTGCTTTAGGGCTTTGTCTATCAGGTCAAGGCGAACACATGTGCGCCGAGAAACAGGTGATCGATCCAGAACACCTGGTGCAATAGCACGATGATCCAGAACACCAACTGGTACGAGACTTTGCGGGTTTTGTGGCGAAACGCCTGCTGGGCCAGCAACGCTCCGGGCCAGCCGCCGGCGAGCTCCAACGCATGCAAGACGTTTTCCGGCGTACGCCATTGCTCGGCGCGCGCCTTGCGCTTGTCGCTCCAGTACAGGAAAAACGTCACGACGCTGACGATGCCGTAGGCCGCAAGGGGAATCAGCGACTCCCCGTGCAGCCATAACGACAGCGAACCCGACAGCGGCAACGCGCACAGGACTGCAAACAACAGCCACTTCAACCGTGAATGGCGGATCTGTCCCCCGGACGGGCGTCCGGGGTTGTTGCGCGAGCGCGAGTCACTCACGGCTTGGCCGCGCTCCAGTCGACCCAGCCGAACTGCCAGGTCGCCAGGATGATCAGGCCGAACACAATGCGATACCAGGCAAACGCCGCATAGCTATGGTTGGCGATAAACTTGAGCAACCCGCGGACCGCAATCATCGCAAAAATGAACGCGGTGACGAAGCCGATGGCGAACACCGGGAAATCCGCCGGGACAAACAACTGACGGTACTTGTAGCCCGAGTACACCGCCGCGCCAACCATGGTCGGCATCGCCAGGAAGAACGAGAACTCGGTAGCGGTCTTGCGCGACAGGCCGAACAGCAGACCGCCGATGATGGTCGAGCCCGAACGCGAAGTGCCCGGGATCATCGCCAGGCATTGGGCCAGGCCGACTTTCAAGGCATCTTTCCAGGTGATGTCATCCACGGATTCGGCGTGTACTTCATGCTGGCGGCGTTCGGCCCACAACATGATGATCCCGCCCACGACCAGCGCGGTTGCCACGGTGATCGGATTGAACAGGTAATGGTGGATCAGGTCGGCGAAGATCACGCCCAACACCACCGCCGGCAAGAACGCGATCAACAGGTTTGCGGTAAACCGCCGGGCACCCGGCTGGGTTGGCAGACCGATGACCACGTCAAGGATCTTGCGTCGAAACTCCCACACCACCGCCAGGATGGCACCCAGCTGAATGATGATGTTGAACGCCATCGCCCGCTCGCCCCCGAAGCCGAGCAAGTCGGCCACGATGATCTGGTGGCCGGTACTGGAAATGGGCAGGAACTCGGTCAGCCCTTCTACAACCCCAAGAATCAATGCCTGAAAGGCGGTCCAAAGATCCATCAATCCCCCAAAAGGCTATGCGCGCCGGCATGCCCCATTAATATTTTTTCAAATGCTTTCATTGCGCTCAGCGTAGCTGAGGTCCCGCGCATCAAGGATCACCACAGAACCGTTAAAATCCTGTGAAAAAAACAGCTTGAATCAGCTTTACCCGTGCGGGGGGCGAAATCCTATCAGACAAGTCCGATCGGCGGTTACAATCCGCCCCTCTTCGACTACCCCAAGGTATCTCCATGTCCGGGCTTGAACTGTTTGCCGCCGCCCTCGGTGTCATTGCCGTCTGGCTGACGGTCAAACAGAACCCCTGGTGCTGGCCTATCGGCCTGGTCATGGTGCTGCTCTACAGCTGGATCTTTTTTGAAGTGAAGCTGTATTCCGACATGCTGCTGCAAGTCGTCTATGCCGCCTTGCAGCTTTACGGCTGGTGGCAGTGGACACGGGGTGGCGACACGACCCATGGCCGCGAAGTCAGTCGCCTCGATGCTCGAACCCTGGTGTTGAGTCTGGCCATCGGTGCAGTCGGCAGTCTGTTGCTGGGCGCGGCCATGGCCAACTGGACGGACGCGGCACAACCCTGGCTTGATGCGGCGCTGACCGGGTTCAGCCTGGTAGCGCAGGTCTGGATGGCGCAAAAACGTGTCCAGTGCTGGCCGTTGTGGATTGCTCTGGATGTGATATTCGTCGGGTTATTCGTCTATAAAGGCCTGTACCTGACCGCCACCCTGTACGGGTTGTTCGCCGTCATCGCCGTACAGGGCTGGCGCGAATGGCGTGCCGATCCGGCATTGCGCGCATGAAAGTCCTGGTCCTCACAGGCCCTGAATCCAGTGGTAAAAGCTGGCTGGCGACTGAGTTGCAACAGCGCTTTGGCGGGATGCTGGTTGATGAGTACGTGCGTCGGTTCATCGAGCAGAATCCTCGGGACACCACGTTGGCCGACATTACGCCCATCGCACGCGGTCAACTGGCATGGGAAGACCAGGCGCGGGTGCAACAGCCACCCTTGCTCATCCTCGACACGCACCTGCTGAGCAATATTCTCTGGAGCCAGACCCTGTTCGGCGATTGCCCCGCCTGGATTGAACAAGCACTACTGGCCCGGCATTACGACTTGCACCTGCTGCTGTCACCGGAGCACGTCGAGTGGACGGATGACGGCCAGCGTTGCCAGCCCCGATTGAGTGAGCGCCAGGCATTTTTCGAACAGACCCTGGCCTGGCTTGAACGCCACGCACAACCGGTTCATGTGCTGCACGGAGATTGGACAGAACGCCGAATCCAGGCACTGAACGCCGTGACCCGATTGCTCGGCGCCTGACCGGCGTTTGGGGCATTTCCCCCATCTTGCCCCTGCTGAGGGGGGGAAGTGTCCGATCCTGAAACACCCTCCCTGCCTGAAACCACCCATTTCAACGCTCCTCCTCGTTTGCTCACCGCAGGTGTTAGGACATTGTTACAACAACGCTAGAACCCTTGTTCCAGAGGGGTTGGTCCGCAATTACGGGCTGCCTGCTCAGGGTTTTGTCTCACCGTTGGTACACCCCCGACAAAAGGTTGCCGATCCAAGTCTGTAAGCCATTGAATCAACTCGATATTCAAAAGGCGGCACAGCTTTCGCTCTATTCATCACACGGCTGACCGGGGCCAGCTTACAAATGAAGGAATGAATGTCGTGGAGATATTCAAAAAAAAAGGCTTGATGTGCCTCCTGCTGATCGTGAGCGCTGCCGGCACTGTTCTCAGTTTCACCGTTCAAGCCGAAGGCAACGGTGTCATCGTGCTTGATCGTACCGTTCACTCAACGCTCATCGGTCGCGGCGGCGGCAGGGATCCGAACCCGGCCACCATCAGTGCCAACCCTTCTGCCCGCGTCACCGGCGAACTCAGCGACGCCGATATCGCCGGGGTAACCACCGGAACGACCCCTCATAACAGCTTCGGGCAAAACCCGGGCGGCATGCAAGGCCTGAATGTCATCACCAACCCCAACGGTTTACCAGGCATGTCCGTCGGCCACGGTGGTGGCAGTGGCGGCGCCATTTCCGGAACCATCAACCGCGCCATGAGCACCGGCCTCGGCTCACTGGGCAGAATGGCGGGAGGTCAATGAGATGGATCGCTCCCTTTTTTTACCTGCCCTTTTACCTGCCCTGTTGCTTGCCCTGCTCGGCGGCACCAGCGCGATGGCCGATTCGGGCGTCAGTTCGGTGAACAACGCCACCCTCCTGGATTCCGGTACCCAATACCGAGGCAACTTCAGCGTCAACCAGGCGGCGGGTGATCAACAGCAGCAGGCCAACGTCCGCGCGATCGCCATTGGTGCCCAAGCCGGTGCAACCACCAGCGTCAGGCAGAGCATCACCACGCCCGCCAATCCGTCGATGGATGCGACGGCCACTATCGGCGGCACCTCTTTCAGTCATGGCAACGGCGTACTGGGCGTCAACCAGAGTGCCGGGGCGAACAACCAGATGGCCAATGCCCTGCGCATCAGCATCGGCGCTGCACCGCAAGCCATCGACGACAGTGCTCTTTCTCAACAGAACGTGGCGTTGCTACCGAACTCGGGAGCAGATGGCAGCCCAATCGGCAGTCGCCAGGTCGTGACAAGCGACCAGGCCTTCACCGGCAGCCGGGGCGTGATCCAGGTGAACCAGAGTGCCGGGGTGGGGAACCGAATGGCTAACACCCTGAGTATCCGGGTCTCTGACTGACCCCGATACAGCGCGAATGGGGAAGTACCAACACTTGAACTACCAATGAGCACGGAGAATCACCATGAACCCGACAACTGCTCTCAAACCACTGGCTTTCGCCCTGGCAGCAGTGATGGCATTCGCAGCCCAGGCTGATCCCGTGCAGGGAAATGGACAGGGCAGCAACCAACAGTCCAATGGCCCGTCGCTGGATCAGATTCTGCAGATTAGCTCAGGCGCCGGGGCCGCCGTGCTGGACTCGCAGGAAAGCAGTGACAGCGGGGTAGTGAACCGGGGCACCCAAAACGACGCCAAAATCGATAACTCCCTGAACAACTCCAACGGCAACATGGGCGCCAACGTTGCAGCCGGTAACGGCAACCAGCAAGACAACGCCGCCGCCCTTGCCACGGCGGACGAAGCCTTCATCTTCGGCTCCGCCGTCACCGTCTCCAGCGCGACTCAGAGGAGCACCGGCAACACCGCCAGGAACCACTCCAACACCAACAACACAACGCTCAATAACGCTGGCAACAGCGGTTCCGGCAACATCGGCATCAACGTGACCACCGGCGACTTCAACCAACAGAAAAACAACCTGGCGATTGCCGTTTCCGGCGGCCGTGTAGCAGTTGCCGCCGCGGCGGCCAACCAAAGCACGTCCGGGCTGAAAGTCACCAACAACGCCAGGCCTGAGTTCGTACCCGTAGGTGTACTCGGTCTGTCCGGCATAACCACTCAACAAGTGATGACGCCAGAAGGCTGGAGACCCCCTGTAACCAACAATGCTTCGATCACGGGCTCGATGAACAACTTCTCAGGCAACGGCGGAGCCAACGTATCGTCCGGCGTCGGCAACCAGCAAAGCAACTCGCTGTCGATCGCCGCAGGCTGCAAATCATGCCCATAATCGCGACCGCCATGAAAGCCTCGGCGACGACGCTTTTCCTCGGTCTGAAGGCGTATCGTCCATGCGTAAGACGGCCCTTTTCGCCCTGCTCTGCCTGTCTGGCCTGACCCAGGCTGCACAGATGCCGGTTGCCGCCCTGCCGGGCGGCGTGCTGGTGTACAAGCACGTACAGAGTTTGCGTGAGCGCAAGTTCAGCGACATCGTCGAACAGAAAACCGACTTCAGCTGCGGCGCCGCCGCGCTGGCAACGATACTGCGCCAGGCCTATTGGCTCGACGTCGATGAGGAGCACATCATCAAGGGCATGCTGGTCTTCGCCGACCAGGACCTGGTCCGTACCCAGGGTTTTTCCATGCTGGACATGAAGCGCTACATAGAAAGCATCGGCATGCGCGCCCGGGGCTACAAGATCCCGCCTGAAAGACTCGATGCCGTGACGATTCCGGTAGTAGTACTGATGGAAATTCGCGGCTACAAGCACTTCGTGGTGTTGCAGCGGGCGGACAAGAACTGGGTGTACATCGGCGACCCGGTGCTCGGTCACAAACGCTACACCCATGACGACTTTGTCAAAGGCTGGAATGGCATTGTCTTCGCTATCATCGGTCCCGGTTATGACAAAACCAATGCTTTACGCAGTCCACCGGAACCGCTGACTGCCAAGAACAAGATGGATAATTTCAACCCGGTCAAAGATGCCGAATTGATGGATTTCGGTTTCATACAGAGCGACTTCTTTTAATCGCCAACAAGATGACAGGGGGCAGGATGCTCCGGGAGCAGCAAATGAAAACCTCGTATTGGGTGGTCACTGCCTGTCTGGCAGCGACCACTTCAGGTTTTGCTGATGAGTTCAGACCCATCGAAATCAAGGACCAGGAACTGGCCGAGTTGCGTGGCCGGTATGTGATGCCGGGGCGGATCATCAGCTTCGGCGTTGTCATGAGCAGTACCTGGCGCAACGCCAGTGGTGATCTGATCGGGGCGACCACCTCGATGCGTCTTCAGGCCGAAACGGTCAAGCCCGAGTTCTATGTTTCAACCTTCAATCACAGTGGTAAAGGCAGTTCGCCCAACTCAGGTACCGGTTCGAGCCACGGCTCAGGCACCGTTTCGGGCACCGCCCCGGGCACCGGTAACGTAACGGGTGGTGCGGGACTGAGCACCTCCCAGGGCGTCACCCAGGTCACACGAGCCGCTGGCGATGGCAACAGTGCAAACAACAAGATCGCCATCAACGTCAAAGAGGCCAGCACGGCCCCTGCGCCGGTGCCGAGCCGTGGCCAGGCGCTGATAGCCGGTCAAACCATCACCGGCAGCAATGCTGCGGGCAGTGTCGCCGTGTCCGCGACCGGCGGCGGCGTTCAGGTGGCCATTACCGCCAACAACAACCAAGGCTCAAGCCTGCAACAAGTCGCCCAGGGCGGGTTACTGCAAGACACCCGGTTGCTGGGCAACAGCAATGTGGTCAACAACATGACGCGACTCAACGTCGTGCTCGACAATAAAAGCCCGAGTGCTGGTGCATTGGGCTACAACCTGAACCAACTCACTGCATTACGGACCTTGGGGTATTGAACTACGCTGAACCACGACCATTGGGCACAAATGGACGGTTTTTTCATGTACCGATCGGTATCAATGCGTACAGTTATATGCTTGTGCACTCTACTGCCGGCGGCGTTGGTGCAGGCAGCACCAGACCCGGAACTGGAGGCTCTCAAACGAGAGCTTCTGGAGTTGAAACAACGATACGAAGTCCAGCAAAAAGCCCTGGCGGTTCTCGAACAACGGGTCCGCCAGGTCGAAGAGCAGCCCGCTCCCCCCCCTCCCAAACGCCTGGCCAAGTCGCCAGCGGACCTGAAGGGCAATCCAAACGTCGCCACCGGCACCGGTGCCGCGGCGGCTTCAGGGGGTGCCGCCGGGGGCAGCGGCAGCTCGTATGGACAATCGCTGGCCGATGACTCACAACCGGCGCAAAGCGTTTCAAACCTTTATGACGAGGCCAGCGGGTTCTTCGGCGGTGGCAAGTTCAGCGTCGAAACCGGGATAACCTACTCCCGGTACGATACCCGCCAACTGGTCCTCAACGGTTTTCTCGCCCTGGACTCGATCTTTCTCGGTGCCATCAACCTGGACCGGATCAAGGCCGACACCTGGACGCTGGACCTCACCGGCCGCTACAACTTCAACAATCGCTGGCAGTTCGACCTGAACGTGCCGGTGGTTTACCGTCAGTCCACGTACCAGTCCGGTGGTGGCAATAACGGCGCCGCCAACGTCACGACTGAAGACACCGTCAAGGAAGACCCGGCCATTGGCGACGTCAACTTCGGTATCGCCTACAAATTCCTCGACGAGTCGGCCAACACGCCGGATGCCGTGCTGACCTTGCGCGTCAAGGCACCGACCGGCAAAGACCCGTTCGGCATCAAGCTGGTCCGGGTGGACGCCAACTCCAACCTGGCCGTGCCTGAATCCTTGCCTACCGGCAACGGCGTCTGGTCGATCACGCCGGGGATCTCTCTGGTCAAGACGTTCGATCCGGCAGTGCTGTTCGGCAGCCTTTCGTACACGCACAACCTGGAAGAGTCTTTCGACGACATCAGCTCCAACCCGGTGCTCAAGACGCCGGGCAAAGTTCGCATTGGCGACAGTTTCCAGATTGGCGCCGGCATTGCGTTCGCCTTGAACGAAAAGATGAGCATGTCGTTCTCGGTCTCTGACCTGGTGCAACGCAAAAGCCAGCTCAAGGAAGATGGCGGGGATTGGCAATCGGTGGTGTCCAGCGATGCCAACGCCGGTTACTTCAACATCGGCATGACCATTGCAGCCACCGACAACTTGACCATCGTACCCAACCTGTCCATTGGCATGACGGACGACGCCCCGGACTTCCAGTTCAGCCTGAAATTCCCTTACTACTTCTGACCCGGCTCTTCACGCAAGCCTGCTGGCGATGGACTCCAGTGCGCCACGCTAATCCAGTCCACCCGCGTTATCGTTAACGACCATCGCTGGCAAGCCAGCTCCCACAGAGGACCATGCCCACGCTGAACCTGTAGGAGCCAGCCTGCTGGCGATGGACTCCGGTGCGCCGCGATCATCCAGATCACCCGCGTTATCGTTAACGACCATCGCTGGCAGGCCAGCTCCCACACAGGCCATGCCCACGCTGAAACTGTAGGAGCCAGCTCGCTGGCGATGGACTCAAGCGCGCCGCGTCCGCAATTTTTATTGCAGCGGTCTTTTTGTTTGAAGCGGGAATTCAACGAATCTGATGCTTGTGCAACAACCGGTAGAACGTCGGACGCGACACGCCCAATACTTTGGCGGCGACACTCAGGTTATCGCTGTGGCGGTTCAATACATCGCACAACGCCTGCCGTTCGGCCCGGGTCTTGTATTCTTCGAGGGTGCCCATCGGCGCGGCAATCGCGTGTTGACTGATCAACCCCAGGTCGCGGGCCTCGATCTGCCGGCCTTCGGCCAATACCAATCCACGACGAACGCGATTGGCCAGCTCACGAACATTGCCAGGCCAGTCGTGTTTGCCCATGGCAATCAAGGCATCTTCGCTGAAACTGCGGGGGCGACGTCCGGTTTCACGGCTGTAGAAATGGGAGAAGTGATTGGCCAGCATCGACAAGTCGCCATAGCGCTCGCGCAGCGGAACGGTCACCACTTGCAGTACGTTCAGGCGGTAATACAAGTCTTCGCGAAAGCGTTTCTTCGCAATAGCCGCTTCAAGGTCGACATTCGTCGCCGCCAGCACCCGCACATCGACCGGAATCGGCTGACTGCCGCCCACCCGCTCGATGTGTTTTTCCTGGAGGAACCGCAGCAGATTGGCCTGTAACTCCAGTGGCAGGTCACCGATCTCGTCGAGAAACAGGGTGCCACCGTTTGCGGCTTCTATTCGTCCGACCTTGCGTTGATGTGCACCGGTAAATGCGCCTTTCTCATGGCCGAACAACTCGGACTGGATCAAGTGTTCGGGAATCGCACCACAATTGATTGCGATGAAGGGTTTGCTGTGACGCTGGGACAGACGATGCAGTGTTCGTGCGACCAATTCCTTGCCAGTGCCGCTTTCACCGCGAATCAATACCGGAGATTCGGTCGGAGCCAGTTTGCTCAAGAGTTTTCGCAGTTCACGCACAGGTTTGCTGTCGCCGAGCAATTCGTGCTCGGGCTGGTCGACATGCACCGTACCCTGCCCGCGCAACCGCACCATGCCGAATGCCCGACCCAGCGTAACCTGCACCCTGGACACATCGAACGGCAAGGTATGAAAGTCAAAGAACCACTCACAGACAAAGTCGCCGACATTTTTCAGTCGCAGCACTTCCTGATTGAGTACGGCTATCCACTCTGCCCCACTGCGGCCGATCAATTCCTTGACGGGCTCCGGGTGCTCAAGGTGATACGGCTGCAGGCGTATCAAGCCCACGTCACAGGTTCGGTCAGCGGCGTGCTCCAGCGTGCAGCTGTCAACATCCCAACCGATAGCGCGCAATCCAGGGAGCAGACGATAGCAATCGTCACAGGGGTCCACCACTAATAGACGTCGTGAAGCTGGCACATCGCTCATGACTGTTCCTTGGCGCCAAAAATTAGAAAATTTATTAAAAACAATCATTTGGCGGACCTGACTGTAACATTAGCAAGAACTTGACAGCTCCTTGTACCGTTTGACTATAGGATTGCGATACATCCAGTTATAAGAAGCGACTTTGATAGTTACCTAACGACTCTTTCCTTTCATTCAGCTTTCAATGCCGGGTTCATTCTTGAGCCAATGAAATAAAGTCGAAATTTCTTTTGATTGTGTGTGACCCGGACCCCGGTTGCGGGCATCAGTACAAGTAACCAGCCGAACGGTAAGCCCAACCGACGGCACATCACTTGATTGGGCACACAGAGAGAAGACCCTATGAACGCCCCGCTCCGTATCAACGAAGCACTTTTGATTGCCGACCGTGCATTTAAACCATTCAAATGCGTGGCCTGGGCTCCACAAGACGGTAATGGCGAACTCAGCCTGACCGTTATCGACCGCACCAGTACCAGCATCGGCCGCAAGCAGATCCCAAGCAGCGCTTATTCCGATCCCGCACAACTCGAACTGCTGCTGGAACAGGCCCGCGCCGAATTGAGCGAGGAAGGTTACACACTGCAGTCGTGGTCGATGCCGCACTAATCGTTTTGCGGATTACCCCGGGGTAATCCGCGCCCTTCCCCTTCTTTTAGTTGGGCTGATCGTTCTCGCCCATACGCACTCATTGCACTGTTAGTTTGAACTTTTGTGCGCCTGATACTTTGCAGGCTTGCCAATGGTTCGAAAAGACACTGTTGTGGCACACAACGACTCTCCGTCTGTTAGTTCATACCGTTGTGCATCTCCCCATTCAGGGATTGAATATTCTTCTTATAAAGTCGCCACCCAAACTTCTGGATCAGGACGACTCGCAAGGAGATGCGGTTCATGTCAATCCAGTCCGCCATTGCCTGCTCCACCGTCCGGAACACTGCCGGCACTCTCGATACGACGTTTGCAGGCAACGGCAAAACCCAGGTGTATTTCGCCGACAGCCTCTCCGGCATGGCCAACGACGTCGCAATCGATGCCCGGGGCCGTATGCTGGTGGCGGCAAAGGTCACCATGGCCGATGGCAGCCGCTTTGGCTTGGCCCGCTTGCTGGAGGATGGTTCGGCAGACCTTGCCTTCGGCAGGCAAGGCAGCGTCATCGGGCAATTCGAGCCCGGGTTCGAAGCCATGGGCGCCAAGGTTCTGCTCATGCCCGATGGCAATATCCTGTTGGCCGGCCTGCAATACGATAACGCACACCGCACGCTCCCGGGCCTGGCATTGTTCGACCAAGAGGGTCGCCTGGTTCGAAGCTTTGGCGACAATGGCCGCCGCGTCGTGCGATTGCCTGGCGGTCTGTCCCTCGGTGTGCGCGATATCTGGCTGCCTCCCGGTGTGCCGGGCGCTGAAGCCTGTGATGTGGGCGTACAGCGAGACGGCCGGATCCTCATACTGGCCAACCATCACTTCGAACTGGCCGATCACGTCGGCCTGTTGATACGGTTGGATGTCGAAGGCTCGCTGGACTGCTCGTTCAATGGCCGTGGCTTTGTGGTGGTCCGGCACCTGCTGATGAATACCTGGCTCAGCAGCCTGACAGTACAGAATGACGGCCGGGTTCTGGTGGGTGGATCGATCAACTTCCCTGAAGAAGGCTTGCTGGCGCGCTACCACGCCGACGGCCGCCTCGACGACAGCTTCGCCGTGGACGGATTTCTGACGTTCAAGGCGCAGGGGCATGGCGCCCAGGTCAGTCAGGTGGTCCAGCAAATCAATGGAGACGTCTTGTGTTTTGGTTGCAGTCGCGAGCCGATGCACTGCCTGACGTTCAAGATGCACAGCAACGGCCGCCCCGACAATCACTGCAACGGCGGCCAGCCGCAACGCCTGGTCATTGGCCACAACGGCTGCCAGTGGAATACCGCGCAGCTACAGCCCGATGGCGGTGTGCTCACGGCGGGCGCAACCATCGGCGGCATCGAAGCAGACTTCCTGGTCGGTCGATACCTGCCCAACGGCCGTCCCGATCAACGCTTTGGCAATGGCCGCGGCTATACGCGTACCCGCCTCGGCCCGAGCCTGGATACCGCCACCTGTGTCGCGGCGCAGGCCGATGGAAACATCGTCGTCGGCGGCTATTCACTGCATGGAAACTACAAGGCGGTCATCGCTCGCTATCAGGGGTAAGCACGTGCATTTTCCTGCGCTTGATCTTCTCACCCGCTTGCGGCAAGTTGCGCGCTTCTTAAAACAAGGAGCAGCCGATGTCCGGTTCAATGGCCCAAGCGTTCGCGCACAACTTTCTCGGGCATTCGCCCCGTTGGTACAAGGCCTGCATCGTCGGCTTTCTGATTCTCAATGCCCTGGTAATGTGGACCGCAGGTCCGGTGGCGGCCGGTTGGCTGCTGGTGCTGGAGTTCATCTTCACCCTGGCCATGGCGCTCAAGTGTTATCCGCTGATGCCCGGCGGCCTGTTGTTGGTCGAAGCCCTGCTGCTGAAGATGACCACGCCCCAGGCGCTGTATGACGAGTTGTTGCACAACTTCCCGGTGATCCTGCTGTTGATGTTCATGGTGGCCGGTATCTACTTCATGAAGGACTTGCTGCTGTACCTGTTCTCGCGCCTGCTGTTGGGGGTTCGTTCCAAGGCTACGCTGGCCCTGATGTTCTGCTTCCTGTCGGCCTTTCTGTCGGCGTTCCTCGATGCCTTGACCGTGACCGCCGTGATCATCAGTGCCGCCGTAGGCTTTTACTCGGTGTATCACCGCGTCGCCTCGGGTAACGACCCGCGCCAGGACAGCGAGTACAGCGACGACAAACACCTGCCGACCCTGCATCAAGGCGATCTCGAACAGTTCCGCGCCTTTCTGCGCAGCCTGCTGATGCACGGTGCCGTAGGCACCGCACTGGGCGGTGTGTGTACGCTGGTCGGCGAGCCGCAGAACCTGCTGATCGGCCATGAAATGGGTTGGCATTTCTCCGAATTCTTCACCAAGGTTGCGCCGGTATCCCTGCCGGTACTGGTTGCAGGCCTGGTGACATGCGTCCTGCTGGAAAAGCTGCGCTGGTTCGGATACGGCACTCTGCTGCCGGATAACGTCCGTGCGGTGCTGGCCAACTACGCCGCCGAAGACAAAGCCGAGCGCACCGCCCGCCAACGGGCCGCACTGCTGGTACAAGGCGTTGCCGCATTGATTCTGATTGCCGGGCTGGCGTTTCACATCGCCGAAGTGGGCTTGATCGGCTTGATGGTGATCGTCTTGATCACCGCGTTTACCGGCATCACCGACGAACACCGCCTTGGCACCGCGTTCAAGGACGCCATGCCGTTTACCGCCTTGCTGGTGGTGTTTTTCGCCGTGGTCGCGGTGATTCACGACCAGCAATTGTTCTCGCCGCTGATCCATTGGGTACTCGCGCTGCCGGCGGACCAACAACCGGGCATGCTGTTCATTGCCAACGGCCTGCTGTCAGCCATCAGTGACAACGTATTCGTCGCGACCATTTACATCACCGAAGTGAAGCGCGCCTTCATGGCGGGTGAGATGACCCGCGAACATTTCGAGACGCTGGCCATTGCAATCAACACCGGCACCAACCTGCCGAGCGTGGCGACGCCCAACGGCCAGGCGGCGTTCCTGTTCTTGCTGACCTCGGCGATCGCACCGCTGGTGCGCCTGTCTTACGGGCGGATGGTCTGGATGGCGTTGCCGTACACCGTGGTGATGGGGATATTGGGCTGGTATGCGGTGAGTTACTGGCTGTAACCCCCCAACCCTGTGGGAGCGAGCTTGCTCGCGATGGCGGCGGCACATTCACATCCAAGTGCCTGACAGACCGCTATCGCGAGCAAGCTCGCTCCCACATTATCCGAGGCGGTGCCAGACGCGACCGTCACGGGTGAGCAATTCTTCGCCGGCCTTCGGGCCGTTTTCCCCGGCGGCATAGCTCTGCACGCTGGCGTCCTGCTGCCAGGCATCGAGGAACGGCTGCACGGCGCGCCAGCCGTTTTCGATGTTGTCGGCGCGCTGGAACAACGTCTGATCGCCGGTCAGGCAATCGTAGATCAGGGTTTCGTAGCCCGTGGACGGCTGCATCTCGAAAAAGTCCTTGTAGGCAAACCCTAGCTCGATGTTGTCCATTTTCAGGGCCTGACCGGGACGTTTGGCCAACAGGTCGAACCACATGCCTTCGTTCGGCTGGATCTGAATGCGCAAATAAGTCGGCTGCAGCTCATCGACCTCGGTATCGCGAAACTGCGCATAGGGCGCCGGCTTGAAACAGATGACGATCTCGGTGTCACGCACGCTCATTCGCTTGCCGGTGCGCAGGTAGAACGGCACCCCGACCCAGCGCCAGTTATCGATCATGACCTTGAGGGCCACATAGGTTTCGGTATTGCTGTCGGGTGCGACCTTCTCTTCCTGGCGATAGCCCGGCAGCGCCTTGCCGTCGATTTCACCCGCGGCGTATTGACCGCGTACCGAGTTGGCGCGGGCCTCCTCGACCGTCCAGGGCCTGATCGCGCCGACGACCTTGGCTTTCTCGCCGCGCACCGCATCGGCGCCAAACGCGGCGGGAGGTTCCATCGCCACCATCGCCAGCAACTGGAACAGGTGATTGGGCACCATGTCGCGTAGCGCGCCCGTGTGCTCATAAAAACTGCCACGGGTTTCCACGCCGACGGTTTCAGCGGCGGTGATCTGCACGTGATCGATGTAGTGATTGTTCCAGAACGCTTCGAACAGGCTGTTGGAGAACCGGCTGACCAGAATGTTCTGTACGGTCTCCTTGCCCAGATAGTGATCGATCCGGTAGATCTGCTTTTCCGTCATCACCTTGAGCAGGCAGGCATTCAAGGCCTCGGCCGTTTGCAGGTCGGAGCCGAAGGGCTTTTCGATCACCACCCTTCTGAAGGCCTCGGGGGTTTCTTCCAGCAAGCCGGCGGCACCGAGTCGGCGCGCCACCTCACTGAAGAAACGCGGCGCGGTGGCCAGGTAGAACACCGCATTGCCGGTTCCACTGTCGGCGATTTTCGCCGCCAGCGCTTGATAAGTGCTGTCGTCCAGGAAATCGCCCTGGACGTAGCTGATGCCTTTGGCAAGTTTGGACCAGACCACTGGATCAAGGGTGTGATCACCCTTGCCAGCCATCTCGTTTCGAATGAAGTCTTCGAGCTTTTGCGCAAAACCTTCATCGCTGATGGCGTTGTGGTCAACGCCGATGATCCGCAGTCCATCCCCGAGCAGCCCGTTGCGCTTGAGGTTATACAGCGCCGGCACCAACAGACGCTTGACCAGGTCACCATGGGCGCCAAACAGAAACAGCGTCGTCGCGGGTGCGGGCTCAGTCTTGGATTTCCTGCGGATCACGTGGGTCATTTTTTCGAGGTCTCCACATGACCGCCGAAGCCGAAGCGCTGGGCCGAGAGAACCTTGTCGCCAAAGGTACCCTGGCCGCGCGAGCGGTAGCGGGAAAACAGCGAGTTCGACAGCACCGGCACCGGCACCGCTTGCTCCATCGCCGCCTCAATGGTCCAGCGGCCTTCACCGCTGTCGGCCACCGACCCGGAGAAACCGTCGAGCTTCGGATCACTGGCCAGGGCGTCGGCCGTCAGATCGAGCAACCACGAGGACACCACGCTGCCACGACGCCAGACTTCGGCGATGTCGGCGACGTTCAGGTCGAAACGCTGGTCGGCTGGCAGGCTCTCGCTGTTTTTGGTTTGCAGGATGTCGAAGCCTTCGGCGAAAGCCTGCATCATTCCGTATTCGATGCCATTGTGGATCATCTTCACGAAATGCCCGGCGCCGGCGGGACCTGCGTGAATGTAGCCACGCTCGGCACGGTCGTCGTCGGACTTGCGGTCCTTGGTACGCGGGATGTCACCCATGCCCGGGGCCAGGGTTGCAAACAGCGGGTCGAGACGCTTAACGGTCGCGGCATCGCCGCCGATCATCATGCAGTAGCCACGTTCCAGGCCCCAGACGCCGCCGGATGTACCGACGTCGATGTAATGCAGGCCTTTTTCCGACAGGGTTTTGGCCCGGCGGATATCGTCCTTATAGAAGGTGTTGCCGCCGTCGATGATGGTGTCGCCGGCTTCGAGCAAGGTGCTCAGGGTGTCGATGGTCTCTTCGGTCGGTGCGCCTGCCGGCAGCATGACCCACACCGCACGCGGTTTGGCCAGGCCAGCGACCAGGGCCGGCAGATCGGCGACGCCGGTGGAGCCCTCAGCGGACAAGGCTTCGACAAAGGCGGTATTGCGGTCGTAAACAACGGTGGTGTGCCCGTTGAGCATCAGGCGCCGCGCAATATTGCCGCCCATGCGGCCCAGTCCAATAATCCCGAGTTGCATGTGCTGATGCTCCCTACTACAAATAAAATGTGTGTCAAAGGTTATAGCCCAACGCGACTCATGAGGTTAGTCCAGAGCGTTGGCGTGAAGTTTCCGGGCATTGTGCCCGATCCTGATGGATAACGTCGGGAATCAAGCCGAAGACACAACGACAATGAAAAATAAAAAAGTTCCCTTCGGGAGCAAAAGAAATCAAAATTGGCGCCGATAGTAGATCAGCCGTTGATTTCGACGCGGCTCTACAGTTGAGACACGCCATTTGCGAGGTGAGCAATGGGCACAGTACATACCGCACTGCCAGCACAAACCCTTTACGTCACTATCCGTCGCGATGAATTGCGTCAGTTGAAGGACGAACGCGATCAATTGAAACAGGAGCTGGCGCAGTTGCGACTGCTGCTGCAAACGGGTCAGACGCAGCCCCTGGCTGCGGTGCAACGCGCCCCACTCGCCTGATTCCCCCTTCTCTAGCGGGAGCAGTCTGCACTGCTTCCGCACCGGCTCATGCCCTGCCGCCTCCGGCAACTCACGAAATTTTCACAATTGTCTCACGATAATTACAAGTTCCAGGCCGCCCGGTTCCGTGCGGCCCTCGTTCGTCGTCCGCGATCTCCAAGTCCCGGCGGTGGTAGTGAATTCTCGGCTGGAGCGCTGAATGTCTTTGTTCGAACGCAGCAAAACGACTGCGGCAGGTTTTGATTGGGCCGGATTCGTCTGGCTGTTTGTATTCTTCTGGTACTTTTCCGGCATCACCCAACTACTGATCCAACTGACGGGCACCTCCGGGTTTACCGGATTCCGCCAGGCCTTCGTCATGAGCGCGATCTGGCTGGCACCGATGCTGCTGTTCCCCAAACAGACCCGTGTCATGGCCGCCGTCATCGGCGTTGTGCTGTGGGCGTGCTCCATGGCGAGCCTGGGCTACTTCTTCATTTACCAGCAGGAATTTTCCCAGAGCGTCATCTTCATCATGTTCGAGTCGAACGTGGCTGAAGCCGGTGAGTACATGACCCAGTACTTTGCCTGGTGGATGATCCCGGCGTTCCTGGCCCACACCGCATTTGCCTATTTCCTGTGGACTCGCCTGCGCCCGGTGTACCTGCCCCGTGGCAAGGCCATCGCGGCAGCGCTGGCCATTGTCGTGGCGGTGGTCGGTTATCCGCTGATCAAGCAAACCTTACGCACCGGCAGTTTCGCCGAAGGCTTCGACAAGTTCGAAACCCGCATCGAGCCGGCGGTGCCATGGCAGATGGCCGTGGCCTATCACCGTTACCTGGAAACCCTGGCCGGCATGCAGGACATGCTCAACAGCGCCAGCAGGATTCCACCGCTGCACAACCTCAAGGATGCCATGGTCAACACGCCTGCGACCCTGGTGCTGGTGATCGGCGAGTCCACCAACCGTCAGCGCATGAGCCTGTACGGTTACCCACGGCAAACCACGCCGGAACTGGACAAGCTCAAGGATCAGCTGGACGTTTTCGACAACGTCATCACCCCGCGCCCCTACACCATTGAAGCGCTGCAACAGGTCCTGACCTTCGCCGATGAAGAAAACCCGGACCTGTACCTGTCGACGCCATCGCTGGTCAGCATGATGAAACAGGCCGGTTACAAAACCTTCTGGATCACCAACCAACAGACCATGACCAAGCGCAACACCATGCTCACGACCTTCTCCGAACAGGCCGACGAACAGGTGTACCTGAACAACAACCGCAACCAGAACGCCGCGCAGTACGACGGCGACGTGATCGAGCCGTTCAACAAGGCCCTGGCCGACGCGGCGCCGCGCAAACTCATCGTCGTGCATCTGCTCGGCACGCACATGAGCTACCAGTACCGCTACCCACAGGCCTTCGACAAGTTCCAGGACCGCAACGGCGTTCCGGCCGGCGTACGTGACGATCAGGTGCCGACGTACAACAGCTATGACAATGCCGTGCTGTACAACGACTTCGTGGTGTCCAGCCTGATCAAGGACTACGCCAGAACTGATCCGAACGGCTTCCTGCTGTACCTCTCCGACCATGGCGAAGACGTGTTCGATTCCGCGGGTCACAGTACCCTGGGGCGCAACGAGAACAAGCCGACGGCTCCGATGTACACCATTCCGTTCATGGCCTGGGCTTCGCCGAAATGGCGGGCAAGCCATGACTGGAACCTCGCCGGCGATCTGTCGCGTCCTTACAGCAGCTCGCACCTGATCCACACCTGGGCCGATCTGGCAGGCCTGAGCTTCGACGAACTCGATCGCAGCAAGAGTGTGGTCAGCGACAGTTTCAAGCCCCGGCCATTGATGATCGGCAACCCCTATGAGCGCGAGCAGCGCGCGCTGATCGACTTCAGCCTGATGAAGCCGAAAACGTCACCCGCGGTCGTTCAGCAGTAATCCTTTCAGGGGCCGGTTCCGGCCCCTTTTTCATGGCAAGGCCAGCGGTGAAATCCATTCCCATTTAAGCGAATCGGCGGATAATGCCATTTCGACACTGCTTCATTGATTCATGGACGAAAGGCATCCGACAACTTTAGTGGGAGGCATACCATGAAACGCACCGCCGTGATCCTCGCCGGCCTGATGGCGTTGGGTTCGACCAGCGCATTCGCCGAAGGTGGAGCCGAACGCATGCGCTATTACTTCGAAAGTCTGCGACTGGCCCAGCAAGCAGCCCTCGGCCATCCGATCCCGAGCATCGGACTACGGGTGCCTGACGATCAAACCGCACAAATGACAGAAACCTACAGACCGAAATGATCCTCTGACTGCGGCTCTACCGTCGCAGAAGAACGTTTGGGCGTCCTGATGGACGCCCTTTTTTTGGGGGCTCACGCATTCCCGGGTAACTGTTGGAGCCAGCTCGCTGGCGATGGGCCCAAGTGCGCCGCGTTCATCCCGCTCACCCGCGTCATCGTTAACGACCATCGCAGGCTGCGCCAGCTCCTACATTGACCGCGTACACCCGTGATTAAAGGGCGTACGCCAATCCCGTAGGAGCTGCCGAAGGCTGCGATCTTTTGACGTTTGAAGATCAAAAGATCGCAGGCTACGCCAGCTCCTACAGGGAAACCGCACCCACGAGAAAAGTGAAAAACCCAAAAAAACGTTCTGTCGAGTTAGAGGCTCTTGGTCCAGAACAGCATGCGTCCATGGGCCGGGTCGAACATGCCGGCGGCGAAACCGGCTTTTTCATACGAGCCCTGCGCCACGGCATTGCCTTCCAGCACTTCCAGGGTGAGCTTGCAGCAGCCACGCTGACGCGCGATGTCCTCGACCTTTTGCAGCATCTTCTGGCTCAAGCCCAGGCCGCGAAATTTTTTTACCACCGACACGTCGTGCACATTGACCAACGGCCGGCAGGCAAAGGTCGAGAAGCCCTCGAAGCAGTTGACCAGCCCGGCCGGCTCGCCCCCGACAAAGGCCAGCACACTGAAAGCGTGGGGACGCCTGGCAAGCTCTGCCGGGAGTTGCTCCAGGACATGGGCCGGCAACGGCTGGCCGCCCCCCATCGGGTCCTCGGCGTAGTGGTTCAACACCAGACAAATAGCCTCGGCATGCACCGGATTGGTGTAACTGGCCTGAAGCACAAGAATTTCTGCGGAGTCCATTTCCATCCTCGATCACACATGAAGTAGCCCCCAGCCTGTATTTCACGCTGGAGTACCGGCGGACCATAGCGCGAGCACCCGGGTATCTACAATCACCACCGCGCAATTCTTTGGCGTTCAAACGCCCCAGATCAACGCTTCCGTCCACCCCAGCTCGGCAAAATCCTCGGCCCGCAAGTGTGACTCGCCGGAGCAGAAAAACTCGTCGAGTTGCGGCGGCTTGACCGTGGTGCCGCTGAGCATGGCGTGAACCTGCCCGCGATGATGGATCTGGTGTTCGAACAAATGGGACAGCAGGCGCAAACGGCTGTCGTGTTGCGGCGTGTCGCGGGCGATGGTCACGATTTTGCCTAGGCTGGCGTCACGCAGTTGCTCGCAGTAAGCGATCAATCGACGGTCGACATGGGCCTGTTCACGAACCAGGTCCGACGCGATGAGGCAGGGTTCGTCTTCCTTGAAAAACACCCGGCAATCGGGATGCGGATCATCGCCGCGCATTTCGCGCTCCAGCGCATCCACATAAAACCAGTCGCAGGTGAGGATGTGGTTGAGGGTCGCACGGATGCTGGGGAAGAAGCTGACCCGTGCGGCGATCAACTCCTGCGGGCTCAACTGCCTCCAGGCCTTGGCCAGTCGGTGGTTGGCCCAGGCATTCTGATAAGCCATGGTCAGCAGGTGGTGCGACAGGGGCTGATTCATGTGTGCTGCTCCCGATCAGACTTCGGCAAACCGTTGCAACTGCATTTCCTGTAATCGACTGAGGGTGCGGCGGAACGGGAATTCCAGATAACCCTCGGTGTAAAGTGCTGCCATCGGCACTTGCGCCTCAAGGTAAAGCGGCACCTTGCGGTCGTAGCACTCGTCCACCAGCGCGATGAAACGTCTTACGCCGTCGTCATGCACCGACAATTGCGGCAGCTCGCGGTCCCCCGCTTCCACCCGCTCGACACCGTCCTCGGTACCGCGGGCGATGCGCCCGGCACGTTTTTGCGCGCTGAGGTTGGGTACGTCCCCCAACAGAATAGCGCCGTAGGTATCGCACAGGGCGATGAAATCCATGGCCGCGAAGGGTTGCTCGCACAGCGCGGCATAGCGGGTCCAGAGTACGGTCGGGCTGGCCTTGACCACCTCCAGCGAGCGGTAACCGACCGGGACCGGCTCGCACGATTCCGACTGGCCGTCGCTCAACGCCTGGAACACCTCACCCAGCGCACCGGGCGTGCCCGGCTCGGACACCCAATAGCGCTGGGAAGCGGCCCCCGGATGCAGGCGATGGTCTTCCCCGCCATCCACCGCGATCACCTGCATGTGTTGCTTGATCGCGGCGATGGCGGGCATGAAACGGTCGCGATTGAAGCCGTCGGCGTACAACTGGTCCGGCGGCAGGTTGGAGGTGCAGACCACCACGACGCCCTGCTCGAACATCACCTGGAACAGGCGCCCGAGAATGATCGCGTCGCCGATGTCATTGACGAACAACTCGTCGAAACACAGCACGCGCACTTCTTCGGACAACTCACGGGCCAACGCCTTGAGCGGGTCGGCGGTGCCGGTCAGTTGAAACGAACGCTGGTGCACCCAGCCCATGAAGTGGTGAAAGTGCTGGCGCCGCGCCGGTACTCGCAGGCTTTGGTAGAACTGGTCCATCAACCAGGTCTTACCCCGCCCCACCGGCCCCCACAGGTACACGCCGGAAACGGCTGAGCGGCCTTCATGCAGCGCTTCGTGGCATTTTTGCAGCGCCCACACGGCATGCTCCTGGGCCTCGTCCTGGACGAAGCCCTTTTGCTCGATCGCGTGCTGCCAGGCGCTTAAGGGGGATTCGATAGTCATGGGCGGCAGTATGCCATTGCGCATTGATGTCGTGACCGGCGATCGGCGGTTTTGTGCAGGAAAGAAATGCACCTTGACGATTTAAATGATTGGCATCATATTTTATACATGTCATGCATCATCTATAAATCCTGTCGTCATCCCTCTGGAGTTATCCCATGCATTACAAAGTTTTCGGTCGTAAAACCGGCTTGAGAGTGTCCGAACTGGCCCTGGGCGCCGGTAATTTCGGTACCGGCTGGGGCCATGGCGCCGAGCGTGACGAAGCCAGGCGCATTTTTGATGGCTACCTGGAAGCCGGCGGCAACTTCATCGACACCGCCAATGGCTATCAGGGCGGGCAGTCCGAGGCCATGCTCAGCGAATTCATCCAGGCGGAACGGGATAGCCTGGTCATCGCCACCAAATACACCCTGGGGACTACACCGGCGGCCGGTATTTCCCACACCGGCAACAGCCGCAAGAACATGGTGCGCGCCGTCGAAGAGAGCCTTAAACGACTGAAGACCGATCACATCGACCTGTTCTGGGCCCACATGAGCGATGGCGTCACCCCCATGGAAGAGATCCTGCGCGGCTTCGACGACCTGGTCAGTGCCGGCAAGATCCACTACGCCGGGCTGTCGAACTTCCCCGCGTGGCGCATCGCCCGCGCCGACCTGCTGGCCGAAGTACGTGGCTTTGCGCCGATCGCTGCGATCCAGGTCGAGTACAGCCTCGCCGAACGCACCGCCGAGCGCGAACAGCTGCCGATGGCCGAAGCCCTTGGCCTGGCCGCGACACTGTGGTCGCCGCTGGGTGGCGGCTTCCTGACCGGTAAATATCGCAACAGCGAAGGCGCCAACCGCGCGAACAAGCTCGGCGTGCTGATTCATTCTGAAAAAAGTGCCCGCGAAACCGCCCTGCTCGACACCTTGATCGACGTCGCCGCCGAACTCGACGCCAGCCCGACCCACATGGCCATTGCCTGGTTGCGGGAAAAGGCCAAACGCTCGACCACGGCGCTGATTCCGATCCTCGGTTCGCGGACACGTGAACAGTTGGACGCCACGTTGGGGGCGCTGGATGTGCAGTTGAGTGCTGAGCAAATGGCGCGACTGGACGGCGGCAGTGAAGTGTCCAAAGGTGTGCCGCACGAATCCATTAACGGGTCATCTGCACGCTTCAGCGGTGGCCGGATTCTCGATCTGCCAATCGTTCCCGTCGCCTGACACAAATCCAAACTGTGGGAGCGGGCTTGCTCGCGAAGGCGTCGTATCAGTCGACATTGTCGTTGAATGACACACCGCTTTCGCGAGCAAGCCCGCTCCCACATTTCGACCCTGTACTACTTATCGACCTTATGCCTGGCCGCATACAGACACAACATCTCCATCGCCAGCATCGCGGCCGCCAGCGAGGTGATCTCTGCACTGTCATAGGCCGGCGCCACTTCCACCACGTCCATGCCCACCAGATTGATCCCGCGCAGGCCGCCGAGGATCTCCAGCGCCTGCACCGTGCTCAGGCCGCCGCACACCGGTGTTCCGGTACCCGGAGCGAATGCCGGATCGAGGCAGTCGATGTCGAAGGTCAGGTACACCGGGTTATCGCCGACCCGCGCGCGAATCGCTTCGACAATCGCTTCGCAACCACGGCGATGCACCTGTCGCGCATCCAGCACTTGAAAGCCCTGGTGATCGTCATTGGTGGTGCGCAAGCCGATTTGCACCGAGCGCGACGGATCCACCAGCCCTTCCCTGGCCGCGTGCCAGAACATGGTGCCGTGGTCGATGCGCTTGCCCTCTTCGTCCGGCCAGGTGTCGCTGTGGGCATCGAAGTGGATCAGCGACAATGCCCCGTGCTTGCGGGCATGGGCCTTGAGCAGTGGATAGGTGATGAAATGGTCGCCGCCAAAGGTCAGCATGGCCGTGCCGGCGTTGAGGATGTGCTCGGCGTGGGCCTCGATGCATTCCGGCGTCGATTGCGGCGAACCGTAATCGAAATTGCAATCTCCGTAGTCGATCACCGCGAGATGGTCGAACGGATCGAAGGCCCACGGCCAGTGCCGCTCCCAGGCGATCCCGGCGGAGGCGGCGCGAATGCCCCGTGGTCCGAAGCGTGCGCCAGGACGGTTGCTAGTGGCGGTGTCGAAGGGTACACCGCTGACCGCCACGTCGACCCCGCGCAAGTCACGGCTGTAGCGGCGACGCATGAAACTGGTGATGCCGGCGTAGGTACTTTCGGCGGCCGTGCCATAGAGGCTGTCACGGGTAAGGGCTTGATCGTTCTGCATCGGGACGTCCATTGAAGGCTCCTTTTTTGTTATTGGCGACTACGGAAAGTGGTCCACAGGCGGGTTCGCTGACGCAGGTCCTTGAGGTTCATGCTGCGGTCGGCGTACAGCCGCTCGCGCACATCGGCCAACGGATAGATGTCCGGGTCGGTGCGCACCGCTTCATCCACCAGCGGCGTGGCGGCCTGGTTCGCCGTGGCGAAGAACAGGGTGTTGGTCAGCGCCGCCACGGACTCGGGGCGCAACATGAACTCGATAAAGGCACGGGCGGCTTCGGGGTGCGGCGCGTCCTTGGGAATCGCCAGGTTGTCCTGCCAGACGAGGGTGCCCTCCCTGGGAATCCGGTAGGCAATTTCATAGGGTTTGTTGGCCTTGCGCGCCTGGTCGGCAGCCATGCTCGCGTCACCGTTGTAGGTCAACGCCAAACACACGCTGCCATTGGCCAGGTCGCTGATCTGCCGCCCGGTGGCGACGTACAGCACGTTAGGCTGCAGCTGATGCAACAACGCCTCGGCGGCTGACAGATCGTTCTTGTCGGTGCTGTAGGGATCTTTACCCAGGTAATGCAGAGCGAGCCCGATCACCTCCTGGGGCGAATCGAGAATGGCGATGCCGCAATCCTTCAACTTGCTCGCGTACTCGGGTTTGAACAGCAGATCCAGGCTGTTGAGCGGTACGTCCGGCAAGCGCTGTTTGAGCGCCTCGACATTCATGCCCAAACCCAGGGTGCCCCAGGTATAAGGCACGCCGTAGCGGTTGCCGGGATCGACGGCGGCGAGCTTTTCCAGCAAATCCGGATCGAGGTTGGCGTAACCCTTGAGGCCTTCGTGGGGAATCGGTTTCAGCGCCCCAGCGGCAAGGCCCCGGGCCAGTACGCTGGAGGACGGCACCACCACGTCATAACCGCTGCCGCCGGTGAGCAACTTGGTCTCCAGCACTTCCGAAGAATCAAAGGTGTCATAGCGCACATGAATGCCGGTTTCCTGCTCGAACCGTTGCAGGGTTTCGGGGGCGACGTAATCGGCCCAACTGTACAGATTGACCACCTTGTCCTCGGCCTGGACCGATGCGGCCATGGCAAGGAATAACGCGGGTAAACACAGCTTGAACATGGGAGCCATGACGAACACCTGACCAGAGGAAGTGGTTGCAGGATGCGTCGTCGGATACATTGGTGAAATATCAAGTTAATTAACCTGACTTTATGACGGAGTAATGTTTGATGCTCGGCCAACTGCATGATCTGGACCTGCACCTGTTGCGTCTGTTTGTCAGCGTGGTGGAGTGCGGCGGTTTCAGCGCCGCTCAGGGCCAACTGGGGTTGAGCCAGTCGAGCATCAGCCAGCAAATGGCCAAGCTGGAAACCCGCCTCGGCTATCGACTGTGCAGTCGCGGTAAAGGCGGCTTCAGGATCACGCCCAAGGGCGAGCAACTCCTCAGCGCCACCCGTGGCTTGTTCGAGTCCATCGAAGCCTTCCGCCATCAATCCAACGGCGTCGCCGGGCGCTTGATCGGCGAAGTGCGCCTTGGCCTGTCCGAGGCGCTGGATCAGTCGGTGCTGCAGCGGGTGGCCGAGGCGATCCGGCGCTTTCGTGAACGGGACGAGTCGGTGCGCATCGAGCTGATCAGCGCCATGCCCGGCGAGATGGAGCGCTTGCTGCTGCAACAGCGGCTGGACCTGGCCATCGGCTACTTCTCGCAGGTGCAAAGCGCGTTTGACTACCGCGAACTGTTCATTGAAACCCAGCACCTATATTGCGCCCCCGGCCATCCACTGTTCACCCACGCGAACCCGGACGACCAGGACCTGCAGGCCAGCGACCGGGTCGGTCACCCTTACCGTTTCCTGCGCAGTGACGAGCCCTTTCAGGGCGAGCGGTGTTCGGCCCGTTCGGAACAGGTCGAAGGCACCCTCGCCTTCATCCTGTCCGGCAAGCATATCGGTTATCTGCCCAGCCACTTTGCCCGCTCTTGGGAAGACAAGGGATTGCTGCGGTCGGTGCGCAACGACATGAGTTTCGACGTCGCGTTTCACCTGGCCCGGCACCGGGCGCAGGTGGCCGGGGATGCGCAGAAGGCCTTCGAAGAGGATCTGCTCGCGGCGTTTGCCTGAAACCGCCGTGGTCTACGCTGTAACAATGCCGGACATCTGCATGCAAAAATGCACAGATAACCTGCGCTTATCCGGCTTGTACAAGGCAAATTTGCACTGATACGATCCGCCATCGCTCGCGCGCGAGCATCTCGATAAAGAACAATAAAAGCAGGGAGTTAGTGATGACTGCTCAGGTTACATCGAATGGGCCGCTGTCCATGGATGCCATGCAAAACGAAGTGCTGGCCGAGGTTCGCAACCACATCGGTCACCTGACCCTCAACCGCCCCGCCGGCCTCAATGCCCTGACTCTGGACATGGTGCGCAACCTGCAGCGCCAGCTCGACGCCTGGGCCCACGACCCGCACGTGCATGCGGTGGTCCTGCGCGGTGCCGGCGAAAAAGCTTTCTGCGCCGGCGGCGACATTCGTTCGCTGCATGACAGCTTCAAAAGCGGCGACACCCTGCACAAAGATTTCTTCGTCGAGGAATACGCCCTCGATCTCGCGATCCACCATTACCGCAAACCGGTGCTGGCGCTGATGGACGGTTTTGTCCTCGGCGGCGGCATGGGTCTGGTGCAAGGCGCAGACTTGCGCGTGGTCACCGAAAAAAGCCGTCTGGCGATGCCGGAAGTCGGCATCGGCTATTTCCCGGACGTCGGCGGCAGTTACTTCCTGCCGCGCATTCCCGGTGAACTGGGGATTTACCTGGGCGTCAGCGGCGTACAGATTCGTGCCGCCGATGCGCTGTATTGCGGCCTGGCCGACTGGTACCTCGAAAGCGACAAACTGGGCACTCTGGACGAAAAACTCGACCAGCTCGAATGGCACGACACGCCGCTTAAAGACCTGCAAGGCCTGCTGGCAACACTCGCCGTGCAGCAACTGCCCGACGCGCCGTTGAATGCGTTGCGTCCGGCCATCGACCACTTCTTCGCCCAACCCGACGTGCCGAGTATTGTGGAGCAACTGCGCCAGGTCACGGTCGCCGACAGCCATGCGTGGGCCGTCACCACCGCCGACCTGCTGGAAACCCGTTCGCCCCTGGCCATGGGCGTCACCCTGGAAATGCTCCGTCGCGGACGCGAGCTGCCCCTTGAACAATGTTTCGCCCTTGAGCTGCACCTGGACCGCCAGTGGTTCGAGCGCGGCGACCTGATCGAAGGCGTGCGCGCCTTGCTGATCGACAAAGACAAGACACCACGCTGGAACCCGCCCACTCTTCAGGCGCTGGACGCCGAACACGTGGCGAGCTTCTTCAGCGGGTTTGACCGGAACGAGGGCTGAGCCATGCACGATATCGAATTGAGCGAAGAGCAAGTGATGATCCGCGACATGGCCCGGGATTTTGCCCGTGGCGAAATCGCGCCCCATGCCCAGGCCTGGGAAAAGGCCGGCTGGATCGATGACGGTCTGGTGGCGAAGATGGGTGAACTGGGCCTGCTGGGCATGGTGGTCCCCGAGGAATGGGGCGGCACCTATGTCGACTACGTGGCCTATGCGTTGGCGGTAGAGGAGATTTCCGCCGGCGACGGTGCGACCGGCGCCTTCATGAGCATCCACAACTCCGTGGGCTGCGGGCCGGTGCTCAACTACGGCAGCGAAGAACAGAAGCAGACCTGGCTGGCGGACCTGGCCAGCGGAAAGGTCATCGGCTGCTTCTGCCTGACCGAACCCCAGGCCGGTTCCGAAGCGCACAACCTGCGCACCCGCGCCGAACTGCGCGACGGCCAATGGGTGATCAACGGTGCCAAGCAATTCGTCAGCAACGGCAAGCGGGCCAAGCTGGCGATTGTATTTGCCGTGACCGATCCGGACCTGGGCAAACGTGGCATCTCGGCGTTCCTGGTACCGACCGATACCACCGGTTTTATCGTTGACCGCACTGAACACAAAATGGGTATCCGCGCGTCCGACACCTGTGCCGTCACCCTGAACAACTGCACCATCCCCGAAGCCAACCTGCTGGGTGAACGCGGCAAAGGCCTGGCCATCGCCCTGTCCAACCTCGAAGGCGGCCGTATCGGCATCGCCGCCCAGGCGCTGGGCATCGCCCGCGCGGCGTTCGAAGCGGCGCTGGCCTATTCCAGGGACCGGGTGCAATTTGGCAAGACGATCAATGAGCACCAGAGCATCGCCAACCTGCTGGCCGACATGCACATGCAACTCAACGCCGCACGGTTGATGATCCTGCACGCCGCGCGCCTGCGCACGGCCGGCAAGCCCTGCCTGTCGGAGGCGTCACAGGCCAAGCTGTTTGCATCGGAAATGGCGGAAAAGGTCTGCTCGTCCGCGATTCAGATTCATGGCGGGTATGGGTATCTGGAAGACTATCCGGTGGAGAAGTACTACCGGGATGCGCGGATCACGCAGATCTACGAAGGCTCGAGCGAGATTCAGCGGATGGTGATTGCCCGCGAACTGAAGAATTACCTGGTTTAAAAGCAAAAGATCGCAGCCTTCGGCAGCTCCTACACAAAGCCCTGTAGGAGCTGCCGAAGGCTGCGATCTTTTAGCTGTAAACTGGTTTGAAGCCTTAAAGGCATCGCTGGCAAGCCAGCTCCCACAATGTTCGCGGTTGTTCACACATGTTGTGTACACCCCGGACCCTGTGGGAGCTGGCTTGCCAGCGATAGCGTCAGCGAAGACGCCGCATTACTTACCGACGAACTCCGCCTCACGCTTGGCAATGAACGCCGCCATGCCTTCCTTCTGATCCTGCGTCGCAAACGCCGCATGGAACACCCGACGCTCAAAGCGCACGCCTTCGGCCAGGCTCACTTCAAAGGCACGGTTGACGCTTTCCTTGACCATCATCGCAATCGGCAGCGACTTTTTGGCGATCAACGCCGCGACTTTCAGCGCTTCGTCCAGCAGCTCATCGCTTGGCACGATCCGCGCCACAATGCCGCAACGCTCCGCTTCCACGGCATCGATCAAACGCCCGCTCAGGCACATTTCCATGGCCTTGGCCTTGCCCACGGCGCGGGTCAGTCGTTGGGTGCCGCCCATGCCCGGCAACACGCCCAGGTTGATTTCCGGCTGGCCAAATCTGGCGTTGTCGCCGGCCAGAATGAAGTCGCACATCAGCGCCAGCTCACAACCGCCACCCAGGGCAAAACCGTTGACCGCCGCGATGATCGGCTTGCGGCGGTTGGCGACGCGGTCGCTGTCGCTGAACAGGTCGTCGAGGTAGATCTGCGGGTAGGTCAGCTCGGCCATTTCCTTGATGTCCGCACCCGCGGCAAACGCCTTTTTCGAACCGGTCAGGACGATACAGCCGATGTTCGCATCCGCCTCGAAACCATCGAGGGCCTGGTTCAGCTCGCTGACGATCTGCGCGTTCAACGCGTTCAACGCCTGAGGGCGGTTGAGGGTGATCAGGCCAACGCGGCCGTGGGTTTCCAGCAAAATCGTTTCGTAGCTCATAAACAACTCCTGTTTCACATAAGGCCAGATCCCTTGTAGGAGCTGCCGCAGGCTGCGATCTTTTGACTTTGATTTTAAAGATCAAAAGATCGCAGCCTGCGGCAGCCCCTACAGAGGGCCTGCTTTTTTATAAGTTGCGCGAAATGACCATGCGCTGAATGTCGCTGGTGCCTTCGTAGATCTGGCACACCCGCACGTCACGGTAAATCCGCTCCAGCGGGAAGTCGTTGAGGTAACCATATCCGCCGAGGGTTTGCAGCGCCGAGGAGCATACCTTCTCGGCCATTTCCGAGGCGAACAACTTGGCCATCGATGCCTCGACCAGGGCCGGCTTGCCACTGTCGCGCAGGGCGGCGGCGTAGTGCACCATTTGCCGCGCCACAGCGATCTGGGTGGCCATGTCCGCCAGGCGGAACGCCACGGCCTGATGCTCGATGATCGGCTTGCCGAAGCTCTCGCGCTCACGGGCGTAGTCGCGAGCCGCTTCAAACGCGGCGCGGGCCATGCCCACCGATTGCGAGGCGATGCCGACGCGGCCGCCTTCCAGGTTGGCCAGGGCGATCCTGTAGCCTTCGCCCTCCTCGCCCAAACGGTTGGCCACCGGCACCTTCACGTCCTCGAAGAGGATCTGGCAGGTGTCGGAGGCGTGCTGACCGAGCTTGTCCTCGACCCGCGCGACTTTATAGCCCGGCGAATCGGTCGGTACGATAAACGCGCTGATGCCACGCTTGCCGGCGTTCGGGTCGGTCACCGCAAACACGATCACCACCCCGGCATTCTGCCCGGAGGTGATGAACTGCTTGCAGCCGTTGAGCACGTAGTGATCACCTTCCAGGCGCGCTCGGGTTTTCAGGCCGCTGGCGTCGGAACCCGCCTGGGGCTCGGTCAGGGCGAAAGCGCCGAGCATCGCGCCGCTGGCCAACGGCTTGAGGAAGCGCTCCTTCTGCTCGTCGTTGCCGTAGTGGAGAATCGGCACACAACCCACGGAGTTGTGCACGCTCATGATGGTCGAACAGGCGCCATCGCCGGCGGCGATTTCTTCCAGCGCCATGGCGTAGGCCAGGTAACCGGTGTCGCATCCGCCCCACTGCTCCGGCACCAACATGCCGAAGAAGCCCAAACCGGCCATCTCACCGATGGCTTCCTTGGGGAAGCGGTGTTCGCGGTCCCACTCAGCAGCGAAGGGTTTCAGCCGTTCCTGGGCAAAATCCCGGGCCATGTCGCGGATTTGTTGCTGGTCGTCATTGGGGATCATGGTGAATCCTTAGAATTTAATTGCCACCTGTAGGAGCTGGCGAAGCCTGCGATCTTTTGACCTTGATTCTTTAGCGGTTTCGAGACTGCCAAAAAATCAAAAGATCGCAGCCTGCGGCAGCTCCTACAGAGGTCTTAATACAGGCATTCCACGGCCATTGCCGTCGCTTCACCGCCACCGATGCAGATCGCCGCGACGCCGCGTTTCAGGCCTTTCTGGCGCAGGGCCGACAGCAAGGTCACGAGAATCCGCGCACCGGACGCCCCGATCGGGTGGCCCAAGGCGCAAGCGCCGCCGTGCACGTTGAGTTTCTCGTGGGGGATTTCCAGGTGAGTCATCGCGGCCATGCCGACCACGGCGAAGGCTTCGTTGACTTCCACCAGATCGACGTCATTGATCGACCAGCCGGTTTTCTTCATCAATTTCTTGATCGCGCCAATCGGCGCCACCGGGAACAGCCCCGGGGTGTCGGCGAACGCGGCGTGGCCATGGATCACCGCCAACGGCTTCAGGCCTTGTTTCTGTGCCTGGGACTGGCGCATCAGCACCAATGCCGCCGCACCGTCGGAGATCGAACTGGAGTTGGCCGCCGTCACCGTGCCGCCTTCGCGGAACGCCGGTTTCAACGAAGCGATCTTGTCCAGTTTGGCTTTTGGCGGCTGCTCGTCGTTGCTGATCACCACCTGCTCTTTGCCGACTGTCACGGTGAGCGGGACAATTTCGGCCTTGAAGCTGCCGTCCTTGATCGCCTGTTGCGCGCGGGTGGTCGAGGCAATGGCGAACGCGTCCTGGGCCTCACGGCTGAAGCTGTTGGTTTCGGCGCAGTCTTCGGCGAAGGTGCCCATCAGACGGCCCTTGTCGTAGGCGTCTTCGAGGCCGTCCAGGAACATCGAGTCCTGCACCCGCCCATGGCCCATGCGGTAACCGGCACGGGCGCGGTCCAGCAGGTAAGGCGCGTTGGACATGCTTTCCATGCCACCGGCGACCACCACGTCGGCACTGCCGGCCACCAGCATGTCGTGGGCCAGAATCGCCGCTTCCATGCCCGAACCGCACATCTTGTTCAGGGTGGTGCAGCGGGTCGATTTATCCAGCCCGGCACCCAGTGCCGCCTGGCGCGCAGGGGCCTGGCCAAGGCCCGCCGGCAGAACGCAGCCAAACAGCACTTCGTCGATACCGTCACTGGAAACGCCGGCACGTTCAACGGCGGCTTTGATCGCGGCAGCACCCAGTTGCGGTGCGGTCAGGCTTTTCAGTTCGCCCTGGAACCCACCCATGGGGGTGCGGACGGCGCTGACGATTACAATTGGATCGTTGGACAGTGTCATGACAAATCCTCCTTATTTGGCGGCCATGCGCAAGGCACCGTCGAGACGGATCACCTCGCCGTTGAGCATGCTGTTTTCAATAATATGCTTCACCAGCCCGGCATACTCGCCCGGTTTGCCCAAGCGCGGCGGGAATGGCACACCAGCGGCCAGGGAGTCGCGGACTTCCTGGGTCATGCCGGCCATCATCGGTGTCTCGAATATGCCCGGGGCGATGGTCATCACGCGGATACCGAAGCGCGCCAGTTCACGGGCCGCCGGCAACGTCAGGCTGACGATGGCCCCTTTGGACGCCGAGTAGGCCGCCTGGCCGATCTGACCGTCGTATGCCGCAGCAGACGCGGTGTTGATGATCACGCCGCGCTCGCCATCGGCATCCGCTTCGGTTTGCGCAATCGCCGCTGCCGCCAGGCGCAGCATGTTGAAGCTGCCGATCAGGTTGACGTTGATCACCTGGCTGAAACTGGACAGCAAGTGCGGACCGTTCTTGCCGAGAATCTTCTCGCCACGCACGATGCCGGCGCAATTGACCAGGCCATTGAGGCCGCCAAAGGCTTCGACCGTCGCCTGCACAGCCGCTTCGGCCGCCGCTTCGTTGCTGATGTCCGCCACCACACTGTGCGCGCCAAGGCGCTGGGCCTGGGCGGCAACGGCCTCGGCGTTCATGTCCACCAGCATCACTTTCGCGCCAGCGGCGACCAGTACCTCGGCCGTCGCTGCACCGAGGCCGGAAGCGCCACCGGTGACGATAAAAATCTTGTTCTCGATCTGCATCATTGTTTCCCTTTCAAGCTGGAAGGTTCTTCGCCGCAGCCTCTTGAGCCTTGGCGATTTCCTGGTTGCGCAAGATAAAGCGCTGCAATTTGCCGCTTGGGGTTTTCGGCAACTCGCTGACAAATTCGATTTCACGGGGGTACGAATGCGCCGCCAGGCGCTTGCGCACGTGCTGGCGCAGCTCTTCGGCCAACGCAGGTTCTGCGCGGTATTGCGGGCTGAGCACGACGAACGCCTTGACCAGTTCGGTACGCTCAGGATCGGGCTTGCCGACCACGGCGGCCTCGACCACTGCCGGATGTTCGATCAGCGCACTTTCCACGTCGAACGGACCGACCCGGTAGCCGGAGGTGGTGATCACGTCATCGCTGCGACCGACGAAGCTGATGCTGCCGTCCGGGTTCCACTCGACGGTGTCGCCACTCAAGTAATAGTGGCCAACAAAGGCCTTGGTCGGCCCGCCTTCGTAGCCGGCGAACCAGCACATCGGCGACTGGCTGCGGTCGATGGCCAGGATGCCGGGCTGGCCAACACCCAGTTCCTTGTATTCGTCATCGAGGACCACAATGCGGTGGCCCGGCGAAGTAAAACCGGCGGCGCCCATGTGAATCGGGTGTTCAAGGCCGTGGTGGTTGCACAGCACCATGCCCAGCTCGGTCTGGCCGTAGTGGTCGTGGATGACCACGTCGAGGTTGTCGGCGAACCAGCGGATCACTTCCGGGTTCAGCGGCTCGCCGGCGCTGCTGACGATGCGCAGCTTGCCCTTGATCGATCTGGCGAACTCATCGCCGCCGGCAATCAGCAAACGGTAGGCCGTCGGTGAACCGGTGAGGTTGGTGATCCCGTACTTGTTGATCACCCGGCAGGTGCTTTCGAGGGTGAACGGGCCATCGTAAAAGGTGATCGGATGCCCCATCGACAGGGGCCCGGTGACACCGTAGTAAATGCCGTAGGCCCAACCCGGGTCGGCGACGTTCCAGAAGGCGTCTTCAGGACGCAGATCTACCGCATCGCGGATGTAGCTCTTGAACGCAACGATGGCCTTGAGCGGCACAGACAGCGCTTTCGACGGGCCGGTGGTGCCTGAGGTGAACATCAGCAGGAACGGATCTTCGCCGGTCAACAGCACGGGTTCGCAGTGGGCGGAATAGTTGGACAGCTCGGCCCAGAAACTGCAATCGCCACGCACCAGGCCCTGCCCTTTGGGGCCAGTGACGGTAACGATGGCCGGGCAGTCGGCGACTTCGGCGAGTTTCGACCGGTTCACCGCGTCGGTCACCACCACTTTGGCGCCAGAGCAGCTCAGGCGGTGCTCGATGGCTTTGGGGCCGAACGCGGTGAACAACGGTTGATACACCGCGCCAATGCGCCAGGCGGCAAACACGGTGATCAGCAATTCGATGTTGCGTGGCAGCAGGCCGGCGACCTTGTCGCCCTTCTTCACGCCCTGGGCCAGCAGGTAATTGGCGAAACGCGCGGCCTTGTCCTGCAAATCAGTGAAGGTGTAGCTCGCACTGGCGCCGTCGCGCCCCTCCCAGAACAGCGCGATGCGACCCGGCAAGGCATGCCGGTCACAGCATTCGACGCAGGCGTTGAGCGCCGTCAGATCGCCTGCGAGTGCGGCGTCGACGGTGTGCTGATAGTTGAACTGATCTGTAGCAGACAAGTAATCGCGCATTGCCAGAATCCCTGTGTTTCTTATTAGGTTGTGGGGAACCGTAATCAACAGGGAAATACTCGCTCTGCGTGGGGTGGCGGGCAATGGTCAAAGTTATCAAGTTGTCTGACTGGTTTGGCCAAAGCCCTCAAGCCTCAGGAAGTGAAGCGCACCCCCGGTTTAGCGCGCTCGTCCACGGTCAGCTCGAACACATCCGGGCGAGCGTAGTGACCGACCACGTCATAGTCGTAGCGGGCGCGCACGAGGTCGTCAGTATCGATCTGCGCGGTCAGCAGACCGGCGCCATCTCGCAACGGCCCGGCGAGGATGTCGCCCATGGGCCCTACGATCACGCTGCCGCCGGCGATCAACGGCCGATCCGCCGGCCAGTTGGCGATGTCCAGGCCCAGGGCCTGGGGCGATGCCTGGACCTGACAGGCGCTGACCACGAAACAACGCCCCTCATGGGCGATGTGGCGCATGCTGACCTGCCACATCTCCCGTTCGTCCACGGTCGGCGCGCACCACACCTCCACGCCCTTGGCGTACATTGCCGTGCGCAGCAGCGGCATCATGTTTTCCCAGCACACCACCGCACCGATGCGCCCGACCTGGCTGTCGATCACCGGCAGCGTCGAACCATCGCCCTTGCCCCAGATCAGCCGTTCGGTACCGGTGGGCATCAACTTGCGGTGTTTGGCCAGCAGCCCGGCCTGCGGATCAAAGTGCAAGGCCGTGCAGTACAAGGTACTACCGGCGCGTTCGATGACGCCGATCACCAGATTCGCCCCGGTGCGTGCGGACAGGCCGGCCAGCGCCTCGGTTTCCGCGCCGGGCACGTCGATGGCGTTGGCAAAATAGCGGGCAAAGGCTTCGCGACCTTGCGCCAGCCGAAAACCAAGCTGGGTGCCAAAACCCTCGCCCTTGGGATAACCGCCCAGCAGCGCTTCCGGCATGACCACCAGCGCGGCACCGGACTCGATGATCGCATGCTCATAGGACAGGATCTGTTCCAGGGTATCGGCCTTGCCACCGGGCAAGGCGCCAATCTGCAAAGCCGCAACGATTGATTTGGGCATCACGAAATCTCCATTCGCATCAGGGGTTGCTCATTCTCCGGCGCCACGTGATCATCAATAAAGACCGATTCACTGCTGAATGATATGAACCAGATGAATATCACCAACATCGACCTCAACCTGCTCAAAGTCTTCGAAGCGCTGCACGAAGAGTCCAGCGCCAGCCGGGCCGCCTTGCGCCTGGGCGTGACGCAATCGGCCGTCAGCGCAGCCTTGCGCCGCTTGCGCGAGGTGTATGGCGATCAACTGTTCGTGCGCACCGGGCGCGGCCTGGCGCCTTCGCTCAAGGCCAATCAGCTCAAGCCGGTGGTCAGCGAGGCCCTTAATAAATGCCGGCAGAGCCTGGCGATGGTTGACCCGGCTGCGCAGCAGTACGAAGGCCGCTCGGTCACCGTGGGCATGTCGGACGATTTCGAAATTGCCTACGGCCGACGACTGATCGAGGAAATCGCCCGGAGCGCGCCGAAGTTGCGCCTGATTTTTCGCCAGACCCACAGCCAGATCGTTGCCCAGGCGTTGATGGAGCGCAGCATTGATCTGGCGATCACCGCAGGCGGCTTTGCCGAGCGGCTGCTTAGCCGCCAGGTGCTGGGAGAAGGTGGTTATCTGTGCCTGGCGGACCCGTCGAGCCTGGTCAAGGGCCAGTGCAGCATCAGTCTTGAGGAGTTTGTGGCCCGCGAGCACATCCTGGTGTCGTCCGGCGGTTTTATCGGGATTACCGATGAAGGATTGGCGGCGCTGGGCCTGAGTCGGCGGGTGTGCGCCTCGACCACGCATTTTGCCGCGCTGCCGCATTTGCTCAAGGGCAGCCAGGCCGTGGCGACCATTCCGGCCCATGCCGCCCGAAGCATCGCGACGCTCAGCGGCCTGGCACTGCTGCCCTGCCCCTTGGCCTTGCCGCGCTACCCGATCGAACTGGGCTGGCGCACCAGCACCCAGCTTGACCCGGTCGTTTTGAAAGTGCGCGAGGCGATTGTCGCGAGTTTCGCCTGACAACCAATGTTATTTGTTGGCCGCCATCAGGCGATTGACTTCGCTGCGCACCATGTTGGCGTATTCCGGGGGCGACATGCCGTCCAGTTCGGCACGCACCCATTCGGCCCACTTGCCTTTGCGCTTGGCCCGTTCACCAAACAACCGTGCGGCCTCGCCCTTGGCTTTGCCCAGGTTGTTTTGCCAGAGTTCGAACAGACGGGATTTCTCGTCTTCAAGCGCAGCGCGCTCGGCGAGGGGTTTGTCGGCCAGATTGAAGCTCATGGGAATTTCCTGCTGCGTAAAATTGGCGACATCTTACACTGTAGGGCGAAATGTCCTGCGCCGGTTTTTCAGCAAGATGACCTTCCCGGGCAAAATAGCTGCAACTTTTCCGACGGCCGCAGACTCCATTGTTCACTGTCCACTTACCCGCAAGGAGTACTTCAATGGCCCGCAAAACCGCCGCGCAAGCTGCCGAAGATCAAATCAAGGATCAAGCGTTCAGCGAACTTCAATCGTTGATCGAAGAGTCGGAAAAACTGCTGAAAAGCAGCGCCTCACTGGTCGGGGAAGAAGCGGACACCCTTCGCGGACAAATCGCCCTGAAACTCCAGCAGGCCAGGGATTCGGTGACCAGCGTGCGCAACCGCACCCTGCCGGCGGTCGAGGCCACTGAAACCTATATCGGCGGGCATCCATGGCAAACCGTGGCGATTTCCGCCGGGTTTGGTCTGGTGGTGGGGTTGTTGCTGGGGCGTCGCTGAGCGTTCCGATCAAAAAACGCAAACCCTGTAGGAGCGAGCCTGCTCGCGATGGACTTGAGGGCACCGCGGGGAATCAGATTTCCCGCGTAATCGTTAACGACCATCGCGAGCAGGCTCGCTCCTACAGGGGTTGCGTTAATTAGACATTATTTGCCAATACCCCGAATCACTCCCCCGCCAGCTCCCGCAGGTTCGCCAGCGTCCGGGCATCGAGTTCAATGCCGTTGGCCAGCGATTTGGCGCGCTGATGATGACGCCGGTCACCCGGCAAACGCTTCAGGCCGACACCGTGCATTTGCCGCACCAGTTCCTGGCTGCGTTGGGCAAAACTTTGCCCCGCGGCCTTGTCCGGATCAATCACGATCAGCAACTGGCCCGTCCAGGGCGTCTTGGCGCCTGGATGGTTGTTCCAGTCGAACTCGAAGGAAAAATTGCCGCCGGTCAGTGCCGCCGCGAGCAACTCGACCATCATCGACAACGCCGAGCCCTTGTGTCCGCCAAATGGCAGCAACGCGCCGCCTTCAAGAATCGCTTTCGGGTCGGTCGTCGGCTGGCCGAGGCTGTCCACGCCCATCCCTTGCGGCAAGCGTTCGCCCTGGCGTGCGGCAATTTGCACGTCGCCATGGGCAATGGCGCTGGTGGCGAGGTCGAAGACAATCGGTTCGCCGTCACCCCGGGGCGCGGCGAAGGCGATCGGATTGGTACCGAACAGAGGTCGATCGGCACCGTGGGGCACCACGCAGGTCATGCTGTTGACCACGCTCAACGCCACCAGCCCTTCATACGCGAAGGGTTCGACATCCGGCCACAAGGCCGCGAAATGGTGCGAGTTACGGATCGCCAGCACCGCAATGCCGGCACTTCGGGCTTTCTGCACCAGTAATTCGCGCGCCGCCGCCAGGGCCGGTTGCGCAAAACCGTTATCGGCATCGACCCGCACAAATCCCGAAGCCACATCTTCGACCACCGGAACGGCCTGGCCATTGACCCAGCCGCTTTGCAGCGTCGAAACATAACCCGGGATCCGGAACACCCCGTGACTGTGGGCGCCATCGCGCTCGGCGCCGGCGCAGTTTTGTGCCAGCACCCTGGCAACCTCGGCGGAGGTGCCATGACGCAGAAAAATCTTTTCCAGCAAAGCGCTCAGCGCTTCGAGTGACAGGTGTGACGAGACGGCAGTAGAGGCGTGATCGTGTGGCGCAGACATCTGAAGCTCCAGAATGATTATTGGAGGGAACAACAGCGTACAAAGACCCGCCGATTAACAACGCGCGACGAGCGACCTGTCAACCTTTCGCTCAGGGGGCGATGAGGTATATCCGTGTCACCAATGCCCACGCCCCGTGCGTTATCTATTTACCACCTGCATCAACGCACCGGCTTTTAGTCTCGATGCTCAACCCACAGGCGCCCTTGAGTGGCCCCTTGAGCGAGACTCGACGATGTCTACACCCGTAACTCCGCTGTTTTTCCCCGAAGCACTGACGATGCCCGGCCTCTGGCGAGAACTTGGCCAAACCCACGGGCTGGCGCAAAAGGATTTCGAATGGTTCAGCCATATCGAACTGGCCAGCCAGGCCCTGCGCGATGAGCAGACGCCGCCCATGCTGGCGAAAAAAATCCTGCTGAAGATCCCTGGCCAGGAACCCGTGGCGCTGGCCGGCAGTTTTTTGCTGACCGCGACGCCGGATGACAATGGCGTGATTCTCTACACCCCCTACGCCGGTATACAGAAATTCACCAGTCGTTCGGTCCTGACCGAACATTTGGCAGCACAACTCGAAGCAGCCAACGAAGACAATGAACTGCTGGCCTTCATGGCGCTAGCACAACGCAAGGCCGTGGTGGCTGCCGCCGATATCGGGCTGGAGTATCAGACCATTGAGGGTGACGTGTTCGAGGACCAGCGCAACACCCTCTCCCGCCATCAGCAACTCAACGACCAGGCCCTGCTCGATGAACTCAAGGCGCTACCGTCCTTGACGTCGCTGCTCGATGCATTGCTGGCTGAACAACTGACGGCGTCTTTTCCCAGTGTGGATCAGAGCCAGACCCGGGTGAATTTTTATCTGGCAGCGACTGACGGTAACGAGGATGCAAGTCGTCCGACGCGACCTTGGGTCAACTCCCTGTCGCTGAGTGATGCCGTGCTCCTGCACTATCGCCATCAGCGTTGGCCCTCCGGGCAGGCCCATGAGTTTTCCCACCCGAAAAAGTCCCCGGCAAACGCTGATCAGGGACACTGGGAGACGGCGGTCACGACTGTCTCGCGCAAACTGGTCAGCCTGCTGATCGGGCAGCTCGAACAATACTGGGACGCGGCGAGCGCCAATGGCGCCTCGCGTCGCGCACTCTTCGGCCGGGTCATCGCCGATCAGGCGCGCGGGCAACTGCTGCTCAAGCGCGAAGCCGGGATCATCACCCCGAAGCAAAACCAGGATCTGCACGCGTTGATCTCGACGGCCAGCCGGACGAACACATCGATGACGGTCGAAACCGTGCGCCTGTGGGAGTACCAGGCCAATTACGTCGAGCTGGCCGGTTCACTGATGGTCAGCGCCAGTCATGCGTTTCTCTACACGCCCACCGAAGGTTTGCAGGTGCTCAAGGACTACCAGGACTTGCGCGATACCGTGCGCAGCAAGTTCGGCGCGGCCGGTCACGAGGACGAACTCTATGGCCTGCTGAGCTTGGACGAACGCCAGCGATTCATTGGTTTTGACCGGCCGAATGTGACTGGGGAAGCAATCTCCGGCGCGATCTTCAGCAAGCTCTTCGACGCCATC
The DNA here is from genome assembly GCF_019219225.1 of Pseudomonas sp. PDM32. Classification (NCBI taxonomy): domain Bacteria; kingdom Pseudomonadati; phylum Pseudomonadota; class Gammaproteobacteria; order Pseudomonadales; family Pseudomonadaceae; genus Pseudomonas; species Pseudomonas sp. PDM32. The sequence continues at coordinate 157,860 of NZ_JAHUWE010000003.1, forward strand.
GTCACCAAGCAACTGCAGAACACCGAATACAGCCTGCAGGTGTTCCGCCACAGTGACGGTGCCGTCGACATCCACGCCCTGTTCGACAAGGCGCTGGATATCCGTTCGATGCTCAACGAGCGGCTGCTGAAGCTGGAGACCGACGGACGCTGGAGCACGCGGCCGGTGTTGTCCGGCGACCAGCATCCGTCCATGGTGCTGGCCGATACGGCGGCAGCGTTCGTCAAGAGCTTCAGTGACATCGAAACGCTGATCAACGCCGACTTCGCCGCACAACCGATCACTTCACTGGCGTTGCAGCGGGTCTACCTGGAAAACCTGCAGCCGCGCCTGGCCCATGCACTTTCCGTCGGCATCCGCGGCGAGGCAAGCTTGCGCACACTCAGTGCGACATTGGCGGATGCGGACCGGGCCATCGTCGATACGGTGTTCAACCCGGATCAGGCCGACAGACATAACCGTCGCTCCTTGAAGGGGTTCCGACCCGATGCCTATTCACTGACCCTTGAGTGCTCCGGTGTGCGGGATGTCCTGCCGCTCGCCCATTGCCTGCTCCTGACCGAGCGCGGCGGACTCGACCCCTCGCATTCCGGCCGGACGATCCTGTGGACGCCCGCCGAGGGGCTGGAGGTGTTTGACAACATCAGCCGTGCCAGGCAGGAACTGAACCGGCGCCTGCTCGACCCGCAACAACGTATGGCGCTACTGGAAAACCTCACCCCGAGCCAACGCGTCTTCCACCAACGCTACTCGCTGGGTCCGCTGCGGCTGATTGAAGGATCAGTACTGGAGCAGGTCGCACGATCCTCCATCGATCACTTTCTGGCTCGCTGCGAACACACGCGCGGCCTGGAACTGAACGACACGAAGCAGAAAAAGGCGCTGAAAGCGCTGGCTACGGCCGGGATCAACACCCATTTGCGCAGAGCCACCTCGATCGCCCGGGCGATCACCCTGCAACAGTCACTGCCCGCATGGCTTGGAATGGCCCCGCTTGAAGATCAGCGGCTGCACGTTGAGCTGCTGGAGCAATACCGCAACAGCGTCGAGGAGGACAAAGACTACCTGCACGGGATCACACCCCTCAGGTCGTATGTGCATGGACGGCTGACGACCTTGCTCGGCAATCGCTTCCCGGCCATTACGCTGGACCCCGACGATATTGAAATCATTCCCGACCTCAACCTGACCGGTCCCGCCCGCAGCCTTACCGAGTTCGCCCTGAACCATGTCAATGTCGCGCAAGGCTCCGGATTCCAGGTTTCCTCGACAACCACCCAGGCACTGCCCGAGGGGCTGGACCAGGCCGCGGTCCGTCAACTGCTGCAGTCTTTGAACATTGTGCAAAGCTACGCAGCACTGGTAACGCAGACGTTGTCCGGTACAACGGCCGACGCCGAAAGCCGGATGCAGCGTTTCGTCAAACAACTGCCCTGGCAACTGCTGCAACACGCCCACGAACTGAAGCTGCTGCAAAGGCTATCCGGCAGCGCGTTCGATTTGCTGCGACAGGTGCTCGACATGCCGGACGCCACGGCCCGAGCAGCCGTGCAGGGAGCACAGGCGATTGCCCGGCCACTGGAGCTGATCAAGACCACCGGCGCCGCCGCTGTCAAAGCGTTGGGCCTGTACCTGGTGGGCCCCGGCAACGCAAAGGCCGGGCCGCAGATCCTCTATGCCCCTTACCACCCTGGCGGCTCGCCTTTTATCGAATTCGACACTGAGGCCAGCCTTGTCTCGGCGCTGAACACGCCGGGCCCCTTGCAGGACATGTTGCTACGGCGCCTGCCGGACAGCGAGCAGTCCGCCTTCCGCAACCTGTTCAGCTCGACCGTTGGGCAATCGAGTGAGATCACCCTCGGGTCCAACCCCATCGACGGCAACTTGCTCACCCAGCTGTTCCACGACAACACCCGACTGCTGTCGCAAATGCTTGGCAGCCAGTTACACACGGCAAGCCAGGCGGACTGGGAGGCCGTCAAACACCTGTTTGGCTCCGGCATCCAGCGCATCCTCGGCCTGTTACCGGGCAAACTCGCTTATGCGCAGTTTCTCTGGAACGCCTACAAGGATGCCCGCAACTCTGCAGAAGCCCTGCAGGATCATCACTGGAAAGTTGCGCTGGAGGAGTTCATCGCCGGTGCAGCGCAACTCATCTCATTGGGCAGGCTGTCGCTCGAAGGATGGACCGACACGGCCCAGGCAACCCAGGAAAACCCTGGCGCACCGGTCGCCACACCGATCATCGCGCCAAAGTGGTCCGAGATCGATTCGACGGCACCGCTGCGTACGCGGCTGCAACCGTTCGAAACCACGGTCGAACTCAAGAATCTGACGAAAAACAACGCTGACGGCACCTACCTCGATGCGACGAGCAAAAAAACCTACGCCCCCATCGCCGGCAAGGTCTACGGCGTAGACAAGACCGGGCCGGCCTGGCGAATGATCAAGGACAAGGAACAAGGCCCCGTATTACTGACGGCGCCAAACAAGCAACTAGTGATCGACCCGGACATTCATACGGTGCACTTCGGCAAGGCCATGTCGAAAATGCACAACCAGTTTGCTCATGCCCGTATCGCCGGAGAGGTGCTGAACATCGAGGCCCGGGGGATGGAAGACATTCGCGCCAGGCATCCCGATAAAGCCCGAATGATCGTGCAGGCCATCGACATGGCACGCTATTACGCGTTCAACAGTTTGCACAACATGACGCAACTGCGCAGATTCGTCCCCGGCACCCGGCTGGACACCTTCCTCAAAGGCTTCTTTGGTGTCGGCCAGGTCAACGCAGCGCTGCTCGACAAGATCAAGGACGCCATTCTCCCCATCTGCAACGCGCTGGTCGACCCCGATGAAGACTGGATGAACTCCCATCGTTTTATCGTGGGTTCAAACCGGGACCCGCAGGACAACCTCATCGCGTTTGTCCTGGACAAGGATCTCAAGCGCCACGTGCATTTCACCGAAAAGTTCTTCGATCAACAGCTCGACTGGTACAAATCCTGCCTGACTGAGCCCTTCAACGTCGACGGCCACAGCCAGGCCGCCACGCTGATTCACGAGTTCGCTCACCTGTTTTCCGCAGCCGTGGACATTGCATCCCTTGAAGCCCGGCGCCCGTTCAGCGATCTGGTGACGCCGATCACGGCCTACGGTGAAGCCATGAAAGAGTCCCAATTGAAATTCCAGCGCGAAGCCTTGTCGCTGAACACGCCGAAAGAGGAACTGTTTGCGCGTTGGAACAGCAGCCTGCAATCGTGGATCAGCCTGGATTCGATCCCGGCGGCCTATCACATCGGCAAGGCCATTCTGAGGTTAACGGGCAGCAGGACCATGGAGCAGGCACGGGATGCATTCCTGGACGGGCAAAATGCGAACTTCAGGGCTGACGTCATTTTGCACAATGCCGATTCGCTCGCGTTCCTGATCTGCGAAATGGGCCGGCAACTGGACCCGGTGCCGGCCACATCGGCCTCCGGAACCTGATCCGCCAATCACAGGGCGCAGATCCCCGGATCTGCGCCGCTCAAAGGCCCTGACCGCACAGGGGTAATCAGTTTGATTGTTTTTACGCCAGCAGAGATTCCAGAGGCGAGGCGTTGAAAAAAAGTTACACATTGATAGTTAATTGCCATGACTGATGTTCTCGCAGACTGTCCCCAAGGTTAGAATGCACGAAATCAGGATGAGCCAATGACCGAACACACGCTCTCGGAAGCCGAATACGACGCCATCACCGATGCCGCTGCGCATTGGTGCATGCGTCTGCACGCCAATGACTGCACAACGCAGGAGCGCCAGGCGTTCGAACAATGGCGAAATGCGCATCCGCTCCATGCCTTCGAATACGAAGCGATGCTGGAAATATGGGATGTCGCCGGCGACCTGCCCCGCCCCGCGCCCGTCCTGCCGCTGGTTCGCCCGCAACCCGAAACTCCGTGGCGCCGCCTGGCCATTGCCGCGGCAGTCTGTGCCCTGGCGCTGCCTTTGGCCGGTTATGCCGGCTGGCACCTGGGCTGGGTACCGAACGCGTACCAGCATTTCGAAGCCACCGACAATGTTCGCACGGTCACCTTGAAGGATGGCAGCCAGGTGGAACTGAACCTGGGCAGCGAGCTGACGTACAGCAACTACAAGGATCAGCGGCAAGTCACGCTGAAGAAAGGCGAAGCGTACTTCAGGGTCAGCCATGACACCCGCCACCCTTTTGTGGTCAAGGCGGCCGAAGGCAAGATTCGTGTGACCGGCACCCAATTCAACGTCTGGATGTATGAAGACCAGGTCAAGGTCAATCTGATCGAGGGTTCGGTACTGGTCAGCAGCAACACCGACCTGCCCGGCGACGGTTTGCGCCTCGACCCGGCGATGCAGGCCAGTTATCGCGGCGGAGACTTCACTCCCCGCATCAGCCAGACCTACGACAATGACAGTTCGCTGGCCTGGCGCCAGGGCAAGCTGGTGCTCGACGATCTGGCGCTGAGCGATGCGCTGCCATTGATCAATCGCTACCTGGACAAACCGCTGATGGTCGCCGACAACAGCACCGGTTCGATCCATATCGGTGGCATCTACAACATCAAAGAGATCAACGGCCTGGTGAAGTCCCTGCCGCGGGTCCTGCCGGTCTACCTGACCCGCAATGACAATGGCAATCTGGTGGTCAACGCGATCCCGCAAAAGACCCCGAAAAGCTGAAAAGGCCGCGACCCTTGCGGGGTGCGGCCTTCAGCGTTCCACTAAAACTACATTACCTCAATGCGCGACGACCTTGGCATCCTGCTGGCGGATCGTCTGTACCTGATACTGCGGATCGGACGTGATCTGCTGTTCGGTGAAGGGCAGCACGCTCCATTGCTTCTGCGAAAAGGCCTGCGTCTGATCCCGTGAAAATTTCGAAGCAGGGTCACTCGACAACGAGAACGCCAGCAGCCCCTTGGCTTGCGGTCCGTTTTCGTCGAAGGTCACCACTTGCAGGTAACTGGTGCCACTGACCACCTCGCGCTTGCCATCGCTGCGCGGCACGCTCTGGATCGCGTTGTAGACACCCAGCGTGCCCGGCCCGCCATGGATCGGCGTCTGTTGCCCGCCACTGCTGACCACCTGGATGTCGCCCCAGCGAGTGTCCGGCTTGAGGCCTGACGCCTTGACCTGCTCAGCCGAAGCCAGCATCGCTGTGCGTAGCGCCTTGGCCACTGACGGGTGATCGACGGCGAGTCCACTCGGGGTGTGTTGCGGGTCTTGCGGATCGAACGCCACGCGCCATACGTCCGGCACCGGCTCCAATGCCTCCATGACATTCTGGAAGTGCACAAAGCCCAGACCGCTGCCCAGGTTGGCCTTGCGGTCCCAGGCCTTGAGGCTGGCGCACAGTGGCGCGAGGGTTCTGGCATCGGCACCGAGATCCTTCGCGCAGAATTGCAGCAGGTCCGGCATCACTTGAGCCGCCTGATAGACCTGATCGTCCATGACCATGTGCTGCAAGTCCGCCACCGCGACCTTGCCGGCCCCGGTCAGCGTACTCAAACGGTCCAGGGCAAAGCGTGAACGCAGGCCCAGAGGCTGGCCGTCCTGGCTGATCAGCGGCGAGTAGCCGGTCAGCGGTTGCGCCGGATTGGCCATCCACGCCGAATCGTTGGAGTGCTGGACAAAATCCTTGCGCAGCAGCTGCGGCAGTTTGTCCGCTGCATAGATGCCCCGTTGTGGCGCCTGCGGGTCGATGTCCCAGGCACAGGCACTGTTGGAACCGTCAAGAATGATCATCTGCAGACCGATCCGCGGATCGCTGCATTGCGCCAGCTTGTCGACGCTGACGTTGGGCACCACCGAGAGGTTCATGTACAGCGTCTGCCCCTGATCGTCCGCCGCCAGGGTGTTGACCCACGGAATGCCCTGGATCCTGTGCACCGAGTCCTGGAAATCCCTGAGGTTTTCGGCGCGGTTCATCGCGTACCACTGCTGCAGGACGCGATCGTTATCCAGGTTGGCGTCGCGCAGGCTGAAGGCGTACTGATGATCCCAATCGAGTTTTCCCGGCCATTGCACCACCGGACCGAACTTCGAGCTGTAGACCACGCGGGAAATCGCCCGGACCTGCCCGTCCGCCTGCTTGACGTTGACGGTCAGGGTCTGCTTGTCCATCGGCAAGGACTGGCCGTCGAGCAAGTAACGGGTCGAATCCCTGGGATCGAGTTGCAGGCGGTACAGCGTGAAATGCCTGGACGAATCCACTGTGTGGGTCCAGGCCAGATGTTGATTAAAACCAATGTTGATCAGCGGCAGGCCGGGCAACGCCGCGCCCATCACATCCAGCTTGCCGGGAATGGTCAGGTGCATCTGATAAAAACGCATGCCGCCCACCCACGGGAAGTGCGGGTTAGCCAGCAACATGCCGCGTCCATTAAAGGAACGTTCGCTGCCGATCGCGACCGCATTACTGCCCCGATCCAGGGCAAACCGTTGCATGCGCGTGGCGGCCACCTGGAACGCTGCCTGGGCGTTCGACGCCCGGGCCACGGCTTGGGGCGGCGTGGCACCGGCCAGGGCTTCGGCGAACTGGCCGACACCCCCTTCGACCAACAGGCGCCGGGTCAGCTTGACCAGATCCGACGGGGTGATGTCCCGCACCCAATCGCCCTGGCATTGTTGCGGCAGCCCCTGGGCACGACGTTCGCTCAGGGAACGGTTGAACCCCGCCACATAGCCTTCAATCAACTCACGCACCGGCGGAGTCTGGGCCTGCCAGAAAGCGGCGACGGCTTGCGGGGTGTTGAGCCAGGTGAAGAACAGATCGCTGACCAGGTTCTCACGCGCCTCGACGGTGAACTGGTCCGGCCCAAAATAGCGCGAACGCTCGCCGTTCACCGTAGTGATCTCGTTCGCCAGCAGGCACAGGTTGTCCTGGGCGTAGGCATAGCCGATGCCGTAGCCCAGCCCGCGCTCGTTGTCGGCGCGGATGTGCGGCACGCCGAAACTGGTTCGGCGGATGTCCGCGCTCGTTGGCGCAGGCGCATCGCTCGCGCTCGCCGCAAGGCTCAACCCCAGGCTCAATCCCAGAGTCACACCCGCCAGGCTCAACCTGGTTAACTGGCTGGAAATAATCACGCTCGCTCCTGATCGAAAAAACGATGGCCGCTGTTGCGCGCACCCACGCGCGCAGTGCCTCCCTGTAGGGACGAAGCTCACATCAATAATTTAGGGTTTTGCCGCGCTTTGTCGTGCGAACTGACAGACTGATCACACGCCGTCGACAAAATTTCTACATTCGAGCCTTCATGATTTGGGGAGCTCATACGTCTAGACATGCAAGAGCGCCCCATTTTTCCTGATCAGGCTCTGAAAAGGAGTTTTGCAATGTACAACTCGCAACTGCCAACGGACGGTAGCAACGCGCCAAAGGGTACTTCAATGGAAGTCGGCGTGTTCGAGCCGCATACCGATCGCCACGGTAACGAGCGGATCCGGGTCCTGCTCAAGAGCTATGGCCTGCGCACCAGCCTGATCCGCCTGAAAGTCATCGATGCCCTGCTGACGGCCGCCGAAAGCGACCGCAGTCTTGGCGTGCGTGGCGTACACAGCCAATTGCTGGACCTGGACATTCCCCTGTCCTTTCTCAGCGTGCGCGAAGTGCTCAAGCGTTTGTGCATTGAAGGCGTGATTGTGCTAAACCCCGACAAAAGCTACAGCCTGCATCCACAGGCTGCCGCCATCCTGCGCAACCAGTGAGCGAATGATCAGGGCTTGACCTTGCGGCGCATCACGCCATTGATGACGACCACGATCACCGCCACGCCAATGGCGATGTACTGGAACATTTTTTCGCTGATGACGCCGGTGTTCTGCAACCAGGAAAGGCCAAACATGATCCCCAGCACCACCAGGGAGATCAGAATCGAGTATTTCAAACGTTGCGACTGAGTCATTGCGGGTTCCTGAATCTGAAAATGTATCCGGTTTGTATCAAGACGCTTGCCAAGCACATACCCTGTTCCCGGGATAAGCGGCCACAAGCGGGGTCACATGTTACAGCCGATGAAGAGTTTTAGCTTCATTGCGGCGATAACCATGAGGACTTTGAAATGTTGCGTCGAATCACATTGCTGATTCCCCTGCTGGCCATCCTGCCCCTGAGCGGTTGCATTGTTTTCCCCCATGGGGGCTGGCATCACGATCACTACTACGAACATGGCGGACCGGGTTACTACCCCCATCGTTAACCGCTGATCAACGTCCTGAATCCTTCCTGTAAAAGTCATTGCCGGGCTGGGCACAGAGTTCCACCAGCCAGTCGACAAACACACGCACCCGCCGGGATAACTGGCGGTGCGGCGTCTGGGCGTCGCCTTTGTGCCTTACAGGCCGCTGGGCCGCTGGGCCGAGGGTTCCTGACCGGTGCATGGAAAAGCCCGGATGATTTCGCGGCAGACGACTATCGCCGTTTCAGCCCGCATTTCCGGTGCGAAAAATTCGCGAAGAACCTGCTGCTGGTGCAGCAAGTCCAGGCGCTCGCGGCAAAGAAAGGTGTGACGTCGGGCCAACTGGCGCTGGCGTGGGTGCTGGTCCAAGGTGACTACCTGATTCCGATTCCGGGCACCAAGCAACGCAAATTCCTGGAAGAAAACGTGGCGACTCTGGAGGTGAGGCTGAACGCTGAAGAACTGCAGGCGCTGAACGCGGTCTTTGCGGCGAATACCACCGCTGGCCTGCGTTATCCGGAGGAAGTCATGAAACTGCTCGATCGTTAAGGGTCGCCGGCCCGTTCGATGCCTCGAGCGGGCCGGGCAACAGAGTGTCAGGCCTCTTCCGAGATAACCCTGCCTGGTCTCGCCATCGGGCCGTTACTTTTACCGTAGGCTTCCAGGTTTTGCAGCACGTAAATCGCTTTTTTGAACTCGGGAACCAAGTAGTTGGCGTACTTGTTACCCTTAAGGTTGTTGCTCTGGATGTTTTCCAGTTGCGTCGCGAAATATTCCAGTGCATTGAACTTCGCATCAGGGTCCTTGATACCAAACCGGTCGAACTTGTCACCGGCATTGCTCAGCGTGACTGCCGTTACATCACTGATCAGGCCACGTTCTTTCAGAAAGACACTGAGACTACCCATGGATTTGACTGAAATATTAGTGGGATCAAATCCCTTCATCTGCTTGCGCAATTTCATCTTGTCCATCTTCACTGTATCCAGCTCGACTGGATTGTCGCCCACCAGGGCAAGCATCTGCCTGATCTTGACGCTCTGGGGAACTGACTCGGATTTGCTGGTGGTTTCTCGAACCAACAGACCCGCCTTCGGGGTCCAGGCGCCGGTATAACCGATAGTCATTGAAAACTCCTTATCTGGCCAAGTTAGGTGATCCGGAGTATCGACCTGCAATCTAACGCCACAAAACTTTAATTTAGAGATTTAACAATTTTCGTACAATTCAGATACATGCTGTAAAAGTTAGTGTTTATCGAAACTTAGCACCTTTACGAATAGCCCTTCAGACCTTTCCTACATATTTACTAATTGGCTTACATCAACACCGAAACTTACCTCGGCACTTCAACCTGACAATTTTGTAATGTCCGCCTCATCTACCTGTCAGCATTGATCTACCATCATCGAATGGCAGACCCTCGTAGCAATTCGAAACACTCCTTGAATGCCTGACCAATAAAAAGGGTCAGAATGCGTTTTTTTGCCCGTTAGCCGAGACGAATCCCATGCGAAACCCTCTGCGTCTGATCGCCCTGAGCGCCCTGTTCATGTCCTCCCTGGCCCAGGCCACCGACCTCATTCCGATCGAGGTTCATCGCGACGCCAATTGTGGTTGCTGCAAAAAATGGATCAGCCATCTTGAAGCCAATGGTTTCAAGGTCGAAGACCACGTCGAAGCCAACATGAGCGAGTTCAAGCAACAGCACGGCGTGCCGCCACGCCTGGCGTCGTGCCACACCGCGTTGATCAATGGCAAATTCGTCGAAGGTCACGTCCCGGCCGACCAGGTCCTGGCCTTGAGCAAGCGCGACGATCTGTTGGGCGTCGCCGCGCCCGGCATGCCCATGGGTTCGCCCGGCATGGAAATGGACGGCATGAGCGATGCCTATCAGGTCATAGGCCTGAAAAAGGACGGCACTGACCTGGTGGTCGCGGACTACCCCGCCCATTGATGCCAGGCGCGTACCTCGGGCTGTTTTTCGCGGCATTCGGTGCCGCCACGCTGCTGCCGTTGCAATCCGAAGCCGTGCTGGTGGGACTGCTGCTCAGCGACCGCTACTGGCTCTGGGCACTGCTGGCGGTGGCGACGCTCGGCAACGTGCTGGGGTCGCTGCTCAACTGGTGGCTGGGGCGCGGGATCGAACGGTTCCGCGACCGACGCTGGTTTCCGGTAAGCCCCCGGCACCTGGAAAAAGCCCGGCTGCATTACCAGCGCTACGGCCATTGGTCATTGCTGCTCAGTTGGCTCCCGGTGATCGGCGATCCGCTGACACTGGTCGCCGGAGTCATGCGCGAGCCATTGGCGCGCTTCCTGCTGATCGTCACCCTGGCCAAAGGCGCCCGTTACGGCGTGTTGGCCGTGGCGACGCTGGGCTGGATGGGTTGAACCATCGAGGGCGGCGATTGCCTGTGTTTAATGCCGCCCTAATCGAGCCGATCCAGCATCGGCGGATTTTCCATGGAGCCTCCCCATGTCGCGACTCTTCCCCCGCTGGTTGCCCAGCCTGCTGTTGACCGCCGCCCTGCCCGTCATCGCCCACGCCCAAGCACCGGAATACGGCCCTGAGCTGCAAGGTTTCGACTATCCCTACACGCTCAAGCACTTCGCCTTTGAATCCCAGGGCCAGTCCCTGCAAATGGGTTACATGGACGTCGCCGCCCACGGCAAGGCCAATGGACGCAGCGTGGTGCTGATGCATGGCAAGAATTTCTGCGGCGCCACCTGGGACAGCTCGATCAAAGCCCTCAGCGACGCCGGCTATCGGGTCATCGCCCCGGACCAGATCGGCTTCTGCAGCTCCAGCAAACCGGCGCACTATCAGTACACATTCCAGCAACTGGCGACGAACACCCAGCAACTGCTCAAGGCATTGGGCATTCAGAAAGCCACCCTGCTGGGGCACTCCACCGGCGGCATGCTCGCCACTCGCTATGCCTTGCAATACCCCGAACAGATCGAGCAACTGGCACTGGTCAACCCCATCGGCCTGGAAGACTGGAAAGCCCTCGGTGTGCCCTACCGAACGGTAGACCAATGGTACGAACGCGAACTCAAGCTCAGCGTCGACGGTATCCGCAACTACGAACGCAGCACCTACTACGGCGGCCGCTGGAAACCGGAATTCGATCGCTGGGTCGACATGCTCGCCGGCCTGAACAAAGGCCCTGGGCATACGCAAGTCGCGTGGAACTCGGCGCTGATCTACGACATGATCTTCACTCAACCGGTGTATTACGAATTCCAGGACCTGAAGATGCCGACCCTGCTGTTGATCGGGACCTCCGATACCACCGCCATCGGCAGTGACATCGCCCCGCCCGAGGTCAAGGCGAAGATCGGGCACTACGACGTCCTCGGCAAACAAGTGGCGAAGTTGATTCCCCGGTCCACGCTGGTCGAATTCCCGGGCATGGGCCACGCGCCACAGATGGAAGAACCGGCACAATTCCACCAGGCCCTGCTCGCCTGGCTGAACAAGACCAACCCCGTGCGTTGAAGAGGAAAGGCTGATGCCTGTGCAGATTGCAGTGCTTGATGATTGGCAGGATGTGGCGCGGGATGTGGTGGACTGGTCGGCGCTGGACAGCGTCGGCCAGGTGAGTTTTCTCCATGACTACCCCGCCGACAACCCGACGCTGGCCGAGCGCCTGGCCGGGTTCGAGGTGATCTGCGTCATGCGCGAGCGCACGCGCTTCGACGAAGACCTGCTGCGCCGCCTGCCCAGGCTCAAACTGCTGGTGACCGGCGGCATGCGCAACGCCGCCCTGGACCTGAAAGCCGCCGCCGCGCTGGGCATCCGGGTCAGCGGCACCGACAGCTACAAACACGCCGCGCCGGAGTTGACCTGGGCGCTGATCATGGCCGCCACCCGCAACCTGGTGGCCGAAGCCAATGCCTTGCGTGCCGGCCAGTGGCAACAAGGCCTGGGCGGCGACCTGCACGGCAAGACCTTGGCGATCCTCGGCCTTGGCAGCATCGGCCAGCGCGTCGCGCAATTCGGCCAGGTGTTCGGCATGCGGGTCATCGCCTGGAGCGAAAACCTCACCGCCGAACGTGCGGCGCAAGCCGGTGTGACCCGTGTCAGCAAGCAGGAACTGTTCGAACAGGCCGACGTGCTGTCGGTGCACCTGGTGCTCAGCGACCGCAGTCGGGGCCTGGTGGACGCACAAGCCCTGGGCTGTATGAAGCCCACGGCGCTGCTGGTCAACACCGCCCGTGGACCGATTGTCGACGAAGCGGCGCTGATCAAGGCGCTGCAGAAGCAACGACTGGCCGGTGCGGCACTGGACGTCTTCGAGCAGGAGCCGCTGCCCGCTCATCATCCGTTCCGAACCCTGGACAATGTATTGGCCACGCCCCATGTCGGGTATGTGAGCCAACAGAACTACCGGCTGTTTTTCTCGCAGATGATCGAGGACATCCAGGCCTGGGCGGCGGGTGCACCAATTCGTCTGCTGGGTTGAACAAAAATCCCCTGTGGGAGCGGGCTTGCTCGCGAAGGCGGTGGGTCAATCAACATTGATGCTGCCTGACACTCCGCCTTCGCGAGCAAGCCCGCTCCCACAGGGATCTTCAGCGCACACAAAACCATGCCCGTTCGCAATCGGCCGCCAGAACATAATGAATAATTGTGCATGCTGGGGTGTTCTCATCACATCAACCTTGCACTGCGCCTGGCCCGGCGCGACCTGATCTGAAACCCATGAACCTGTGGAGCAAAGCCCATGAATAGTCGTTTTGCTGTTCTGATGACCCCGCTGTTGCTGACCGTTGCGTTGTCCGGCTCCCCCGCCCTGGCCAACGGCGGTGGCGGCGGTGACGAGCCGCCCTCCAGACCCAACTGCCCGAAAGGACAGGTGCTCGACTCAAGATCGCAGCGGTGCGTCAAGCAGACCAGCAACCTGGTGCCTGACGAAGACCGCACCAACTATGCCTATCAACTGGCCAAGGACGGGCGTTATGAAGAAGCCCTGGCCCTGCTCGACACGCTGAAACAGCCAAATACCGCAATAGCGCTGAACTATCGCGGCTACGCCACGCGTAAACTGGGACGCACCGACGAAGGCATCGGTTATTACCTGCAATCGGTAAAACTCGACCCGCAATACGCGCAAGTCCGCGAATACCTGGGCGAGGCCTATGTGATCAAGGGCCGGCTGGACCTTGCGCAGGAGCAACTGCAGCAGATCAAATCCATCTGCGGCAATACCCAGTGCGAGGAGTACCAGGACCTGGCCGAAGCCATCAACGGATCATCGAAAACCTGACAACCCGAGCGGACGGAGGTCGCCATCGCCAGCGATCAGGCAATACGAACGGAACTGAACCAGCACTTGGCACGTTTATGGCGCTACGGCCTGCTGTTGTCCCGGCAACGGCATATCGCCGATGACCTGGTACAGGCCACCTGCGTGCGGGCGCTGGAGCGGGCCGGGCAATACGAGCCGGGGACGCGCATGGACCGCTGGCTGCTGAGCATCCTGCACTCGATCTGGCTCAACGAAGTCCGTGCCCAGCGGGTGCGACAAGGCCAGGGCCAAGTGGATGCCGACCAGGCCTTGTCGTTCGATGGAGAGTCCGTGGCCCAGACCCACGTGTTGGCGGCACAGGTCATCCGCCGCGTCGATGCCTTGCCCGAGGCCCAGCGTGAAACGGTATTTCTCGCCTACGTCGAAGGGTTGTCCTACCGCGAAGTCGCCGACGTCCTGCAAGTGCCCATCGGCACGGTCATGAGTCGCCTGGCCGCGGCCCGGGCGAAACTGGCCGAATATCCGCCGTTGCACACGGTACCCCACCCTTACCGAGGAGAACATTGATGAACGCTAAACCCTCGGACGAACAATTGGTGGCTTATCTCGACAACCAACTCGATGCCGAGCAGCGCTCGCGCATCGACGCGGCCATCAGCGCCGACCCGATGCTGAGCCTGCGCCTGCAATGGCTGGGTCGCAGCAGCCTACCGTTCAAGGACGCCTACGATGAACTGGCCCGGCAGGCACCGGTGGATCGCCTGCAAGCCATGCTCGCCACCATGCCCTCACCCGCCCGCCCAGGGCTCAACCGACGCTGGTTCCTGGCCGCCGCGGCAGGACTGCTGGCCGGCGGCGTGCTGGCGGACCGTTTGTTCCTCGGCTGGCAAGCGAGCCAGCAGACTCACAGCTGGCGTGGTCTGGTGGCTGATTACATGGCGCTCTACGTGCCGGAAACCCTGGATCACCTGCCCGCTGATGAAGCCTCCCAGCGGGCCCAACTGCGGACCATCGATGCGCGCCTGGGCCTGGACCTCGTGCCGGCAAAACTGAGCCTGCCCCGTGCCGAGTTCAAGCGGGCGCAAATCCTCGAGTACGACGGCGCCCCCATCGCCCAGATCACCTACCTCGATCCGGCGCACGGCCCCATGGCGTTGTGCGTGACCCGCTCCAACAGCGGCAGCCGCCATTTCGCCCGGGAACAGCGACGCGAGCTGAACATCGTGTATTGGGCGGACATGGAGCACGCCTGGATGCTGATCGGGCATCAGCCAATGACGGATCTGGAGGAGATGGCCAAGGTATTGCGTAGTCGGCTGAGCGCCTGAGCCGCGTTATCCCGGGCGCGCGTCAGGCCGAAGTCGGCAACCATAAGCGAAACCGCGCCCCGCCCAGCGGCGAGGCTTGCACCGTCAGCGTGCCGCCCTGGGCTTCCAGGGCGCGCCGGCTGATCGCCAATCCCAGTCCGAAACCACCCGTGGCGCGGTCTCGACTGCGGTCGAGACGATAGAAGGGTTCGAAAATCCGCTCGCGCTCGTCATCCGGAATACCGATGCCGTCATCGTCGACCCAGATTTCACAGCCGCCGGCATAGACCTGCACACCGATCTGGATACGCTTTTCGCAGTAGCGCATGGCGTTGCGCAGCAGGTTTTGCAGGGCGCGGGCGGTCAGGCGCGGGTCGAGACTGAAGCGTTCGAGCTGACCGTGCAGCAGCACATCAATGACGATCTCCGGGGACTCCAGCTCCTCGTCGACGCTGCCAAGGATGCTGTCGATGAACTCATCCAGCGACACTTCGACCTGCTCCGGTAGCCGCGCCGGGTTTTGCAGGCGGCTGTAGGACAGCAACTCAAGCACAAGCTCATCGAGTTCCCGGATGTGCGCCACCAGGCTTTGCAGGCGCTCGCGACTGGCTGCCGGCAAGTCGTCGGAGAGGGCCAGCGCCAGGCCAAAATCCAGGCGCGTCAGCGGCGTGCGCAACTCGTGGGACACCGCATTGAGCAAGTCGCGCTGCTGGTTGAGCAGGTTCTCGATGTCGCCGGCCATGGTGTCGAACACGCTGGCCAGGCTGCCGATATTGGAGCTCGGGGAGATTTGCGTGCGCTCGCCCAGATGGCCCTTGCCAAAGCGCTCGGCCGCACCCTTGAGCCGTTCCAGGTCACGCCAGTGCGGGCGCAGCCACAGCAACAGGCACGCGAGCATGGTCGCGCCGATCAGTACGTTGATGCTCCAGTACAACAGGTTGACGTCCAGCGGGTCCGGCGGCACCACCATTTGCACCACGGTGCGCTCATTCAGCGGCGCAACCGCCAGCGTGCGCCAGCCCCAGTCACCCACGCGCACAACGTTCTCGCCCCGCTGCAAGCGTCGCTGCTCCTCAGGCGTCAGGCTGCTGTCATCGTTACCGCTGAGCACGATGTGCAGCGGATTGAAGTCCTTGTCCATCTCGGCGGCCAGGGCCGGCCACTGTTCGGCCGGGGCCGCGTGAAACTGTTTGACGATCAGCGTTTGCAGGCCACGGGAGTAATCGAGGTTGTAGGTGACAAAGCGCTCCTGGAACACCTTGACCACCAGATCCGGCACCAGATAAATCGCCGCGCTGAACGAGACGATGGTCACCAGGTACAAACGAAAGAGAATTCTGAACATCGGCTCAGCATTCCCACTCGGAACGGCTGAACAGGTAGCCCTTGCCCCACACGGTCTTGATCTTGCGCGCCTCGCCGGCGTGGTCGTCGAACTTGCGCCGCAACTTGGAAATTGCCACATCCACCGAACGGTCGGTGCCGTTGAATTCGATGCCGCGCAGGCGTTGCAGGATCTGGTCGCGGCTCAACACCTCCCCGGCATGCCGGGCCAGCACCACCAGCAGGTTGTACTCGCCGCTGGACAAATCCACCAATTGCTCGCGCCAGGTCACGGTGCGTTCGGACAGATCGATGCACAGGTTGCCCATCAGAATGCGGTCGTTGGCGGTCTGCGGCTCGCTGAGGCTACTGCGGCGCAACAGGGTCCGCACCCGCGCCAGCAACACCCGTGGCTCGCAGGGTTTGGTCACGTAATCGTCTGCCCCCATTTCCAGGCCCAGGACCTGATCGTGGCTGTCGTCGCGGGCGGTGAGCATCAGGATCGGCAAGGTCGCCGAATCGGCGCGCAGCAGGCGACAGACTTGCAGGCCGTCGAGACCGGGCAGCATCAGGTCGAGGATCACCAGGTCCGGCGGATTGAGCCGCGCACGTTCGCGCACATGATCGCCGCGACCGATCACGCTGACGGAATAACCGTTGCGTTCCAGGTAGCTGGCAATCAGTTCGGCGAGGGCAGTGTCGTCTTCGACCAGGAGGATGTTGGGCATGGGGTGTTTCCAGAAAAAAGCAGTGGCGCCTGTACCGGCCTCTTCGCGGGCAAGCCCGCTCCCACAGGGATTTGAGGTGAACACAAATGATATGAACACCACCGACCACTGTGGGAGCGGGCTTGCCCGCGATAGCGATCTCTCAGGCGCAATAAGATTCAAGGACTGAAGGATATACGCCCTCACTCGTCTCTGAGTAAAACCCTTACACAATTTCACACAGCACCAACAAAGCTTCACCGCTACCCTCGCCTGCGCCCAGTAGGATGCTGGGAGTCTTTATTGGGGTATTACATGTCGAAGAATCTGCTTGCCAGGCTCAGTCTGATTGCTCTGGCGTTGACACTGGGTGCGTGCGAGAAGGCCTCGAATGCCGAGGAACAGGCGCCGCTGGCCACGGTTCGCATCGAGACCATCGAAGCGCAACCACTGACCATCAGCAGCGAACTGAGCGGACGGATTGCCGCACCGCGCATGGCCGAAGTGCGTGCCCGCGTGGCCGGCGTGGTCCTGCAGCGCACTTTCCGTGAAGGCAGTGACGTGAAACAGGGCGATGTCCTGTTCCGCATCGACCCGGCGCCGCTCAAGGCTGACCTGGACAGCGCCGAAGCAGCGCTGCGCAAGGCCGAGGCTAACGCGTTCCAGGCCCGGTTGCAGGAACAGCGCTATGCCCAGTTGATCGACGACAAGGCCATCAGCGGCCAGGACTACGACAACGCCCGGGCCAACGCACGACAGACCGCCGCCGACGTCGCGGCCAGCAAGGCGGCGGTGGAGCGGGCGAAACTCAACCTCGGCTACGCCACCGTCACCGCGCCGATTTCCGGGCGCATCGGGCGCGCGCTGGTCACCGAAGGCGCGCTGGTCGGGCAGAACGAAACCACGCCGCTGGCGCTGATCCAGCAACTCAATCCGATTCATGCCGACCTGGCCCAGTCCACCCGCGAACTCAACGAACTGCGCCGCGCCTTCCGTTCCGGTCAGTTGCAGCAGGTCGGCCAGGACCAGGCCAAGGCCACGCTGATTCAGGATGACGGCAGCCTCTACCCGCTGCCGGGCAAAATGCTGTTCAGCGACATCACCGTCGACCCGGGCACCGGCCAGATCATCCTGCGCAGCGAGTTCCCCAACCCCGACCTCGACCTGCTGCCCGGCAGTTTCGTGCGCGTGCGCCTGGAACAAGCAGTCAACCGCCAGGGCATCAGCGTGCCGCAACGGGCCATCCAGCGCGACAGCGCCGGCATCGCCCAGGTGCTGCTGCTCGACGCCGAACAGCGCGTCGGCCAGCAACCGGTCGAGTTGGGTGCCGTGCAGAACGATCGCTGGATCGTCACCGGCGGCCTGAAAGCCGGCGACCGCATCGTCATCGAGGGCCTGCAGCACGCCCGCCCCGGCGAGAAAGTGCAGATCGACGACACCCCTCTTCCACTTGCCCAGGTGACTGGTCAGTAAGCAGGACGCTTTTTTATGCCGCAGTTCTTTATCGACCGCCCGGTGTTCGCCTGGGTGGTCGCGTTGTTCATCCTGCTGGCCGGTGCCCTGGCCATTCCGCAGTTGCCAGTGGCGCAGTACCCCGACGTCGCGCCGCCGCAGATCGAAATCTATGCCGTGTACCCGGGCGCTTCGGCGCAAACCGTGGACGAAAGCGTGGTCAGCCTGATCGAGGAAGAACTCAACGGCGCCGATCACCTGTTGTATTTCGAATCCCAGAGCAGCCTCGGCAGCGCGACCATCAAGGCCACTTTCCAGCCGGGCACCAACCCGGAACTGGCCCAGGTGGATGTGCAGAACCGCCTCAAGGCCGTGGAGTCGCGCCTGCCGCAAGCGGTGATCCAGCAAGGTTTGCAGGTGGAGAAAGTCTCCTCCGGTTTCCTGCTGTTGATCACCCTGACGTCCAGCGACGGCAAGCTCGACGACGTGGCGCTCAGCGATTACCTGGCGCGCAACGTGATGAACGAGATCAAGCGCCTGGACGGCGTCGGCAAGGCGCAGCTGTATGGCGCCGAGCGGGCGATGCGGATCTGGATCGATCCGCAGAAACTGCTCGCCTTCAACCTCACGCCAGCGGACGTCAACAGCGCCATCGTCGCGCAAAACGCCCAGGTGTCGGCCGGCAGCATCGGCGATCTGCCGACCCGCACCACCCAGGAAATCACCGCGACCATTCTGGTCAAGGGTCAGTTGTCGACCCCCGAAGAGTTTGCCGACATCGTCCTCAAGGCCAACCCGGACGGTTCGACCGTGCGCATCAGCGATGTCGCGCGGGTCGAGATCGGTAGCCAGGAATACCAGTTTTCCACGCGCCTGAACGGCAAGCCGTCCACCGCCGTCGCCGTGCAGTTGTCGCCTGGCGCCAACGCCCTGAACACCGCGACCCTGGTGCGGGCGAAGATGGATGAACTCAAGCGCTACTTCCCGGCGAACGTCGAGTACTCGATCCCGTACGACACCTCCCCCTTCGTCAAGGTCTCGATCACCAAGGTGGTCTACACCCTCCTTGAGGCCATGCTGCTGGTGTTCGCGGTGATGTTCCTGTTCCTGCAGAACATCCGCTACACGCTGATTCCGACACTGGTGGTGCCGGTGGCGTTGATGGGCACCTTTGCAACGATGCTGGCGCTGGGGTTTTCGATCAACGTGCTGACCATGTTCGGTATGGTGCTGGCCATCGGCATTCTGGTGGACGACGCGATCGTGGTGGTGGAGAACGTCGAACGCATCATGGCCACCGAGGGCCTGTCGCCCAAGGAAGCCACGCGCAAGGCCATGCATCAGATCACCGGGGCCATCATCGGCATCACTCTGGTGCTGGTCGCGGTGTTCATTCCGATGGCGTTCATGCAGGGCTCGGTCGGGGTTATTTACCAGCAGTTCTCGTTGTCGATGGCCACTTCGATCCTGTTCTCGGCCTTCCTCGCCCTGACCCTGACCCCGGCCCTGTGCGCGACGCTGCTAAAGCCGATTGCCAAGGGCGAGCACCACGAAAAGAGCGGATTCTTCGGCTGGTTCAACCGCCGCTTCGAGCAACTGACCGAGCGCTATCAAGGCTGGGTCGCCTATGCGTTGAAACGCACCGGGCGCTACCTGTTGATCTACGGCGTGCTGCTGATCGGCCTGGGCCTGGCCTTCAGTCGCCTGCCCTCCTCGTTCCTGCCGGTGGAAGACCAGGGCTACACCATCACCGACATCCAGTTGCCACCGGGCGCGAGCAAGAACCGCACGGTTCAGGTGGCCGAGCAGGTGGAAGCGCACAACGCCGGCGAGCCGGGCATTCGCGACAGCGTGGTGATTCTCGGGTTCAGCTTCTCCGGCAGCGGGCAGAATGCGGCGCTGGCGTTCAGCACGCTCAAAGACTGGTCCGAGCGCGGCAGCGACGATTCGGCCAGCTCGATTGCCGACCGGGCCAACGTCGCCCTCAGCCAGATCAAGGACGCCGTGACCTTTGCCGTGCTGCCGCCGCCCGTGGATGGCCTGGGTACGTCCAGCGGCTTCGAGTTCCGCCTGCAGGATCGCGGTGGTCTCGGCCATGAGAAGCTAATGCAAGCGCGCACCGACTTGCTCGCAGCCGCCGAAAAAAGCCCGATCCTGATGAACGTGCGCGAAAGCGCCCTGGCCGAGGCGCCGCAGGTACAGCTGGTGGTCGACCGCAAGCAGGCCAACGCGTTGGGGGTGTCCTTTGCCGACGTCGGCAACGTGCTGTCCACGGCCGTGGGCTCGGCCTACATCAACGACTTCCCCAACCAGGGGCGGATGCAGCGCGTCGTGGTGCAGGCCGAGGGCGACCAGCGCAGCCAGGTGCAAGACCTGCTGAAGATCCACGTGCGCAACACCCACGGAAAAATGGTGCCCTTGTCGGCCTTCGTGCAGGCCAAATGGACCCAGGGCCCGGCGCAGTTGACCCGCTACAACGGCTATCCGGCGATCAGCATTTCCGGTGAACCGACACCGGGCCACAGCACAGGCGAAGCCATGGCCGAGATCGAGCGGTTAGTGGCGCAAGGCCCGGCGGGCCTGGGCCAGGAATGGACCGGGTTGTCGTTGCAGGAACGCTTGTCCGGCAGCCAGGCGCCGATCCTGCTCGGGCTGTCGCTGTTGATCGTGTTCCTGTGTCTGGCGGCGTTGTACGAGAGCTGGTCAATCCCGACCTCGGTGCTGCTGGTGGTGCCGCTGGGCGTGCTCGGCGCGGTGCTGGCCGTGACCTTGCGCGGCATGCCCAACGACGTGTTCTTCAAGGTCGGGCTGATCACCATCATCGGCCTGTCGGCGAAGAACGCGATCCTCATCATCGAGTTCGCCAAGAGCCTGTACGACGAAGGCCACGACCTGGTCGACGCCACCCTGCAAGCGGCACGCCTGCGGTTGCGGCCGATTGTCATGACTTCGCTGGCGTTCATCCTCGGCGTCGTGCCCCTGGCGATTGCCACAGGCGCCAGTTCGGCGAGCCAGCAGGCCATCGGCACCGGGGTGATCGGCGGGATGATCACGGCGACGCTGGCCGTGGTGTTCGTGCCGGTGTTTTTTGTGGTGGTGATGAAACTGGTGCGCAAACGCCATAAACCACACTGATCAACACCACTGTCTCAATGTGGGAGCGGGCTTGCTCGCGAAGAGGCCGTCACATTCAACACCCGTGTTGATTGACAGTCCGCCTTCGCGAGCAAGCCCGCTCCCACAGGGGATCCCGGTGATTCCAAGATTGTGCTCACCTGGGCTAAGGTGATTGCATCGCCTCAACCCATCGAGCCTCCATGCCCTACCTCACCCACACCCACCCTCGCCTGTCCGCCGCCACGACGCTCGGTATCGCGGCGGGCATCCTGGTTCCGACCGATTCGGTGATCAGCAAAATCCTCATCGGCTGGAATGCCGGAGTCTGGACTTACCTGATCCTGATGTCCTGGCTCACCGTGCGTTCAAAAGCGACCGACGTGAAACGCATCGCCGAAATCGAAGACGAAAACGCCGGGCTGGTGCTGTTGGTCGTGTGCATCGCGGCACTGGCCAGCCTGGCGACCATCACCTTCGAACTGGCCGGCAGCAAAGACCTGGAAACCACGCGCAGACTCCTGCACTACGGCTTCACCGCGCTGACGGTGATCGGTTCGTGGCTGCTGATCGGAGTAATTTTCAGCGTGCACTACGCGCGCCTGTTTTACACCTGGGAAGGCAAAGAGCCGGCGCTGCGTTTTGCTGAAGGCCTGACGACGCCCAATTACTGGGACTTCCTGTACTTTTCGTTCACCGTCGGCGTGGCGGTGCAGACCTCGGATGTCGGCGTGGCAACCCGTGATTTGCGCAAGATCGTGCTCGCGCAGTCGCTGATCGGTTTTCTGTTCAACACCGCCATCCTTGGATTCTCAATCAATATTGCGGCGGGCCTGTTCAACTGATGCCTGCACAAACGTTCTAGTCATCGCACTTCCAGCAGGCGTTAAATAGCTCGGCAATCCGCCCCGCAGGTGCAACATGAACGCTCACAACTGGATCGACCTGTCCCAGGACGCCGACACCGGCATCGAGACCCTGCGCGCGCATTTCGAAGGTCACGCCTACGACCCGCACTGGCATGACAGTTATCTGGTGGGCGTCACTGAGCAAGGGGTTCAGCAATTCAATTGCCGACGGGCCAGGCACCAGAGCACGCCGGGCAAGGTGTTTTTGCTCGAGCCCGGTGACATCCATGACGGTGACGCACCGACCGCCGACGGTTTTACCTACCGCATGCTGTACCTCGATCCGCAGTGGTTACAGCGTGAACTCGGCGCTGTGTTCGATCATGCCCCCGACAACAGCCAACTGAGTTTCGCCGCCACCCTGGCCAGCGATGCGCGCCTGGCCCAGGCCACCAGCCTGGCGTTTGAAACCCTGCATCGCGGTGAGCTGAAGATCGTCCGCCAGACCGCCCTCGACGTGTTGCTCGAGCGCCTGACCAGCCACTTGCATTGGCGCGCCCGCGATGGCCAGGACCCGCGCCTGCCGCGTGTGGCGCAGAAGGCCCGGGACTACCTGCATGCCAACGCGCAATACGACATCGGCCTCGATCAACTGGCAACCGTCACAGGCGTCGACCGCTTCCGCCTGACCCGTGCGTTCAAGGCCGCCTACGGCATGGCGCCCCACGCGTATTTGGTGCAATTGCGCCTGGCAACCGCACGGCGAATGCTGGCCCGTGGCGAACAACCGGCGACGGTGGCCATGGAGCTGGGCTTTGCCGACCAGAGCCATCTGGGCCGCTGGTTCGTGCGCGCCTACGGCCTGACACCGGCGCTGTACCGCAAGCGCTGCTCAAATCTTCCAGACAAGTAACGCGGGGGATTGTGAAGATCGGTTTCACTGATCTTTACCGGAGTTTGCCCGCGATGCTCTCTTCTTTCCCGACGTTACTGCCCTTCCTGCTCTTTGCCTTTGTGGCGTCCATCACACCCGGACCGACCAACATTCTGGTGCTCAGCAACAGTGCCCGATACGGCTTGGGCGCCGCCCTGCCGATTATCTTGGGCGCCTGCGTCAGTGCCGCGACGCTGGTATTGCTGGTGGGCACGGGCGTTGGCTCTTCACTGACGGCCTGGCCCGCGTTGCAAAGCGTCATGCAATGGGTCGGGGTGGCGTGGCTGAGTTATCTGGCCTGGCAGATTTTCCGCGCCCCGGTCGAAGCCATCAGCACGCAGAAAACCGCTGCTCGACTGGGTTGGGTGGGCGCCGCCAGCCTGCAATGGATCAACCCGAAAACCTGGATGATGGCGCTGGCGGTGGTCAGTGTCTTCGCTGGAGCGGGCGAAGATCGGCTCGTCCATGTGATCAATCTTTCAGGGGTGTTTTTCCTGGTTTCCTTGCCCTGCCTGGGTGTCTGGGCGCTGCTCGGTGCCGGGTCGAGTCGCTGGTTGCGGTCGCCCCCGGCCATGCAAACTTTCAATCGCTGCATGGGCCTGTTGCTGCTGGGTTCGGCGTGGCTGAGCGTATTAGTCTGAGCGCCACCCGTCGGTGTTTGTTCGACAATCGACAATCCGGGGCTTGACGGCGAATTGCCTTTTGGTGTCTTCTGAAACCGGTTTCAGCGCTATCTCACGAAGCGCTCGGCCTTATAAATCCAATAAGAAGGTTTCAGACCGTGAATGATTTCTCCGCCGCCCAGCGCAGCCGCGTGACCATGCTCGACGTGGCCGAACACGCCAAGGTCTCCAAGGCCAGCGTTTCGCGGTTCATCGGCGAAGACCGCGCCCTGCTCTCCGATGCCATCGCCCAACGCATCGAGCAGGCGATTGCGGAACTGGGCTATCGTCCGAACCAGATGGCCCGCGGCCTGAAACGCGGACGCACCCGCCTGATCGGCATGCTGGTGGCCGATATCCGCAACCCTTATTCAATTGCCGTGATGCACGGAGTGGAAACCGCCTGCCGTCAGCACGGCTATAGCCTGGTGGTGTGCAACACCGACCGCGACGACGAGCAAGAGCGCCAGCACCTGGCCCTGCTGCGCTCTTACAACATCGAAGGCCTGATCGTGAACACCCTCGGTCATCACCGTGACGAATTGCACGAACTGCACCGGGAAATGCCCCTGGTGCTGGTGGACCGCAAGGTCGAGCACCTTGAGAGCGACATGGTCGGGCTGGACAATCCGGCAGCCGTTGAAATGGCCCTCGCGCATCTTGAAGAACGCGGCTACCGCGACGTGTTGATGGTGACCGAACCATTCGATGGCACCAGTTCACGGATCGAACGGGTCGGCAGTTTCAAGGCACAGATTGCCCTGCGTCCGGCCCTCCATGGCAGCCTCATCGAAACCGGCAGCGAACTGACCGCACAGCTGAAATCCTTTCTCGACACGCCTGGCCCGGGTCCGAAAGCGCTGTTTTGCGCGAACGGGATTGCGGCACTGGCCTGCACCCATGCGTTGCGTGAACTCAAGTGCAACCTGTTCGAGGAGGTGGGCCTGATTGCTCTGGATGATCTGGATTGGTATCCGTTGGTGGGTAGCGGGATAACCGCGCTGGCCCAGCCGACCACCGAGATTGGTGCCAGTGCGTTTGAGTGTTTGCTCAAGCGGCTGCGGGGGGATGACGGGACGGTACGGACGCTGGATTTTTCGGCGCGGTTGATAGTTAGAGGGTCGACCTTGGGGAACTCTCGGTGAATGTTATGGCCCCTTCGCGAGCAAGCCCGCTCCCACATTTGGAATGCATTCCCCTGTGGGAGCGGGCTTGCTCGCGAAGAGGCCATCAGAAACACCCACTATTTTTTTGAACAAAAATGAAACCGGTTTCAGAGGTAAAACAACAATGAACAAACCCGCCGTTTCCATCAGCCTCTCCAGCTACGGCGCCGACCTGGTGCGCCAGCGCGGCCAAGGCAGTTTTATCGAAGTACTGGCCGCCGCCGGCGCCACGCGCATCGAATGGCGCGAGGAATTGCTGACCGTTGAGGACCCCACTCAACTGGCCAATGCCACTCAGGCGGAAGGCTTGGAGAGCGTGTATTCGTCGCCAATGGAACTCTGGTTGGCCGGTCAGTCCAGGCCTAATCCAGAACTGATCACCGTCCTGCAACGCGCCGAGGCGTTCGGTGCCAAATGGCTCAAAGTGTCGCTGGGCTATTTCACTGACAACTGCGACCTGCACGCCCTCGCCCGGCTGCTGGACGCCAGCCCAGTGCAGTTGCTGGTGGAAAACGACCAGACCCTGCACGGCGGACGCATCGAACCCTTCCAGCGCTTTTTCGCTGAGGTCGAGCAACACCACTTGCCGATCAAAATGACCTTCGACATCGGCAACTGGCACTGGCAGGACCAGTCCGCCGCCAGCGCCGCGCGGCTTCTCGGGCGCCACGTCGGCTATGTGCACTGCAAAGCGGTAACGCGTCGCGCTGACGACAAGCTGGTCGCCATCCCGCCGACCGCCAGCGACTTGCAACAGTGGGAACAGCTGCTGCAGCACATGGCCCAAGGTGTCATGCGGGCCGCGGAATATCCGCTGCAAGGCGATGACCTGGTGCAACTGACCCGCGAACACGTAGCGGCCCTCGCCCGCCTCGGCCAGTCGCAACGGGAGAGTGCTCATGTCTGAGATCGATATTCTGTCCTTCGGCGAGACCATGGCAATGTTCGTCGCCGAGCAGGCTGGCGACCTGGCCAGCGTTGGCGCTTTCCACAAACGCATTGCCGGGGCTGACAGCAATGTGGCGATCGGTTTGTCCCGGCTTGGCTTCAACGTGGCGTGGTTGAGCCGGGTCGGTGCAGACTCGTTGGGCCGGTTCGTGGTCGACACCCTGGAAAAAGAAGGCCTGGATTGCCGCCACGTCGACATCGACGCCGCTCACCCGACCGGTTTTCAACTCAAGTCCCGCACCGACGATGGCAGCGATCCGGTGGTCGAGTACTTCCGCCGTGGTTCGGCGGCCAGTCACCTGTCGCCGCACTCGATCGTGCCCGAGTTGCTCAAGGCCCGACACCTGCACGCCACCGGCATTCCTCCGGCGCTGTCGGAGTCGGCGCGGCAGATGTCGTTCGAGTTGATGACCCGCATGCGCGAGGCCGGGCGCAGCGTGTCCTTCGATCCGAACCTGCGCCCGAGCCTGTGGGCCAGCGAGCGACAAATGATCACCGGGATCAACCGCCTCGCCGCCCTCGCCCATTGGGTGCTGCCGGGCTTGAGCGAAGGTCGCTTGCTGAGCGGTTTCGAAGACCCGGCCGACATCGCCGCGTTCTACCTCGACCAGGGCGCCGAAGCCGTGGCGATCAAGCTTGGGCCGCACGGTGCTTACTACCGCACCCATCTGGATCAAGGTTTCGTGGCTGGCGTGCCGGTGGCCACGGTGGTCGATACGGTGGGCGCCGGCGATGGTTTTGCCGTCGGCATGATCAGTGCACTGCTGGAAAACCAGAGCTTTGCCGAGGCCGTGCAACGCGCCAACTGGATTGGCAGCCGGGCGGTGCAGAGCCGGGGGGATATGGAGGGGTTGCCCAGCAGATCAGAAATGGTCAGCGAATTCGAGGCCGCCTTCGCGAGCAGGCTCGCTCCCACATTGGACCGTGTTTCAACGTAAATCCCCTGTGGGAGCGAGCCTGCTCGCGAATAGGCCAGCACAGTCACTGAAGATTTAAACCGTTACCTGCTGCGACAAAAACAACAAGCTCAGGAGCACCACTCATGAAAACCGCAACGCTCGCCACCCGCCGCTGGTGGTACATCATGCCCATCGTGTTCATCACCTACAGCCTGGCGTATCTGGATCGCGCCAACTATGGGTTCGCCGCCGCGTCCGGCATGGCGGCGGACTTGATGATCACACCAGGCCTGTCGTCGATGCTCGGCGCGCTGTTCTTCCTCGGCTACTTTTTCTTCCAGGTACCCGGCGCGATCTACGCGCAGAAACACAGCGTGAAGAAGCTGATTTTCGTCAGCCTGATTCTCTGGGGCAGCCTGGCGACCTTGACCGGGATTGTCTCCAATGCCTACTGGCTGATCGTCATTCGCTTCATGCTCGGCGTGGTCGAAGCGGCCGTGATGCCGGCGATGCTGATCTACCTGTGCCACTGGTTCACCCGCGCCGAACGTTCGCGGGCCAACACCTTCCTGATCCTCGGCAACCCGGTGACCATGCTCTGGATGTCAGTGGTCTCGGGCTACCTGGTGCAGCACTACAGCTGGCGCTGGATGTTCATCGTCGAGGGATTGCCGGCAGTGTTGTGGGCATTCATCTGGTGGCGCCTGGCCGATGATCGTCCGTCACAGGCCAAGTGGCTCAACGATCAGGAAAAGCAGAATCTGGAAAGCGCCCTGGCCGCCGAACAGGTCGGCATCAAGGCCGTGAAGAACTACGCCGAAGCCTTCCGTTCTCCCAAAGTGATCATCCTGGCCCTGCAGTTCTTCTGCTGGAGCATTGGCGTGTACGGCTTCGTGCTGTGGCTGCCGTCGATCCTCAAGGCCGGCGCGCAGATGGACATGGTCCAGGCCGGCTGGCTGTCGGCGCTGCCGTACCTGGCGGCGGTGATCGGCATGCTGCTGGTGTCCTGGGGTTCGGACAAACTGCAAAAGCGTAAACGTTTCGTCTGGCCGCCACTGCTGATTGCCTCGATCGCCTTCTATGGCTCCTACGCCCTGGGTGCCGAACACTTCTGGTGGTCCTACACCCTGCTGGTGATTGCCGGCGCCTGCATGTACGCGCCTTACGGCCCCTTCTTCGCGATCATCCCGGAGATCCTCCCGGCCAATGTCGCGGGCGGCGCCATGGCGCTGATCAACAGCATGGGTGCCCTCGGCTCGTTTGGCGGTTCTTATCTGGTCGGTTACCTGAACAGCTCCACCGGTTCGCCGGGTGCGTCGTACCTGTTGATGAGCGGCGCGTTGATGTTCTCGGTGGTACTGACGATTTTCCTCAAGCCCGGCGCCAGCGACCGGGAGCGGCCCTCGGCCACGTTAACGCGCGCCGCCACGGCACATTCCTGAACTGAAATCGAGATCTCGAAGATGAAAAAGCAGGTCGTCCTCTACAAGAAACTCTCGCCGCTATTGATGGCTCGCCTGCACGACCAGGCCGAAGTGACGCTGATCGAAAACCTTGATGCAGAGGGCCTGGCCAAACTGCGCGATGCCCTGCCCCGCGCTCACGGTTTGCTCGGGGCCAGCCTGAAGCTGGACGCCGAACTGCTCGACCTGGCGCCCGACCTTCAAGCCATTGCCAGCGTTTCGGTGGGCGTCGACAACTACGACATCGACTACCTCACCGAACGGCGAATCCTGCTGAGCAACACGCCGGATGTGCTCACCGAAACCACCGCCGACACGGGTTTTGCGCTGATCCTGGCGACTGCCCGGCGGGTGGTGGAACTGGCGAATCTGGTTCGCGCCGGCCAATGGAACCGCAACATCGGCCCTGCGCATTTCGGCAGCGACGTGCACGGCAAAACCCTGGGCATCATCGGCATGGGTCGTATTGGCGAGGCCCTCGCGCAGCGCGGACACTGCGGGTTTGGCATGCCCGTGATCTACCACAGCCAGTCACCGAAACCGGCCGTGGAACAGCGCTTCAATGCGCACTATCGAAGCCTGCCGGAACTGTTGCAACAGGCCGATTTCGTTTGCCTGACGTTACCGCTGACCGCTGAAACCCAAGGGCTGATCGGCGCAGATCAGTTCGCCCTGATGCGTGCCGAGACCATCTTCATCAATATTTCACGGGGCAAAGTGGTGGACGAAACGGCGCTGATCGAAGCCTTGCGCACGGGCCAAATTCGCGCGGCGGGGCTGGATGTGTTCGACCGCGAACCCTTGAATCAGAGCTCGCCATTGCTGCAGTTGAACAACGTGGTGGCGACCCCCCACATCGGCTCGGCCACCCATGAAACACGGGAGGCCATGGCCAGGTGCGCGGTGGACAACCTGTTGGCGGCGCTGGCCGGTGAGCGGCCGGCCAATCTGGTTAACGCTCGAGCGTGGAAGGGCTGAGGTATTCGGCGCCTGTCAGGCAGCCTTCGCGAGCAAACCCGCTCCCACATCAGGGTGGGAGCGGGCTTGCTCGCGAAGAGGCCGGCACAGGCAACACAAATCCTTCAGGCCCGCCGCACCTCCAGCAAATCTGTTGCACACAAAGCAATCCGCCGGCAGGCATCAGCCAGCTTCATCTGATCCACCACCAGCCCGATGCGGATATGCCCCGCCGCACTCGGCCCGAAAGCTTCACCGGCCAGCACCGACACGCCATAACCTTCCAGCAGTCGCTCGGCGAAGCGCTGGGCCGACAACCCGGTCTGGCGCACATCGACCATCACGAACATTCCGCCGTCCGGGCGTATCGGCTTGAGTCCCGGGCATTGCCCAAGGCTTGCACACACCAGGTCGCGGCGCTGGCGATACTCTTCACGCATCGAGGCCACTTCCGGCAGGTCCCGGTCCAGTGCCAACTGCGCAGCGTTCTGCACGAAATCCGGAATGCCGAACAGCATGCTCAGCGACAAATTGACCAGGTGACCCGCCATGGGTTTGGGCCCGATCACCCAGCCCACCCGCCAACCGCTCATGGCGTGGGACTTGGACAGGCTGTTGATCGTCGCGGTGCGCTCGGCCATGCCCGGCAGACTCGCCGGACTGATGTGCTGGCCTTCGAACAGCAGATCACTGTAGACCTCATCGCTGATCAGCCACAAATCGTGACGAATGCACAGCGCCGCCAGCTCTTGCCAGATGGCCAGTGGCAAACTGGCGCCGGATGGATTGTTCGGACTGTTGAGCAGTATGGCGCGTGTCTTGGGCGTGATCCGCGCCGCGACATCCAGCGGGTCGACGCGAAACCCGTTCTGCGGGCGCACGGGCACCGGGACCACGGTGGCCGCACACGCGCCGATCACACCTTCATAGGTCACGTACATCGGCTCGGCGACAATCACTTCATCGCCCGGGTCGAGCAGGCACTGCGCCACCGAATACACCGCGCACTGCGCCCCCGGAAAGACGATCACATGTTCGCCATCCACCACCTGGCCGCTGCGTTGCCGATGCCGGCGGGCAATGCTGTCGCGCAGCCCTCGACTGCCGCGCACTTCAGGATAGTGCGTATCACCGGCCAACAGGCTGGCGATGGCGGCCTGGACAATGGGTTGCGGCGTATCGAAGTCGGGGTCGCCGATGGACAACAGCAGGACGTCGACGCCCTGTTCGCGCAAGTGCAGCGCTCGATCGTGAATCTGCCAGGCCGCCGCTCCGTCACCGGCGATTCGTTGGGTCAAGGCTGAGTAGCGCATGTCGTTCTCCAGTCGCGCGGGTGCTCCAAGCCTCAACCCTATCTCAAATCACGCAACGCGCCAGCATGGCGTTCAAATCCACCCTCAAAACTGCCATCGGCGCTTTTGTGGCGAGGGAGCTTGCTCCCGCTCGGTTGCGCAGCAACCGCCATTGAATGGGGCCGCTGCGCAGCCCAACGGGAGCAAGCTCCCTCGCCACAGAAAAAACCTCAGTCGCAGCGGACGGCCATCCGCCAGACACGCGCGATGTCGGTCGCCCGCTCACGCAGCAAGCGCGGCGCCTCGGCGCAGGCCTGCTCCAGGGTCATCGGCCCGCTTGCCAGAGCAAACGCAGCGTCGATGCCGTGCTCGTAAAGCGCCTGATACCCCTCGCCCAGCGTGCCGGCGATGACGATGACCGGCACGCCGTGCTGCCCGGCGACACGCGCTACACCGAATGGCGTCTTGCCGCGCAGGGTTTGCGCATCGAAACGCCCTTCGCCGGTGATCACCAGGTCGGCGCCTGCAACCGCCTCCGCCAGGCCCACCAGCTCGCCGACCACCTCGACCCCGGCCTTGAACTGCGCGCCCAGGAACGCCTTGGCGGCAAACCCCAGGCCACCCGCCGCGCCACTCCCCGGTTCGTCGCGAACGTCGTTGCTCAAAGCGGCCGCGCAATGGTCGGCAAAGTGTCCCAGCGCCCGGTCCAGTTGTTCGACCTGCACCGGCGAGGCTCCTTTTTGCGGGCCGAAAATCGCCGAGGCGCCGTGGGGGCCGCACAGGGGGTTATTGACGTCAGCGGCGATGTCGAAGCGTACCTGCGCCAGACGCGGATCGATATCGCTCAGGTCCACGCGGGCCAATTGCGCAAGGGCGAGGCCGCCCGGTGACAGCGTCTGACCTTGAGCGTCCAGCAATTTCACGCCCAAGGCCTGCATGGCACCGGCGCCGCCGTCGTTGGTCGCGCTGCCGCCAATCGCCAGGATCACCCGTTGTGCACCGGCATCCAGTGCGGCACGGATCAATTGCCCGGTGCCGAAAGTACTGCTGATGCACGCGTCGCGCTGCGCCACCGGGACCAACTGCAAACCGCTGGCCTCGGCCATTTCGATGATTGCGGTGTGGCTCTGCGGCAACCAGCCCCAGGCGGCATCCACCATGGCCCCCAGCGGCCCGCGAACCAGGGTGCGACGCAGTTCGCCTTCGCACGCGGCCAGTATCGACTCGACAGTCCCTTCCCCGCCGTCGGCCATCGGGCATTTGATCAGTTGGGCATCAGGCCAGACCTGCGCCAATCCCAAGGCAATGGCATCGGCTACGCCTTGAGCGCTGAGGCTGTCCTTGAACGAGTCGGGGGCGATCACGATTTTCATGGGAATTCTCCAGTTCCAATGCCCACATGCTGCCAGCCGCCATGAACAATAACGCCGGTCCGCTGCACAAGCGGCAAAGAGGATTATTGTTCATTTCCACAAACCGGTATTCACACCGACCCCGTAGGAGCTGCCGCAGGCTGCGATCTTTTGATCTTGCTTTTTACAATCAAAAGATCGCAGCCTGCGGCAGCTCCTACAGGGGGCCTGCTTCGGTTTGCGGGAGGAGCTGGACGCCGAGGTACAACGCGAGCATCCCATCGAGTCGCAGCGGGTCGACGCCGCTGAGCTCGGCAATCCGCTCCATGCGATAACGCAGGCTGTTGCGATGGATGCCCAGCGCATCGGCGCAGGCCTGGCTCTGGCCGTCGTGTTCACACCAACTGCGCAGGGTTGCCAGCAACTGACCATTGCTGTCCTTGGCAATGACCTTGCGCAGCGGGTTGAGCAATTCGTCGAGGGCGTCGTCGTTGCGGTGGCGCCAGAGCATCACCGGCAACCGATAGCGGTTCAGCGTCAACAACCGGGAGCGCGGCAACACTTCGCGCCCGTAGGCCAGCAAGTCACCGACCCGGCGATAACAGCGACGCAACCCCGCCAGCCCATCGGCTTGCCCACCGACGGCAATGCGCAGGATGTTCCAGCCGAGGCCGTCAAGCTTGTCCAGCAAGCGCTCGTTCTCGACCGACTGACTGGCCGGCCGGCACCAGAGCAACGAGGTTTTGGCCGAACTGACGCACCAACTGTCCGGGTGGCGGGTGGTCAACCAGGCACTCAGTGCCTCGACGGTTTGCCCCGCAGCGTGCTCCAGACCCAGTTCGAACAGGTACGGCACCCGGGTCATTTGCGGCTTGAGGCCCAACTGCTGCGCTTCATCGATCAGCCGCGGAGAATCCCCGGCCTCGCTGAGCAGCAGCGCCAGCAGGTCATCGCAGCGCTGGCGCCGCCATTGCTGTTCGGCCTGCTGGTTGCGCTGGCCTACCAGCATCTCGGCGGTCATGCGCACCAGTTCGGCATAGGTGTGCAGTTGCTCGGGTTCGCCGGTGATACCCAATACGCCGATCAGGCGCTGATCGAGCAACAGCGGCAGGTTGATGCCCGGCTGCACGCCCTTGAGATGAATCGCCGTCTGCGCATCGATCTCCACCACGCGGCCGTTGGCCAGGACCAGTTGCGCGCCTTCATGCCGGGTGTTGACCCGCTCCGGTTCGCCGCTGCCCAGGATCAGGCCCTGGCTGTCCATGACGTTGACGTTGTACGGCAGAATGGCCATCGCCCGGTCGACGATGTCCTGGGCCAGGTCGTGATCGAGTTCGAACATGCAAGTGATCCTTGAAGACGGTGATGGAACGGGTTGTTCACCCGCACAGGCCTTGGTTGCAAACCCTGTGCTCAGGCACAAAGACAGCCACCCTGAGGGTGGTCGAGACTCTCCGGGCGATCAACGTTACCCTTTGCATCGCAAAAAATCATAATAAAGAGAGAGCCGCCATGACACAGAGCGCCGTAGCGTCCGAGGCCATCGCTGACGACAAAAACGCCGTCTACAAGCGCATCACCCTGCGTTTGATCCCCTTCATTTTCATCTGCTACCTGTTCAACTACCTCGACCGGGTCAACGTTGGATTTGCCAAACTGCAGATGCTCGACGCGCTGAAGTTCAGCGAAACCGTGTACGGCCTGGGCGCCGGCATCTTCTTTATCGGTTACGTGCTGTGCGGCGTACCCAGCAACCTGGCCTTGACCCGATTCGGCCCGCGGCGCTGGATCGCGCTGATGATGATCACCTGGGGCACGCTGTCGACCTGCCTGCTGTTCGTCACCACGCCCACCGAGTTCTATACCCTGCGCCTGTTCACCGGCGCCGCCGAAGCCGGGTTCTTCCCGGGCGTGGTGCTGTATCTCTCGCAGTGGTTCCCGACCTTCCGCCGTGGCCGCATCATGGCGCTGTTCATGTCGGCGATCCCGGTCTCCGGCCTGCTCGGCAGCCCTTTCTCCGGCTGGATTCTCAACCACTTCGCCGCCGGCCAGGGCGGTCTCGCCGGCTGGCAGTGGATGTTCCTGCTGCAAGGCATTCCGACCGTGATCCTTGGCGCACTGGCTTACTTCCTGCTCAGTGACAGTTACGCCAATGCGAAATGGCTGACCCCGTTCGAGCGTTCGGTCCTGGAAGCCGACCACGCTGAAGACCTGGCCAACAAACCGAAAACCACGACGGATTCGCTGCTGGCGGTGTTCAAGAACCCGGCGATCTGGGCCTTCGGCCTGATCTACTTCTGCATCCAGAGCGGCGTGTACGCGATCAACTTCTGGCTGCCATCGATCATCAAGAACCTGGGTTTCAGCGATAACCTGGTGATCGGCTGGCTCAGTGCGATTCCGTACCTGCTGGCGGCAGTGTTCATGCTGCTCGTCGGCCGTTCGGCGGACCTGCGCAAAGAACGTCGCTGGCATCTGGTGGTGCCGATGCTGATGGGCGCGCTGGGGCTGCTGATCGCGGTGAACTTCGCCGCCAACCCGGCCATCGCGATTCTCGGCCTGACCATCGCCACCATGGGCGCCCTCACCGGCCTGCCGATGTTCTGGCCGGTGCCGACCGCCCTGCTCAGTGCCGGCGCTGCCGCCGGTGGCCTGGCGCTTATCAACTCGATGGGCCAGATGGCCGGCTTCCTCAGCCCGTATCTGGTGGGTTGGGTCAAGGACAGCACTGGTTCGACCGATGCGGCGCTCTACCTGCTGGCGGGGGTGATTGTCTGCGGCAGTCTGCTGGCATTGCGCATGACTCGTACGCTGCGAGTTTAGGGATAGAAGATCAAAAGATCGCAGCCTTCGGCAGCTCCTACATGGATTGTGATAAACCCTGTAGGAGCTGCCGAAGGCTGCGATCTTTTCATTTGCCACACCCGGATTTTCTGGTATCTGATTGAGCCTTTCCCACCGGTAAAAGGATTTGCTCATGAGCTATCGCACACTGGGTCACTCGGGTCTGCAGGTGTCTACGCTGACCCTGGGCACGATGATGTTCGGCGAACAGACCAGTACCGAAGACTCCCTGCGGATCATCGACAAGGCCTGGGACCAGGGCATCAATTTCATCGACACCGCCGACGTCTACACCAACGGCCGTTCCGAGGAAATCGTCGGCGAGGCCATCGCCAGCCGCCGTCATGAATGGGTGCTGGCCACCAAGGTCGGTTTCGGTCCCGTGGACGGTGTTCCCAACCGCAGCGGTCTGAGCCGCAAGCATCTGTTCAACGGTATCGACGCCAGCCTGGCGCGCCTGGGCACCGACTACCTCGACATCTACTACCTGCACCGTGAAGACCACAACACGCCGCTGGACGTCACGGTGTCGGCCATCGGCGACTTGATTCGCCAGGGCAAGATCCGCTATTGGGGCCTGTCCAATTATCGTGGCTGGCGCATCGCCGAAGTGATTCGCGTGGCTGACAAGCTCGGCGTTGACCGGCCGGTGATCAGCCAGCCGCTGTACAACATCGTCAACCGTCAGGCTGAAACCGAGCAGATCACGGCGGCGCAAAACTATGGTCTGGGCGTGGTGCCCTACAGCCCGCTGGCGCGCGGAGTGCTCAGCGGAAAATACGCGCCGGATGTGGAACCGGACGCCAACAGCCGTGCCGGTCGCCAGGACAAACGCATCCTTGAGACTGAATGGCGCGTCGAATCCCTGCGCATCGTCCAGCAGATCCAGCAATACACCCAGGAGCGCGGCGTCGGCATCGTCGAGTTCGCGATTGCCTGGGTGCTGAACAACAGCGCCGTGACCTCGGCGATTGTCGGGCCGCGTACCGAAGCGCAATGGGACGCCTACACTAAGGCGCAGGCTGTGAAGATCACGGTCGAGGACGAGGCGTTCATCGATGCGCTGGTGACACCGGGGCATGCGTCGACACCGGGGTTCAATGATGTGAGCCATTTTGTGTCCGGGCGTAAACCGCGCATTAGCTGACACAACACAAGACAAAATGTGGGAGCGGGCTTGCTCGCGAAGGCTGCTTAACATTCAACATTGATGTTGGCTGGAAAACCGCTTTCGCGAGCAAGTCGAATCGTCGCACCGCCGCTCCCACAATTGGACTGTGTTGATTGATTGGTCAATATTCGGCTCGAAAACCACGTATCCTCCGCACCCCCGTTTCACCTTCAACCTCGCGAGGACAGCTTGTCTAAAGGTATCGCTCTATCGGTTTCAGCCTCGGTGCTGTTTGCCGTCATGTATTA
Source organism: Pseudomonas sp. PDM32 (assembly GCF_019219225.1). Taxonomy (NCBI): domain Bacteria; kingdom Pseudomonadati; phylum Pseudomonadota; class Gammaproteobacteria; order Pseudomonadales; family Pseudomonadaceae; genus Pseudomonas; species Pseudomonas sp. PDM32. The sequence goes on from NZ_JAHUWE010000003.1 coordinate 193,997, forward strand.
CTACACGTCGCTGCTCACCCCCTTGAGCGGCGTGGAAATCTTCGGTTGGCGCATGCTGCTGACTGTGCCGTGCATGACCGTGTTCATGGTGGTGTCCGGCGAGTGGAAGCGCGTGCTGGAGATCGGGCGGCGCGCCAAAGCCGATCCGAAGCTGATTGGCGCGCTGATCGCCTCCTCTGCCCTGCTCGGCGTGCAATTGTGGCTGTTCATGTGGGCGCCGCTGAACGGTTACAGCCTGGATGTATCCCTGGGTTATTTCCTGCTGCCGCTGACCATGGTGTTGACCGGGCGGATCGCCTATGGCGAACGCCTGTCGTACCTGCAAAAGGTCGCCGTGGTGTTCGCCTGCCTGGGCGTGGTCAACGAGGTGTATCAGGTCGGTGGTTTTTCCTGGGCGACCTTGCTGGTCTGCATTGGTTATCCGACTTACTTCGTTCTTCGCAAACGGCTGGCAGCGGACAACCTCGGCGGCTTGTGGCTGGACATGGCGTTGACGCTGCCCGTGGCCTTCTGGTTCGTTCAGAGCGGTGCACAGGGTTTTGGCGTGTTTGACCAGCACCCATGGTTGTCACTGTTGATCCCGTTGCTCGGCGTGATCAGCGCTTCAGCGCTGGTGGTCTACATCATTGCCAGTCGCCTGCTGCCGTTCAGCCTGTTCGGTTTGTTGAGCTACGTCGAACCGGTGTTGCTGCTGGGCGTGGCGCTGCTGCTGGGAGAGAGTATCAAGGCCGGCGAATGGCTGACCTATATCCCGATCTGGATGGCGGTGCTGGTGCTGGTGTTTGAAGGGTTCAAGCATTTGGTGCGACAGCGCAGGCCTTAAAGCAAAAGATCGCAGCCTTCGGCAGCTCTTACAGGGTGTACGTTTTCCCATGTAGGAGCTGCCGAAGGCTGCGATCTTTTGATCCAGAAAACCCGGTCAGTCCGTGGACAACACGCCACGACGAACCTGGTCACGCTCGATGGATTCGAACAGCGCCTTGAAGTTGCCTTCGCCGAAACCGTCGTCACCCTTGCGCTGGATGAACTCGAAGAACACCGGCCCCATCAGGGTTTCCGAGAAGATCTGCAACAGCAGACGCTTGTCGCCCGACTCGGACGAACCGTCCAGCAAGATGCCACGCGCCTGCAGTTGGTCCACCGGCTCGCCGTGGTTCGGCAAACGGCCTTCGAGCATTTCGTAGTAGGTGTCCGGTGGTGCGGTCATGAAGCGCATACCGATGCTCTTCAGGTGATCCCAGGTCTTGAGCAGGTCATCGGACAGGAAGGCAACGTGCTGGATGCCCTCGCCGTTGAACTGCATCAGGAACTCTTCGATCTGCCCGGCGCCCTTGGACGATTCTTCGTTCAACGGGATGCGGATCATGCCATCAGGTGCGGTCATGGCCTTGGAGGTCAGGCCGGTGTATTCGCCCTTGATGTCGAAGTAGCGGATTTCGCGGAAGTTGAACAGCTTCTCGTAGAAGTTGGCCCAGTAGGCCATGCGACCGCGATACACGTTATGGGTCAGGTGATCGATGATCTTCAGGCCGGCACCGACCGGGTGGCGGTCAACGCCTTCGATGAACACGAAGTCGATGTCATAGATCGAACTGCCTTCACCGAAACGGTCGATCAGGTACAGCGGCGCGCCGCCAATGCCTTTGATCGCCGGCAGGTTCAGCTCCATCGGGCCGGTTTCGATATGGATCGGCTGGGCGCCGAGTTCCAGGGCGCGCTTGTAGGCTTTCTGCGAGTCCTTGACGCGGAACGCCATGCCGCACACCGACGGGCCGTGCTCGGCCGCAAAGTACGAGGCGACGCTGTGGGGTTCGTTGTTGAGGATCAGGTTGATCGCGCCCTGACGATACAGGTGCACGTCCTTGGAGCGGTGGGTCGCCACCTTGGTGAAGCCCATGATCTCGAAGATCGGCTCCAGGGTGTTCGGGGTCGGCGATGCGAGCTCGATGAATTCAAAGCCCATCAGGCCCATTGGGTTTTCGTATAAATCTGCCATTGTTGGCGCCTCATCATTTTTTATCAATTAACTAAGGTTAGTTGTAAACAATGCTGAGACCGCTGGGTGGCGCGCAGGAGATGCCCCGCACGCTGCGGGCGAGAAAATCACCGTAGATCAGTTGAAACCCGAATATCTTCATTATCGACCCAAGGCTCTTGCGGGCGAGGCTTCTGCTGCCAGAAGACGATTATTATTGTATGCGTAACCTGATTCTACACAGCGTAAATCGATTTGTCCGCCTTCTGTATCAAATCCCCTTTTTCCTTACCCGCGCAAGGGGTTTGTTGCAGAGGAAAATCCCCGCCAGTATCAGCCCGCCACCCAGGCACATGGCCAGCGTCAACGGCTCATCGAGCAACAGCGCCCCCAGGATCACCGCGGTCAACGGGTTCAAGGCAATGAACACCCCGGATCGCGTCGCACCGATTGTGCGGATGCCATCGTAGTAGCCAATGTACGCCAGCGCCGACCCCAGCACGCCGAGGTACAAAAGGCTCAACCATTGCCGGGCATCCAGTTGGGCGATCGCAGTGACACTCACCTCGCCACGGACGATGCAGGTCATCCAGAGCATGACGGTGCCCAACAGAATCGACCAGGTCACCGTTTGCACCGGTCCCAGGGTCTGGTTCAGCTCTCTGGAGCACAGCGAGTAGACACCCCACCCGAGCACGCAGCCGAAAATCAGCAGATCGCCGAGCCAGGCATCGGTACCAGCGGCCAATAATTGCGGGTTGCGACTGACGATCACCATGCTCGCGCCCGCTATGCAGATCGCTATACCGGTGACTTTTGCCCGGCTCAAACGCTCCTTGAACAGTAGCCAGGAAGCCAGGCCGATCACGGCCGGGTTCAGTGCCACGATCAAGGATGCCCGTGAAGCGTTGATGTAATGCAGGCCATAGAAGAAGCACAGGTTGTAGAAGAAGATCCCGAAAAAGCCAAGCAAGACCAATTGCAGCCATTGCCGGGCGCTGGGCCGGAGCAGCGGTACCCGCGCGATGCGTACAAACAGCAGCAATGCCACGCTGGCCAGTAAAAACCGCAGGCTGGCAGCCAACAGCGGGCTGAGGCCGTCGGCCAGAAAGCGTCCGGCAACGAAGGTGCCGCCCCATACCATGCTGACGCTCGCCAGTTTCAGACAGACCGGCAGATCCGAGGGTTTTGACAGGTTTTGCTCACAGATCGTCATAAGATTCCAGGGTCGGATAGCGGAGAGATGATCTATCATTCGACTAATAGCAAATCATCGTAAAATGAGTAAACACTCATGACCCTCACTCAATTGGAGATTTTCTCCCTCGTGGCCGAACTCCACGGCTTCACGCCAGCGGCCAATCGCCTGGGCATTTCCCAATCGGCGGTGTCCCATGCCTTGAAGTCTTTGGAGCAAGAACTGGGGGTCGAGTTGTTGCGCCGGCATCAAACCCGGGTCGAGCCAAGCGATATTGGCCAGCAATTGCTGCTGCGCGCCCGCGCGATGCTGGGCCTGGCCAACACCCTGCGCCAGGAAGCGGCCGATGCGCGGGGCATGAAACGCGGCACGCTGCGTATCGGCTCGTTCGGGCCGACTTCGTCGATCAAATTGTTGCCGTTGATTCTGCAGCAGTACCGCGCCGCCCATCCCGGCATAGAAGTGCATATCGACGAAGGCCCAGACCGCCAGGTGCTGCAGTGGCTGGAGGAGCGACGGATCGACATCGGCTTTGTGGTGTTGCCCGAGGAGCGCTTCGACACGGTCGCGCTGATCGAAGACCAGATGGTCGCGCTACTGCCCGCCGACCACCCGCTGACGGTTCACGACAGCCTGAGCCTGAAGGACTTGTGCGACGTGCCGTTTGTGCTGACCGAGGCCGGTTCTTCGGAGCTGGTTTCCCGCCTGTTCACCGCGGCCCGACTGACGCCCAACATCCGTTATCGCTGCTCGCAGCTGATGAGCACCCTGGATGTCGTCGCTCGTGGCGACGGGGTGACGGTAGTCGCCGAAGGTTCATTGCCCCATCAATCAGACAGCCGCTATGTGAAAAAACCGCTGTCACCGACGGTGGCGCGCCAGGTCGGCCTGGCGGTACTCGATCGACGCCAGGCATCACCCGCGACGCTGGCCTTTATCAAACTGGCACAAAGCCTCGACCTGTGTTGAGCAGCGTAACCGCCTGGGGCCAACTATCATGGCCATTACCCGAACTCTTTATGGGAGGCGTATTGCCCTGCCAGTGGTTGAGAGCCTTACTTCTTCGTGACGGGATTCGCGAATGCCGCTGAAAGCCAAAACCCGCAGTCGCAGCACGAAAATTGCTGTCACCCTGATCAGCGGATTGCTCCCGGTGCTGCTCGGGGCCATCATTCTTTACATGCAGGCAGGGCGTGCGCTCAAGCAAGACACCGAACAAACCGCCGAGGAAGCGGTTCGTCAGTTCGACTTTATGCTCGACAACGCCGCTCAAGCCGCTCGCGAACTGCTGCCGATGGCCGGCCAAAGTTGCGGCGAGGTCAATCTGGCGCTGCGCGAACAGGTCACCCGCCGCCCATTCGTGCGCTCGACCAGTCTGGTGTGGGATAACAACCTCTATTGCAGTTCGCTGTTCGGCGACTATCAGGAGACGGTCAGCCCCGGCGACTACACTCAGGGCGCTTTGTGGCTCATGAGCGGCAATCCGGTGACGCCCAACGCGTCCTTGCTGGTGTACCGCCTGAGCGAAGGAAAAAAAGGCGCGCTGACGACCCTCTATGGTTATCACTTGGGCAACGTTCTGCGCTTGATCGGCCGCCAGACCTTGCTGGTGCTGCAGGTTGGCCCGCACTGGATGTCCGCCGATGCCAAGGTTCACACAGGTGCCGTGCCTGAACTACCCGTTGCGCAGAGCCGCTTGACTTCCGGACGCTATGCCTTTGCCGTGGAGGCAGGTTTCCCCAAAGGCGAAACCTGGCGATACATGAGCAGCGAGTATCCCCCCCTGTTCAGTCTGCTGATTTTCTTCGGTGTGATTGCCGGGTCAATTGGTCACTTCCTGCAAAAGCGCTCATCGGCCCCCACCCAGGAAATGCAACGGGCACTGGAAGCCGCAGAGTTCATTCCGTATTTTCAGCCCGTGGTGCATGGCGACAGCAAACGTTGGTCCGGTGCTGAAGTGCTGATGCGCTGGAAACATCCGAAGGAAGGCCTGGTGCGTCCGGACCTGTTCATCCCGTTTGCCGAGCACTGCGGACTGATCGTACCGATGACCCGTTCGCTCATGCGACAAACCGCCGCCCTGCTCGCGCCTCAATCCGCCGGATTCAACAAACCCTTTCACATTGGCATCAACATTACCGCCAGCCATTGTCAGGACCTGGACCTGGTCAAGGATTGCCGCGAGTTCCTCGATGCGTTCGAGCCAGGCTCGATCTACCTGATACTGGAACTGACCGAACGCGAACTGATCGAGCCAACGGCGATCACCCTGCAACTGTTCGAGCAACTTCGCGAACTGGGCGTGAAGATCGCCATCGACGATTTCGGCACGGGCCACTCAAGCCTTGGCTACCTGCGGCAGTTCAATGTCGACTTCCTGAAAATAGACCAGAGTTTTGTCGCCATGATCGGCATCGACACCCTCTCCAGCCACATCCTCGACAGCATCATCGACCTGGCCGTCAAACTCGACCTTGCCCTGGTGGCCGAAGGTGTCGAAACCCCTGAGCAGAGTGATTACCTCAGCGCTCGTCAGGTCAACTTCCTGCAGGGTTATCTGTTCGGCAAACCCATGTCCGGGGCGGAATTCATTAGTGCATTAAGCGACCATTAACTCGAAAATTTAATCGATAAAACAACGACCACAGGCATAAATTTGAATCAAAACACTACTGCCGTTACATGAAGAAAAAGACAGGATTTACTCTTGGCCAATTAACTACTACAATTTTTCCTGCCTGCGCTAATTTGGCAGGTGAGCCACTATCACCGAGTCGCTTCAAGGCTCTTGGCTTATAGCTTTGTTTGCGGTTGGTATCAGCCAAACACACTATTGGAGTAAAGATATTGTCCAGACTCGCTGAATTTCGTGCAGCCGAAAAGGCCCTTCAAGAACAGCTCAAGCAGTTGGAATCCCTGAAGAACGATGCCGGGCTCAAGAAAGAAATCGAATTCGAAGAGAAGCTCCAGGGCTTGATGAAAACCTATGGCAAGAGCTTGCGCGATATCATCGCCATTCTCGACCCGAACCCGGCAAAATCCGGCCTGCAGCAAGCAGCACCGAAAACCCGCCGCGCTCGTGTGGTCAAGGTTTATCAGAACCCGCACACCGGCGAGCTGATTGAAACCAAGGGCGGCAATCACCGCGGCCTGAAAGCCTGGAAAGAACAGTACGGTGCAGCCACCGTCGACTCCTGGCTGCGCGGCTAACTCTCGCGGCGACAAAAAAGCCCTGCTTATGCAGGGCTTTTTCATGGGCTCTCTAAATGCCCGCGGCGAGCACAAGTCAACTACCTGCCCCCGACTACTTTGTGCTTAATCCATTTTGATATCTAAAATTTTTTTCATGCATCGAAAAAGCACTGTCGCCAACTAAAGTTTCAAGCTGTTACGGGCTGCGTCTATTTCATCCTGGCTCGCCTTATAAGCCTCGGCCTGCCCTGCGTAGGAAAAAACATAGGCTTTATCGGCATCCACCGCGGCCACCAATGTTTGCGAAAGCACATGCCTGCCGTTTTGCGTGACAGTGCAGGTTGTTTCCAGCGCGGCCAATCGACTCAAGGTAGTCGAATGAATTCGTGTGCAGACACTTTGATACCCACCCTGAAAGAAGTCTTTTTGAACTGATTTGCGCATCTCCAGCAATACGCCTTCGAGGTTTACCTGATGATCGCTTTGCACCGGACTCATGGTTAGCTCCATCACCAGAAGCGGCGATCCATCCTGATCATTTTTCACCGCCCGCTGGCGACTGACCCCCGACGCTGAATCAGGGACGTCTTCGATCTGCCAGCCTTGCGGCCAGGTCACCACTGGCGCATCGGCACCAGCAACGCCCACCAGCGAAAACACGCTCAGCAGGATAAACAGCAGGTTACGGAATCGGATCATTGCAATCGGCACTCACGGATCAAGCCGTAAAGTCTGGGCCCAGGCCGGCTGTCAGGCAATAGCCGACTGTTTGGGTTTGGTGATGTCCGAACCCTTGCGTATCATTGTCACCATTCGTTAGCCCACATATTTCCCGGAGGGCCCATGAGCCTGCACGAATTGAACACCTTCCCCGGCGTCACCGCCCAACCGGACACCGCTACGCAGAAATTTGTCTTCAACCACACCATGCTGCGGGTCAAGGACATCACCAAGTCCCTGGACTTCTACACACGCGTCCTGGGTTTTACCCTGGTGGAAAAACGCGACTTCCCGGAAGCCGAGTTCAGCCTGTATTTCCTGGCGCTGGTCGACAAAAACCAGATCCCGGCCGATACCGCCGCGCGCACCGAGTGGATGAAATCGATCCCTGGCATTCTGGAACTGACCCACAACCATGGCACAGAGAACGACCCGGACTTCGCCTACCACAATGGCAACACCGATCCGCGCGGTTTCGGCCATATCTGCATCTCGGTGCCGGACATCGTCGCCGCCTGCGAGCGCTTTGAAGCGCTGGGCTGCGATTTTCAGAAACGCCTGAGCGATGGCCGCATGAAGAGCCTGGCATTCATCAAGGACCCGGACGCCTACTGGGTCGAGATCATCCAGCCCGCTCCCACATCGGTAATGTGCAAGACACAAAAAACCCCATGATCGCTCATGGGGTTTTATGTTTTCAGCGCCGGGTTTTATGCCGGGGCGGACGTGCGGATCAGGTGATCGAAGGCGCTTAGCGAAGCCTTGGCGCCCTCGCCCACCGCGATCACGATCTGCTTGTACGGCACAGTGGTCACGTCACCGGCGGCGAACACACCCGGCACCGACGTTTCACCGCGCGCATCGACTATGATCTCGCCACGGGGTGACAGCTCGATGGTGCCTTTGAGCCAATCGGTGTTGGGCAGCAAACCGATCTGCACAAAGATCCCTTCCAGCTCCACGCTGCGCACTTCGTCGCTCTGACGATCCTTGTAACGCAGGCCGTTGACCTTCTGACCGTCGCCGGTGACTTCAGTGGTTTGCGCACTGGTGATCACGGTGACATTCGGCAGGCTGTGCAACTTGCGCTGCAACACCGCATCGGCGCGCAACTGAACGTCGAACTCCAGCAGCGTGACGTGGGACACGATACCGGCCAGGTCGATGGCCGCTTCGACGCCGGAGTTACCGCCGCCAATCACTGCCACGCGCTTGCCCTTGAACAGCGGGCCGTCGCAGTGCGGGCAGTACGCCACGCCTTTGTTGCGGTATTCCTGCTCGCCCGGGACACTCATTTCACGCCACCGCGCTCCAGTCGCCAGAATCAAGGTCCTGGCTTTGAGCGTTGCACCGCTGGCGAAGTGAATCTGGTGCAGCTCGCCATTTTTGCCGGGCACCAGTTTGTCGGCACGCTGCAGATTCATGATGTCCACGTCGTACTGCTTGACGTGTTCTTCCAACGCCACGGCCAGTTTCGGCCCTTCGGTTTCCTGAACCGAAATGAAGTTTTCGATGGCCATGGTGTCCAGCACCTGACCACCAAAACGCTCGGCCGCGACACCGGTGCGAATGCCTTTGCGGGCCGCATAGATGGCCGCCGAAGCACCGGCCGGGCCACCGCCGACCACTAATACGTCAAAGGCTTCCTTGGCGCTGATTTTCTCGGCCTGACGCTCAATGCCACTGGTGTCGATCTTGGCGAGGATTTCTTCCAGGCCCATGCGGCCCTGACCAAAGTTCACACCATTGAGGTAGATGCTTGGGACTGCCATGATCTGGCGCTCATCGACTTCAGCCTGGAACAGTGCACCGTCGATAGCGACGTGGCGAATGTTCGGATTGAGCACCGCCATCAGGTTCAGCGCCTGGACCACGTCCGGGCAGTTCTGGCACGACAGCGAGAAGTAAGTCTCGAAGTTGAACTCGCCTTTGAGCGAGCGAATCTGTTCGATCACCTCGACACTGGCCTTGGACGGATGACCGCCGACCTGCAGCAAGGCCAGCACCAGCGAAGTGAATTCATGGCCCATCGGAATGCCGGCAAAACGCAGGCTGATGTCGGCTCCCGGGCGATTGATCGAGAACGATGGCTTGCGTGCATCATCACCGTTGTCGAGCAAAGTAATCTGGGTGGAAAGACTGGCAACGTCTTTCAACAGTTCGAGCATTTCCTGGGATTTCGCACCGTCGTCGAGGGAAGCAACGATCTCGATCGGCTGGGTGACCCGTTCCAGGTACGATTTCAACTGGGCTTTAAGATTGGTGTCCAACATACGGGCGATTTCCTTTTTGCTGTTTCATATAAAGCAGGCATAAAAAAACGCCCGAGCGAATCTCGCCCGGGCGTTTTTATTGGGCGGTGCAGCTTACCGAGTAGGTGCGGAGTTCCGCCCTGATGGAGCGATCACAGACTTAGATCTTGCCGACCAGGTCCAGGGACGGCGCCAGAGTGGCCTCGCCTTCTTTCCACTTGGCAGGGCAAACCTGGCCCGGGTGAGCGGCGACGTACTGGGCTGCCTTGATCTTGCGCAGCAGCTCGGAAGCGTCACGGCCTACACCGCCGTCGTTCAGTTCAACGATCTTGATCTGGCCTTCCGGGTTGATCACGAAGGTGCCACGGTCAGCCAGGCCTGCTTCTTCGATCAGCACGTCGAAGTTGCGGGAGATGGCGTGGGTCGGGTCGCCGATCATGGTGTACTGGATTTTGCCGATGGCTGGCGAAGTGTTGTGCCAGGCAGCGTGGGCAAAGTGGGTGTCGGTGGAAACGCTGTAGATCTCGACGCCCAGCTTCTGGAAGGCGTCGTAGTTGTCAGCCAGGTCTTCCAGCTCGGTCGGGCAGACGAAGGTGAAGTCGGCCGGGTAGAAGAACACGACAGACCACTTGCCTTTCAGGTCAGCGTCCGAGACTTTTACGAAGTCGCCATTCTTGAATGCATCAGCTTTGAACGGTTTAACTTGGCTGTTGATGATAGGCATCGTTGACTCTCCGTCAGGGGTTAAGAAGTTGATGGAGAGAACTTTACCCACTCGACGGACGGTTGGCTCATTGGCAAACCTGATGCCGCTGATTGGCTTTCGCTATTAGCCGGCTCTATTTATAGAAGAAAACGATCTCTAGGACTCGATCTGCTTTTCCGTAAGGCGCGCCATCCCGAGGAACGGACTGGCTTCGATGTAGCGCATGGCCGACTTCATGTCCTTCCAGCCCACATAACTCATCAGCGACTTCAGATCCCAGCCACTTTGATGCGCCCAGGTCGCAAAGCCGCGGCGCAAGGAATGGCTGGTGTAGAGTTCGCCGGCAATGCCTGCGCGCTCCAGCGCCTGGCGCAACAAGGGAATCACGCTGTTGGCGTGCAAGCCTTCCTCACTCAGATGCCCCCAGCGATCGATGCCACGAAACACCGGCCCACGCACCAGTGCCGCTTCGGTGATCCAGTCGATGTAGGCCTGCACCGGGCACAAACGCTGCAAGGCCGGCGTCTGATAAGTCTTGCCGAGGTTGTCGCGATCACTTTTGCTGCGCGGCAGATAGAGGCTGATGCCGGAACCGGCGCTGGCTTGCACGTGTTCAACCTGAAGCCTGCACAACTCGTCGCTGCGAAAGCCGCGCCAAAAGCCCAGCAGGATCAACGCCATGTCGCGCCGGGCCCGCAACAACCCCGGTCGGTCGCCTTCGGTCCTTGCGGTTTGCACTTCCAGCTCCAGACGACTGACCACCTGTTCCAGATGCCGAAGCTGCAAGGGTTCGGCCTGTTTTTCCTGGGCCGGGTGCAGCGCGCGGATGCCCTTGAACACCTTGCGCACCACCGGCGCCTTGGTGGGGTCGGCAAAACCCTGGCTGTTGTGCCACTGCGCCAAGGCCGACAAGCGCAGCTTCAGCGTATTGATCGACAACACCCCGGCATGCGCCACCAGGTAGCGCGCCACGCTGTCGCCGGTTGCCGGCAGAAACCCGCCCCACGTGACTTCGAAGTGTTCGATGGCTGCCCGATAGCTGCGACGGGTGTTGTCGCGAGTCGCGGCTTGCAGGTAACGATCCAGTTCAGTCATGGGCTCAACTCTTGAATTCATACCGCTTTGACAGGTCAAAAACCGGTACTTGGCGTATCACACGGGGTAATACCAGTATATCCCGTGTTAAATAGATTCAGCATTTAACTTTTTTCATTGAATGGTACAATGTGTATTTACGTGGTACGTACCACATAAACAAAACCCGGGAGATCTCATGGCACGCGGCGGTGTAAATAAAGCGGTGGTGCAAGCCGCTCGGTTGGCGATCCTCGCCCGTGGCGAAAACCCCAGCATCGATGCCGTACGGATCGAAATGGGCAATACCGGCTCGAAAACCACGATTCATCGCTACCTCAAAGAGCTCGATGACAGAACCGAGACGGTCGAAGCGCCAGCGGAACCGATTGACGACGAACTGATGGCGCTAGTGGCGCGGCTCGCCCAAAGACTCAAGGAGCAGGCGCAGGAACCCATCGACCAGGCGCGCACGCAGTACGAGGAACAACGCAAGGCGCTGGAGAATCAGCTCAGCGAAGCGCAAGAGGCCAACAGCGAACTGCACCAGCAATACGAGTTCCAGAGCCTGGCACTGACACAGGAATCCGAGGCCCTGCAAGAAACCCGCACCACGCTGCAAACGGAGCAAACCCGTAACGCCGGGATGAACCAGGCGCTGGCCGATTTCGAATTGCGTTTGAAAGACAAGGACGAGCAGATCCGTTCCCTTGAGGAAAAGCACCTGCACACTCGCGACGCACTGGAGCACTACCGCAATGCGGTCAAGGAACAGCGCGAACAGGAAATGAGTCGCCACGAAGGCCAGGTGCAACAGCTACAGATGGAACTGCGCCAGGCACAACAAAGCGCACTGGTACGCCAGGATGAAATCACCCAGTTGCACCGCGACAACGAACGCTTGCTGACTGAAAACCGCGGCACCCTGCGCGAGCTGAGCCTGCTGCAGGAACAGCTCAAGCAAAGCAATACCCGTCAGGATCAGTTGCTGGAGCAGGCCACCCGCGTCGACGGCGAGCGCACCCTCCTCCAGGAACGCCTGCGCGTCGCCCTGCTGGAAAGTCAGGCACTCAAGCAAAACGTCGATGAGCAGTCGCAGCTCAACAAGTCACTGGAAATTGAACTGACCAGGATCCGGACGGAACTGGAAGAACGCGTACGTCTGGCCGCAACCCTTGCGGCAGCGGCAGACGCAGCGAAGGACGATTAACCGGCGACCGGCGTGCGCATGGTGACGAACTCTTCGGCGGCCGTCGGGTGCACGCCGATGGTTTCGTCGAAGTCGCGCTTGGTGGCGCCGGCCTTCAAGGCAATCGCCAGGCCCTGGACGATTTCACCGGCCTCCGGGCCGACCATGTGGCAACCCAATACCTTGTCGGTCTTGGCATCCACCACCAGCTTCATCAGCGTGCGCTCCTGGCATTCTGTCAGGGTCAGCTTCATTGGCCGGAAGCGGCTTTCGAAGATCTGCACGTCGTGGCCGGCTTCGCGGGCCTCTTCTTCGGTCAAGCCGACGGTGCCAATGTTCGGCAGACTGAACACAGCCGTCGGGATCATCTTGTAATCCACCGGACGATACTGCTCAGGCTTGAACAAGCGTCGCGCAACCGCCATGCCCTCAGCCAGTGCGACCGGTGTCAGCTGAACACGACCGATCACATCGCCCAGCGCCAGGATCGACGGCTCGGCGGTCTGATACAACTCATCAACCTCGACAAAACCCTTCTTGTCGAGTTTGACCCCGGTGTTTTCCAGCCCGAGATTGTCCAGCATCGGACGACGCCCGGTGGCGTAGAACACGCAATCGGCTTCCAGCTGGCGGCCGTCCTTGAGCGTGACTTTCAGGCTACCATCGGCCTGCTTGTCGATGCGCTCGATGTCCGCGTTGAATTGCAGGTCCATGCCGCGCCTGGTCAATTCTTCCTGCAAATGCTTGCGCACGGAAACGTCAAAGCCGCGCAGGAACAGTTCGCCGCGGTACAGCAACGTGGTCTCGGCACCCAGACCATGGAAGATCCCGGCGAACTCGACCGCAATGTAGCCACCGCCCACCACCAGCACCCGCTTTGGCAGCTCTTTGAGGAAGAATGCCTGGTTGGAACTGATGGCATGCTCGTGCCCCGGAATTTCCGGAATCTGCGGCCAGCCACCGGTCGCGATCAGGATGTTCCTGGCGGTAAAGCGCTCGCCATTGATCTCGACCTGATGCGGATCGACGATCTTCGCGTGCCCCTCATGCAAGGTCACGCCGCTGTTGACCAGCAGGTTGCGATAAATGCCATTGAGGCGATTGATCTCGCGGTCCTTGTTGGCGATCAGCGTCGCCCAGTCGAACTGCGCTTCATCCAGGCTCCAGCCAAAACCGGATGCCTGCTCGAAGTCCTCGGCGAAGTGCGCACCGTAGACCAACAATTTTTTCGGTACGCAACCGACGTTCACACAGGTGCCGCCCAGGTAGCGACTCTCGGCCACCGCCACTTTCGCGCCAAACCCGGCGGCAAACCGCGCAGCCCGCACACCGCCGGAACCGGCACCAATCACATAAAGGTCAAAATCGTAGGCCATTTTCAATCTCCTCGGCAGGCCAACAGCATACCTGCGGACAGCCGCTGAGCAAGCATTGTGCTGAAATGCTCGGGCCGGGCGATACGCGACCCAATCTTCGTTTTCGATCAATGCCCCTCTGCGGATTGCGTTTTCGGTGTCTTCAAAGTGCGCCAAGCAATCAAAATCGCCATGAGTGCCAAGCCGAACGTCACCCACGAAACCAAACCGATTCCACCTTCGAATGCCCTTCCCGCCTGCACCATCAATTCCCTTGCTTGATCACCCGACAAGTCTGCCGCCACATGATAGGCGCCAGACAGCGTCTCACTCGCCAGCATCATCTGCACTTCGCTCAGGAAGCTCGGAAGCTGCAATGCACCGCGATAGTAGGCGGTGACGACACCACCTAGCACTGTCGTCCCCAGAACTACGCCTACTTCATAGGCCGTTTCGCTAATGGCCGACGCAGCGCCCGCCTTTGCCGGTGGTGCGGCTAACAAAATCACATCATTGGACACCGTCGCGATCGCGCCCACGCCAATGTTCAGCAAGGCAAAAGCCACCACCAGAACGGTCAGGCTACTGCCCATACTGGCGACCAGCAAAAACGCCGCTCCAGCAAAAGCCATCAGAATCGGTATCAGCACATGCACCTGTAATCGCCGAGCAACTGGTACGACCGCCATCCCCACTATAATCGCCATAACCTGACCAGGAACCAACGCGAGGCTAGCACTCAAGGGCGACATCTGAAGAACGATCTGCAGGAACTGAGTGGTAAAGAATACGAAGCCGACGAGAAACGCGAGACTCATCAAATTGATCGCGACAGAGCCGCTAAAGGCGCCACTACGAAACAGACTCAGATCCATCAGCGGCACTGGCAAACGTAACTGTCGAAACACAAACATCCATCCCGCAACTGCGCCTACTGCAAATGCTGTCAGCGCCATCCAGTCGCTACCATTACTGGCGCTGTGCTTAATGCCATAAACAATGGCACCAAGGGCTACCATCGATTGCAGGATGCTTATCGGATCCAACGGTCCTGAAGCATCGCGCTCGGATTCGGGCAACAACAGTGGCCCCAGCACCAGCAGTGGCACCAACACGGGCACCGCCAACAGGAAAATCGACCCCCAACTGAAGAATTCCAGCAACACCCCGCCCACCAAAGGACCGAGTGCCGAACCTACCGTCAACGTCGTCGCCCAGATCGCGACTGCGAGCCTGCGTTCTTCTCGGTCCTCGAACACCGAACGTATCAACGCCAGCGTCGAGGGCATCAGCATTGCACCGAAAACGCCCATACAAGCTCGCCCGGCAATCAGTTGCGCGGCGGTATCGGAATACGCGGTTAACACCGACACAATCGCAAAACCCAAGGACCCGACCAACAACAACTTACGATGACCGACCCGATCTCCCACACTCCCCATCGATACCAGCAACCCCGCCAATACCAGCGAATAAGCATCAATCATCCACAACTGCTGGCTAGCGCTCGGACGCAGGGCCTCGGCAATTTTTGGCAATGCGAATCCAAGCACTGTATTGTCAATTGTTACCAGCAGTACAGGCAGCATCAGTACGCTCAGAGCCAACCACCGTTTTAGGGTCACGCCTCCTGTTAACGCCATTCACGAAACTCCATTTCCTCATAAACCCCAGCGACTTTAAGCGTGCCCTTGACCTGACATTAGTCACGCCGAGCAAGCCAACTCTGGTAAATCCCATTTAATACAGAGGTTTTTAACCGCAACAATCATCGTTTGCCCCTGCAATTAACAAATCAGGATTTTCTTTCGCAACGCCTACCGATGGATGTCAGGCGATGCCTACCTTCTCGCCCCCCCCTGTGTACTTGAGCCCGCACAAAAGCAAACGCCCCGAACAAGTCGGGGCGTTTACCTGGACCTTCATCTGATTGTTGTTACACAACCTGAGAAGGTGAATTCAATACAAGCGGTTCAAGCGCTATCAATAAGCCTTGCCCGTCTTGTAGAAGTTCTCGAAGCAGAAGTTGGTCGCTTCGATGTAGCCTTCGGCGCCACCGCAGTCGAAACGCTTGCCCTTGAACTTGTAGGCCATGACGCAGCCGTTCTGGGCCTGCTTCATCAGGGCGTCGGTGATCTGGATTTCACCGCCCTTGCCTGGCTCGGTTTGTTCGATCAGGTCGAAGATGTCCGGGGTCAGGATGTAGCGGCCGATGATGGCCAGGTTCGACGGTGCGTCTTCCGGCTTTGGCTTTTCAACCATGCTGTGTACGCGGTAGATGTCGTCACGGATCATCTCGCCGGCGATCACGCCGTACTTGTTGGTTTCTTGCGGATCGACTTCCTGGATGGCCACGATCGAGCAGCGGAACTGCTTGTACAGCTTGACCATCTGGGTCAGCACGCCGTCGCCTTCGAGGTTGACGCACAGGTCATCCGCCAGTACCACGGCGAACGGCTCGTCGCCGATCAGCGGGCGGCCGGTGAGGATCGCGTGGCCCAGACCTTTCATTTCGGTCTGACGGGTGTAGGAGAACGAGCATTCGTCGAGCAGCTTGCGGATGCCGACCAGGTATTTTTCCTTGTCGGTGCCCTTGATCTGGTTTTCCAGCTCGTAGCTGATGTCGAAGTGGTCTTCCAGGGCACGCTTGCCGCGGCCGGTGACGATGGAGATTTCGGTCAAGCCGGCATCCAGTGCTTCTTCGACGCCGTACTGGATCAGTGGCTTGTTCACCACCGGCAGCATTTCTTTGGGCATGGCTTTAGTCGCTGGCAGGAAGCGAGTACCGTAACCGGCTGCTGGGAACAAGCATTTCTTGATCATATAAGTCCTTGAAAGGGCTGTGTGTACGAGTTTCGGCGCAGTCTAATCAGGCGGCGTGCACCTTACAATGCCCCCGCGCTGGCTAACTGATGCCAACATAGAGAATTATTCTGGCGGATAGTTCCCTGCGAGGTTGCACAGGCGATTGCACAGCCTCTTATGCATAGCAGAGACTGGCGCAAATGCACGGCCTTCTACCGCCCGAAACCCATCACCATACGCTCATCGGCACCCGTTGCGTGCGTTTGCCGGTATCATGGCGCGATTGAACCAGACAACGAGGCAAATAGATGTCGGAAGCAAAAAGCGTCAACGGATTCCTGATCAACAAGGTGAAAGACGGCCAATGGTGGGTGGCCAGCGTCGCCGGTGAAAATATCGCCGGGCCTTTCCCTTCCGAAGCCCTGGCAATCGAAGTGGCCTCGGTGCTGGAGCTTGAGCACCCGGAACCCAAGCGACGCGGCAAGGACAAGAGCTGATCGACGCTCCTCTCGAAAAGCCCTGCCATGGCGCAGGGCTTTTTTATGGTTCTTTCACTGGTTTAGAGGTCACTTCGTTTTCGACGCGAACGCGGTCTCCTGTAGGAGCTGGCTTGCCAGCGATGGTCGTTAACGATAACGCGTGTGAACCTGCATAAACGCGGCGCACTGGAGTCCATCGCCAGCAGGCTGGCTCCTACAGTTTCCCGGGAATGTGTGAAGAACCTTTTTGCTGGATAACGAAAAGAAGTGGCCTTTGGCTATAACCTTTTGAATCCGGCGCTGTCTCAGCCTTAGCCCACCCCACTGACGATGATCAAACCATGAATAAAGTTTTGCCTTTGCTAGCAGTATTGGCCCTGAGCGGCTGCGCAACGTCGAAAGAAACCTACCTGGGCAACGGAGAGCAGGGTCTGACGATCGATTGCTCGGGAGAGGCGAATTCCTGGGCCGCATGCTACGAAAAGGCCGATGCCTCCTGTGCAGGAACCGGCTACCGGATCGTCGGCACCGACGGCACGCCAGCGCTCAAGGTCAGTGAGAAAACCCTCGGCGCCGATATCGGCAATTACAAGAACCGCAGCGTCGTGGTGGTCTGCAAATAAGGGGCCCGGCCCTACAGATGAATCTCGGCGAACCTGATCCCGAGTCCACGTACTGTTTCGATCAAATCGTCGAGCTTGCCGAAGGACTCGACTTCGTCATTGTCATCCACCAGGAAATAGCTGCGCCCGGCGCTTTTCTTGAAAAACACGATCCATTCCCCCAGCTCCGCCGGATTCTGGATCACATGGGTGGCAGAGATAAGTCCCTCTGCATGGCGCTCCCGGACCTGCTCTCGTTTCATAGTCGACTCCAGAAATGACGATGCCGCCAAAAACAGGCTTTGGCGGCATCGGTGCTGTGGGTCGATAGTTTATCAGCCGGAAATGCACTCGGTGGCAGCCTTCTGTACATCCTTTGGACGCACCGGGACATTGGACATGCTCTCGTGCAGCTTGATGCTGCTGCCGCCCGAGCGCTCTTCAATGTCGAATACGGCTGACGGCCCCGTGGAATACTTGAGCGGCACGATCACACGCAGGCCATCCTTGTGCGGCTCGATTTGCAAGGCACCACGACTGTCGGCCAGTTTTTCGCTGAGGCATTGCGCATATTCATGGGGTTTCTTGCCAGAAATCACGCTCATGGTCGGCAGTGACTCGTTGATGTCAGAGACGTTCGCACAACCGCTCACCAATGCCGCCAGCGCAACAACCCACAAACCCCACTTCATACAAAACCTCCGATAAAGAGGCTCGGACAACGCAGATGCGTTTTTTCTCCGAGGCAAACTGCTTTATCGCTCATCAAAGGTGAAATTAGCGTTTTTAATTGTCGAAGCAGCCGGATAATAAGGCCTTCGGGCTGATAAACTGCGCCCATCGCCCATGCTATCGTTTTGATTTTGTAGAAAAAGCCCTTCTGGAGGCGCCCCATGAAATTTATCCATCAGCGCGAGCACCTCAATGAAGACGACATCGTCGTCATTCAATGCTCCCAAATGTGCAACATCCGTTTGATGAACGACGCCAACTTCCGCAGCTTCAAGAATGGCGGCCGTCACACCTATCACGGCGGTGCATTCGACACGTTTCCGGCGCGCATCACCGCCCCCAGCACCGGTTTCTGGAACATCACGATCGACACTGTCAACCGCCGCGCTATCAGCGTGACGCGCAAGCCCACCCTGACGCATTCGATCAAAATCATTCGCCGTTCCAGCACGAAACTGAGCTGACCGGCAAACCCGAAACACAAGACAGGCAGATACGACCGTGGCCCAAACGACCAAGTACGTCATCAAATACAAACTCAACGGTGAGCGCCGTTTCGAGTTCGCCCAGCTTGAACACGGCACCGCAGAGGAAGCCAAAGCGGCGCTGGATGCCATTCATGGACCGGACGACGTCATCAGCGAAATCAGCGTCAGCAAAGCGCTGTAACGCAATCCGGAGCGACAATGGACGTCGGCTCCCGTTCGCAGTTCGACCGCAAGCGCCGGAGTGCCTGCTGCATTCAAGTCTTGCAGACTGGGCACCTCAATCACTAGAGGCCCGGCAATGAGCGAGCAATATCTGGACCGGCTGGACTGGCCCCGGCTGGAACAGCAACTTGACCTGGACGGTTACGCCGTCATCCCTTCACTGCTGAGCCACAAGGCTTGTGATCAGGTCAGCGCCCTGTACCCCCGGACCGAGTCCTTTCGCTCGCACGTGGTGATGGCTCGTCACGGCTTCGGCCGCGGCGAGTACAAGTATTTCAGCTACCCGTTGCCGGACCTTGTGGCGCGCTTGCGCAGCGCGCTCTACCCGCGCCTGGCGCCGATCGCCAATCGCTGGCATGAACAAATGGGATTGCCGCAGCGTTTTCCTGACACTCATCCCGCCTTCCTCGAGCGCTGTCATGCCGCTGGTCAGAACCGTCCGACACCCTTATTGCTGCAATATGGTCCGCAGGACTACAACTGTCTGCATCAGGACCTGTACGGTGAGCAGGTTTTCCCGCTGCAAGTGGCGATTCTGCTGTCGGACCCCGATCAAGACTTCACCGGTGGCGAATTTGTCATGACTGAACAACGCCCGCGAATGCAGTCACGGCCGATGGTCATCGATCTGAAGAAAGGTGACGGGCTGGTCTTTGCCGTCAACCAGCGGCCGGTCAAAGGCACTCGCGGTTACTACCGCGTGACCCTGCGCCACGGCGTGAGTCGCCTGCACAGCGGCAAGCGGCATACCCTTGGAATCATCTTTCACGATGCGACATGAGCCCATGAATCCGCTGACGTTCGATCTGTTTGCCGATGCAGAGCCCGAGCAAGAGCCCAGGCGCGAGCAGATCGGCGAACAATCCTGGGTGCTCAGAGGCTTCGCTCTGCCCTGGCTCGAGCGTTTGCTGCCCGCGCTTGAGATGGTGCTGGAGGCCGCGCCGTTTCGGCAGATGGTCACACCCGGCGGCTTTACCATGTCGGTCGCCCTGAGCAGTTGTGGCACATTTGGCTGGACCACGGACCGCAACGGATACCGCTACACCCGTCACGATCCCCAGACCGGTCAGCCCTGGCCGACAATGCCCGAGGTGTTTTTCCAGCTGGCACAAGCGGCGGCGCAGGCTGCGGGGTTCAGCGACTTTGTGCCCGATTCCTGCCTGATCAACCGCTACATCCCCGGGGCAAAAATGTCATTGCATCAAGACAAGGACGAACATGCCTACGCAGCCCCCATCGTTTCGGTATCGCTGGGCTTGCCGGCGATGTTCCTGTTCGGCGGCTTTGCACGCGGTGACAAAAGCCAGCGCATCCCTCTGCTGCATGGTGACATCGTGGTCTGGGGTGGCGTGGATCGCCTGCGTTATCACGGCGTATTGCCGATCAAGGACGGCCTTCACCCGAGACTGGGCGAGCAACGCATCAACTTCACCTTCCGCACCGCCGGATGAAGACTTCGAATTTGACCGCAAGCGCCGGAGTGTGTGGGAATTGCCCCATGGTTAATGTGCAGGCAACTCCTCAAAGGACGTGACGCCATGACAACCCAATCGACCAAGATCACCACCGAAAACGATCCGCGCTGGGCCGCCGTGGTCGCGCGCGACCCCAAGGCTGACGGGCAGTTTGTCTATGCCGTGAAGACCACAGGCATCTACTGCAATCCCAGCAGCCTTGCGCGCCTGCCCAAACCACAGAATGTCGAGTTCTTCGATAGCGCCGAACAGGCCCGGGCCGCGGGTTATCGTCCGAGCAAGCGCGCGGCAAAGGATCAGAGCGAACTCGCCGCGCAGCATGCCGCCACCGTGGCCGCTGCCTGCCGCCAGATTGAAAGCGCCGAAACGCTGCCCACCCTGGGCGAATTAGCCGAGGTTGCGCGATTGAGCAGCTTCCACTTCCATCGCGTGTTCAAAGCCGTCACCGGCCTGACGCCCAAGGGCTATGCCGATGCCCATCGTTCACGCAAGGTGCGCGAGCGCCTGGCAGACAGCGGCTCGGTGACCGATGCCCTGTATGACGCCGGCTTCAACTCCAACAGCCGGTTTTATGAAGCGGCAGACCAACTGCTCGGAATGAAACCCGGGGACTACCGCGCTGCCGGTCAAAACAACGACATTCGTTTTGCCGTCGGCCAGTGTTCGCTGGGAGCGATTCTGGTGGCGCAGAGTGAACGCGGGGTTTGCGCGATTTTGCTCGGTGATGATCCGCACCAACTGGTCTGTGATCTGCAAGACAAGTTCCGGCGAGCCAATTTGATTGGCGCCGATCAGGCGTTCGAAGCGCTGATTGCCAAGGTCGTCGGCTATATTGAAGCCCCGGCGATTGGCCTGGACCTGCCATTGGACGTGCGCGGCACCGCATTCCAGGAACGGGTCTGGCAAGCGCTGCGGGAGATTCCCGTTGGCAGCACGGCGAGCTATGCCGATGTCGCGCTACGCATCGGTTCGCCGAAATCCGTTCGCGCCGTGGCTCAAGCCTGCGGCGCGAACAGCTTGGCCGTGGCGATCCCGTGCCATCGCGTGGTGCGCAGCGATGGCAATCTCTCGGGCTATCGCTGGGGTGTCGAGCGCAAACGCCAGTTGCTGGAGCGCGAATCGCGGTAATCAGCGATTCACATCCACCACTACGCGCCCGCGCAACTGCCCGGCAAGCAAGCGCGGCGCGGCTTCGATGGCTTCGCTCAAGCCGATTTCGTGACTGATCAACGGCAACAGGTTGAAGTCCAGGTCCTTGGCCAGGCGACTCCAGGCCTCCACGCGCTTGGCTTTGGGCTGGGTCACGCTGTTGATGCCGGCCAGGGTCACACCGCGCAATATGAAGGGTGCAACGGACGCCGGAAAATCCATGCCCTGCGCCAAACCGCAGGCCGCGACGGTGCCATTGGCCTTGGTACTGGCGCACGCATTGGCCAGGGTGTGGCTGCCGACCGAATCGATCACGGCCGCCCAGCGCTCCTTGGCCAAGGGCTTGCCCGGCTCTGACAAGGTGGCGCGATCGATGATTTCGCTGGCGCCCAGTTGCTTCAGGTAGTCGTGCTCCGACGTACGCCCGGTGGACGCGACCACCCGGTAGCCGAGCCTGCTCAGCAACGCGATGGCGAAACTGCCGACGCCACCGTTGGCGCCGGTGACCAGGATTTCGCCCTGCCCGGGCGTCACACCGTTATGTTCCAAAGCCAGGATGCACAGCATGGCCGTGTAGCCCGCCGTACCAATGGCCATCGCCTGGGCGGCGGTGAATGCCTTGGGCAACGGGATCAGCCAATCACCGTTAAGGCGAGCCTTCTGCGCCAGGCCGCCCCAATGCCCCTCCCCTACGCCCCAGCCGTTGAGCAGGACATGGTCACCGACCTTGTAGTCCGGATGCCCGCTGACCTCGACCACACCGGTCAGGTCGATGCCCGGCACCATCGGGAATTTGCGCACCACCGGACTGCTGCCGGTGATTGCCAGGCCATCCTTGAAGTTCAGCGTGCTGTAGGCAACACGCACCGTGACATCGCCCTCGGGCAGTTGATCGTCCTGGATCTCTTGCAGTGTGGCCCGGTAACCGCTGTCGTCTTTGTCGATCAAAATACCTTTGAACATTACGGCCTCTCAATGGAATCAGTCGGATTGTGGTGCATTTGAAATAGCACATGGCAACAGATTGTCGTACTCGACTTTAAGCCAATCAGCCACCCCAGCGGGCACCGAAGAAAGCCTGGCGAACTGAAAAGACGACTGGCCTTGCGCCAATCGTTGCGTTACAAATCCTGTTCTACCGTCCCTGCCCTGCTTCAACGTCGGAGAACACAGCACATGAACCCATGGCCAGATACCCGCATTCTTGACCTGCTCGGGATCGAACTGCCGATCATTCAGGGGCCGATGGCCGGTGCCACGAACTCGTCCATGGTGATTGCGGCCTGCAATGCCGGCGGCCTCGGCTCGATGCCAGCGGCGATGCTCAGCATCGATCAACTGCGCGAAGAGCTGAAAACCATCCGCCAGCACACCCGGCGCCCGATCAACGTCAATTTTTTCTGTCATCAGCCTCCAGCCCCTGATGAGCAACGCGCGCAGGACTGGAAAAACCTGCTGCAACCCTACTACCAGGAACTCGGCGCCGATTTCGATGCGCCAACTCCGGTGTCCAATCGGGCGCCGTTCGATGGCGCGGCCTGCCAAGTGATCGAAGAGTTTCGCCCCGAAGTGGTGAGCTTTCACTTTGGCCTGCCGGAAAAATCCCTGCTCGACCGGGTCAAAGCCACCGGTGCAAAAGTATTGTCCTCGGCCACCACCGTCGCAGAAGCGGTGTGGCTGGAGCAGCATGGCTGCGATGCGATCATTGCCATGGGCTATGAAGCCGGAGGCCATCGCGGAATGTTTCTCAGCGATGACCTGAGCAGCCAGGTGGGCACGTTCGCCCTGGTGCCGCAAGTCGTCGATGCAGTGAAAGTGCCGGTGATTGCCGCTGGCGGCATCGCTGATGCACGAGGCGTCGCCGCTGCCTTCATGCTGGGCGCTTCGGCGGTGCAGGTGGGCACGGCGTACCTGTTCACCCCGGAGGCCAAGGTCAGCCCGTCCCATCACAAAGCGTTGCGCACCGCCAAGGAAAGCGAGACGGCGGTGACCAACGTGTTCACCGGTCGCCCGGCCCGGGGCATTCTTAATCGGGTGATGCGCGAACTGGGGCCCATGAGCGCCAAGGCTCCGGCCTTTCCCCTGGCCGGTGGCGCGTTGATGCCGTTGCGGGCCAAAGGTGAAGCGGACTTCAGCAACCTTTGGGCCGGCCAGGCATTTACTCTCGGCGTTGAATTGACCACCGAGGCACTGACTCGAAAACTGGCCGAAGAAGGACTGGCGAGGCTGCTGCGCCACCCCTGAGCATCATTTGCGTTAAAATTGTATACAGTTTTGTGACTGCACATTCCGTTCAAAGGCAATTCGCTATATATTTCTCTACATAACGATTTACCCTTGCTGCAATTGCCTTTGACGGAGCCGTTTCATGACCCTTCGCGTCTCACGTTTTGCCCCTGCGTGCCTCACGAGCCTGCTCGCCGTATTCGCCTGCGGCTCAGCCCAGGCGGACGAAGTCCAGGTGGCTGTCGCTGCCAACTTCACCGCGCCCATCCAGGCCATCGCCGCTGATTTCGAAAAGGCTACCGGGCATAAATTGGTCACCGCCTTTGGCGCCACCGGCCAGTTCTACACCCAGATCAAAAACGGCGCGCCGTTCGAAGTGTTCCTCGCGGCAGACGACAGCACCCCGAAAAAACTCGAAGCCGAAGGCGACACCGTCAAGGGTTCGCGCTTCACCTACGCAGTCGGCACCCTGGCGCTATGGTCGGCCAAGGAAGGCTACGTCGATGCCAAGGGTGACGTGCTGAAAAAGAACGATTACCAGCACCTGTCCATCGCCAATCCGAAGGCTGCGCCTTACGGCCTGGCGGCGACCCAGGTGCTGGCCAGGGAAGGTCTGACCGACAAGGTCAAGGACAAGATCGTTGAAGGCCAGAACATCACCCAGGCCTATCAGTTCGTCTCCACCGGTAACGCCGAGCTGGGTTTTGTCGCGCTGTCGCAGATCTACAAGGACGGCAAGATCACCAGCGGTTCGGCCTGGATCGTTCCCTCCAGCCTGCACGACCCGATCAAGCAAGACGCAGTGATCCTCAACAAGGGCAAGGACAACCCGGCCGCCAAGGCCTTGGTTGACTACCTCAAGGGGCCGAAGGCGGCAGCTGTCATCAAGTCCTACGGCTACGAAATCTAAAATGTCGCTATCGAGTGCCGATTTTTCCGCCATCTGGCTGACCCTTAAACTGGCGTCCCTGACGACCGTCATCCTGCTGATTGTCGGCACTCCGATTGCGTTATGGCTTTCGCGCACCCGCTCTTGGTGGCGCGGTCCGGTCGGGGCGATTGTCGCCCTGCCCCTGGTGTTGCCACCGACCGTGATCGGTTTTTATCTGTTGCTGGCGCTGGGCCCTCACGGGTTCATTGGCCAGCTCACCCAATCACTCGGTCTTGGCACCCTCACCTTCAGTTTTGCAGGTCTGGTCATTGGCTCGGTGTTGTATTCGATGCCCTTTGTCGTTCAGCCGCTGCAAAACGCTTTTTCCGCCATTGGCACGCGCCCGCTCGAAGTGGCCGCAACGCTGCGGGCCAATCCCTGGGACACCTTTTTCAGCGTGACGCTGCCCCTGGCCCGCCCTGGTTTCATTACCGCCGCCATTCTCGGTTTCGCCCACACCGTCGGCGAGTTCGGCGTGGTGCTGATGATCGGTGGCAACATTCCCGAGAAGACCCGCGTGGTCTCGGTGCAGATCTACGATCACGTCGAAGCCATGGAATACGCCCAAGCCCATTGGCTGGCCGGGGCGATGCTGGTGTTCTCGTTTGTCGTCTTGCTGGCGCTGTATTCCAGCCGGAAAACCAAAGCGGGCTGGAGCTGACCGATGATTCACATGCGCCTGAAACTGGATTACCCGGGCTTCGCCCTGGACGTCGACCTGCAACTGCCGGGCCGTGGCGTCACCGCACTTTACGGTCATTCCGGTTCGGGCAAGACCACTTGCCTGCGCTGCATCGCCGGCCTGGAACGGGCCGATCAGGGTTTTATCCAGGTCAACGATGAAGTCTGGCAAGACAGCGCCAACAAGGCTTTCGTTGCGCCGCACAAACGCGCGCTGGGCTACGTGTTCCAGGAAGCCAGCCTGTTTCCTCATCTGTCGGTGCTGGCCAACCTGGAGTTCGGCCTCAAGCGCATCCCTAAGTCGCAGCGGCGGGTCGACATGGCCCACGCCAGCGAATTGCTCGGCATCCGTCACTTGCTGGACCGCCATCCGCAACACCTTTCGGGCGGCGAGCGACAGCGTGTCGGCATCGCCCGCGCCTTGCTCACCAGTCCGAAACTGTTGTTGATGGACGAGCCCCTGGCCGCGCTGGATGCCCAACGCAAAAGTGAAATCCTGCCTTACCTGCAGCGGCTGCACGACGAACTCGAGATTCCGGTGCTGTACGTCAGCCACTCCCAGGATGAAGTCGCGCGGCTGGCCGACCATATCGTGTTGCTCAGCAACGGCAAGGCACTGGCCAGCGGTCCGATCGGCCAGACCCTGGCGCGCCTCGACTTGCCTCTGGCCATGGGGGACGACGCCGGTGTGGTGATCGAAGGTCGTGTCAGCGCCTATGACGCCGACTATCAATTGCTGAGCCTGCAATTGCCCGGCACCAGCCTCAACATTCGGGTACCGCATACGCCCATGGATGCAGGCCAGGCACTGCGCTGCAAGGTCCAGGCACGGGATGTCAGCCTGAACCTGCACAGTGCCGGGCACAGCAGCATTCTCAATCGCCTGCCGGTCACCGTGGTCAGTGAAATGAACGCCGACAACGCCGCCCATGTGCTGATTCGCCTGGACGCCGCCGGCACGCCGCTGCTGGCGCGGATCACGCGTTATTCCCGCGATCACCTGAACATCCACCCTGGCCAGCAACTCTGGGCACAAATCAAAGCGGTCGCGGTGCTGGCGTAAATCCGTCGGCACGACTGCAGCGGGGCGCGGTCCATGGCTGTAACGCCCCGTGATTCCTCGCCCAGGACGCCTGTCATGCTCGATGAACTGCCGCCTGACCTGCATTATGTCGATGACACCCAGCCGGGCATCACCCGCCGGAAACTGCGTGGAAAATTCGCCTATTTCGACCCGGCGGGCCAGCGCATCACCGACCCGGAGGCAATCAAACGCCTCAACGCACTCGCGGTGCCGCCGGCCTATACCGAAGTGTGGATCTGCACCGATCCATGCGGGCACCTGCAGGCCACCGGTCGGGATGCCCGGGGTCGCAAACAATACCGTTATCATCCGCGCTGGCGGGAGGTGCGCGACGCTGACAAGTACTTGCGCCTGCGTGAGTTCGGCCTGGCCTTGCCGAAACTGCGCCAGCGACTGGAGGCCGAATTGGCGGCACCGGGGTTCAGTCGCGACAAAGTCATGGCCACGGTCATCACTTTGCTGGACACGACGTTGATCCGAATCGGCAACAGCCAATATGCCCGGGAAAACCGCTCCTACGGCCTGACGACCTTGCGCAGCCGCCATGTAGAGATCAACGGCAGTGCCATCCTGTTCCAGTTCCGCGGCAAAAGTGGCGTCGAGCACCAGATCACCGTGAAAGACCGGAGACTGGCGCGGATCATCAAACGCTGCCAGGACATTCCCGGGCAAAACCTGTTCCAGTACCTGGATGAAAACGGAGACCGGCACACCGTCAGTTCATCCGACATCAACAGCTATTTGCAAACGCTCACCGGCGCCGACTTCACCGCCAAGGATTACCGCACCTGGGCCGGCAGCGTCCTGGCTCTGGCGATGTTGCGCAAACTGCAGTGGGAGCCCGAAACGGACGCCAGGCGGCACCTGGTGGACATGGTCAAGAATGTGGCCAGGCAACTCGGCAATACCCCGGCGGTGTGCCGCAAATGCTATATCCACCCGGCGGTGCTGGATGGCTTTGTTCTCGGCGACCTGGCGCAACTGCCAAGGACCAGAGCGCGCAAGGGGCTATCGGCCGAAGAGGTCGGGCTGGCGATCTTCCTTGAAAGAATGCCCGCCGCGCCTGAACCGACGAATTGACCTGCCTATTTTTTGCACGATCACCAATGACTTCTATAGTTGAACTGAACACGAATCCGCTGCGGAGACGCCATGGAAGACATTTTCGTCGTGAAGCGTTGCAACAAGATCATCATTCATGGCCGCCGTGCGGGTGAAAATGACCATCTGCCTCCGGATGCCGCGGTCTGGTATCGCATCGCCGATACCCGCACCCAAGGTTTTATCGGAGATGGCTACGACACTGAAGAAGACGCTCAGCGTGTTTGCCGGCAGTTGAACGCCAAATCACAAGTGACAGCCCGACAAGGTTGAGGGCCTGCCACCATTTTTTAACGGGTCTATACTGAAATGGCTGAAGGAACAGCGACCCCAACGGCAGAAAGCTCGCTCCAGGCGGGCTTTTTGCTGCCACACCAGGTTTCTTGAACGGAGGTGTCTCCCATGTCCGAAAAAGAGTCCATCACCACCCTGCTCACCTTGCTCGACTCCCGTCAGGCGCGCCTGGCTGCGGCCTGCAAAGAAATCGCCGACTGGGTCGATCATCAAGGCGGACACCCCACCGCCCTCAGAATTCGTGATCGCCTGAACGACATCGAGAAGGACACGCCGCTGATCCGGCACACGCTGTCTTCTCTCCAGCCTGTCGACCGGCCTCTGCCTCGGTTCAGATGATCCGCCACGGATTCGCGGTACGAGGACAGGCCCGATTCGGGCAGCATGACCGGTGGCACTGACGCCTCCGGATAGCTGGCTGCCTGCCGAGTTTTCACCCTCTCTTGCAACCCGACCTCGTGCCGGGATTTTTTGTTGCGCAAAATCAATCGAACGTCACCGCTCACGTGGGGTCAACCGATCACACGTCACCAAGGAGACGTTCCAATGGTCACTCATTTCAAAGTCAGCGGGCACCTGGCCTGCGGTCACCACGGCAACAACCTGGTATCGACCCGCGAACTCAATCGGGTGAAATGCAGAAGTTGCCGAAACACCGACGCCTACAAAGAAGCCCGCAAGGCTGAACGCAACGCCGCCCGCCGCGCAGCACGCAAAGCCAAAGCCGTGCACACCGCCGACAACTGGCGTTCAGCCTGGACCGAACGACTGACCGCGATGGCCGGCCTGCAACGACTGCCACGGGGATTTGCCGGCCAACCTTTCGTCTAGGCAGCTTCTACTGCGATGAGATGTCCCTGCACGCTGGCTCCATGACCTCGCGCAGGGACATGCGCTTGAACGCCTCGACCAGCGCGCGCCCTTCCTCTGGCGTACAAGTGACCGCCAAGCGCATGGTCGCCTCGCCCAGGTGCCAGATCAAAAACGCGGATTGCCTGACCTTCAGCTCATCGCTTTGCGGATATACGCGAAGCATGGCCTGGGCCAGCAGCGCTCCGGCCACCCGGCTCTCTTCCAGCTCCAGCTGCAACAACTGCTTGTCGGCCTGCATGCCGGACCAGATGTCACGCATCACCGGTGTCGCCATCACGATCTCGTAATACAGGTCGAGCAACTGCGAATAGGCTGCCTGCAACCCCTGGGCATCCTCCACAGCCTCCAATGCCTGTGCAATGCAACGACGGCTCTCAGCGTTGTAGCGTTCGGCGAGCGTTCGAATGACGGCGCTCTTGTCGGGAAAATACTGATAAAGGGAACCGATGGAGATCTCGGCGCGCTCGGCGATTTCACTCATCTTGAGCTGATCGCTGCCCTTGTCCGCAATCAATTGAGTCGCGGCGGCCAGAATCCGCTCCTGACGCTCGCGACTGCGCTTTTGCATGGGATTACGCCGAACAGCTTCTGCAACAGGCTGTTCCTGGGCTTCAGGGGGCTTTTTGCGCACGAGTGAATTTCCCGATCAATAACGTGACATGTACTCACCTTAGCATCGCCCATCCCCATGCCAAACAACTGATGCCCACACGTCGGGCAATTCGACCCTGAGGGTTGACGCACAAACATGAGGATCTATCATCTTATAAACGTGAGTATTACTCACATTAACCGATGGAGATGAACGCGATGAACACCGCTCAGCAAACCCTGTTGGTCCTCGGCGCCACCGGCAAAACCGGACGGCGAATCACTCAACGACTCGAAACGGCCGGCCTGCCCGTTCGCCAGGGTTCCCGCGATGCGAATCCTCCTTTCGACTGGGAAGATCGATCGACCTGGGACGCGGTAATCGAGGGTGTTCATGCGGTCTACATATCCTTCCAGCCCGATCTCGCCGTTCCAGGCGCCGTTGAAACCATCCAGGCTTTCACCGACCTGGCGGTGAAAAGCGGAGTGCGCAAACTGGTTTTGTTATCCGGGCGCGGCGAAGTCGAAGCGCAACAGGCCGAACGTGTCGTACAGGACAGCGGGATTGACTGGACGATTCTGCGGGCCAGTTGGTTTTGCCAGAACTTCAGCGAGGCGCACTTTCTTGAACCCATAGTGCAAGGTGAACTGGCACTCCCCGTCGGCCAGGTCGCCGAACCCTTTGTCGATGCAGACGACATAGCAGAGTGCGCCGTCGCCGCATTGACCCAGCCCGGGCACACACACCAGCTCTATGAATTGACCGGTCCTCGGGCGTTGACCTTTGCCGACGCCGTGACCGAGATTGCCCGAGCCACTCATCGCAACATCGAATTCGTGGCCGTACCGGCGCTCGCCTATCGACAGGCAATGGAACAGGAACAACTTCCCCCGGCGTTGATCGATCTGGTGCTGTACCTCTTCACCACCGTGCTCGACGGCCGCAACACACCGGTGACCGATGGCGTGCAGCGGGCACTGGGACGACCGGCGCGCGACTTCAGCGATTATGTGCAGCGAACTGCCGCTGCGGGCATCTGGGGAAATGGGCGTACGATGTAACGCATTGGCGAGAACAGGGTACGTCGACTAGGGTCTCTTGCGTATCGAACTGCGGCGCCTTAATTGGCAGGAGCCTGATCAAGGAGAAAACGCATGTCACTCAATCGTAGTGCCGAACAAACCTACCGCCAGTGGTCCACCCCGATCCTGCTGGAACTCAAGGAGCGAGAGCATCAATTGACCCCGTCAGACCGCCAGGCGTTGGAAAACGTGTTGCAGGAAAGAAGGCTGATCAACACCGGCAACCCGACCGGCAGCGATCGTCGCAAGGCAGGCCCTTGATCCCGCATAACACCCGTGAGCGAAGTCTTTACCGCGCTAGAACCACCCACTGCGATCATCTTCCAGCGCCTGACGACACTGCTTGAGTTGGGCGTTGTAAATCTCCGATTGCTTTTGCACTTTCTGGGCAACCTGCATCAGCCACGGTTTACTGCGATAGGAATTGCGGCTAAAGCCCCCACGCCCCTCGTGATAAGCCAGGTACTGATTGTAGGTGTCCCATTTGGAGATTCCGAGCTGGCGTTGCGTGCCCGTGGTGTACCAGCCGATAAACATGATCGCGTCGTCGAAACTGTCACGTGAACCGCCGTTGCCGGTACTGTCCTTGTACTCACCCCACACCGGGTCCTGAGCCTGCGCATAACCATAGGCCGAACTGACTCGCCCCCAGGGGATCACCCAGAGCAGGTAGTCACGCGGCGGCAATGCGTCCGCCACGTAGCTGCTTTCCTGCTTCATGATCGCCATGGCCACATGCAGTGGTGTCCCATATTCACTCTGCATTTCCAGCGAGTCCTCGTACCAGTCGGGATACTCACGGTAAATGTTGCAGAGATTGTCCTGATCCTTGGGTGGCATCGTCGTGCAACCTGTCAAAAACATGAACAACAAAGCCAACAGCAAAAAATTTCGTTGTGTCATTCATCACGCTCAAAAATAAAGTTCTTCGCACGATCCCGGGAAACTACTGTAGGAGCCAGCCTGCTGGCGATGGACTCCAGTGCGCCGCGTTCATCCAGCTCACCCGCGTTATCCTTAACAACCATCGCTGGCAGGCGCCGGATTCAGGCAGGTGCAGGCAAAAACGTCAGAAGACTTCCAGCTTGATCACGTCACCCTTATCGAAAGGGTTCTTTGTAAATTCCTATTGCACGATGAGACCAGGGGGGACTCCGGGTATCGATTCAGAGCATCTTCTCCAGGCCGACCTTGTCGCTGAGCCAGGCTTTGAAGCTGCGCCATTTGCCGCCGGGTTCCTTGCGCAAGGTATGTTGACGGCCGTCGTCCTCGGTGAGCCAGACGACTTCGCCGTTTTCCAGTCGGGCCTGGTAACTCATGGCCGGCGCCATGCCATCAAGCGCCGCCTGGCGCACGTAGCCGGCCAGTTCTGGACTGTCGACCAGCACTCCGACTTCAGTGTTCCAGAACAGTGAACGCGGGTCGAAATTGAACGAACCGATGAACACTTTCTGCCTGTCCAGGATCATGGCCTTGGTGTGCAGGCTGGAGTCCGAGCCACCACTGAGTCCAAACGAAGAACTGCGGCCGGTATCTTCCGGCTGACGCCGCAGCTCATAGAGTTTCACGCCATGTTCTAGCAACGTCTTGCGATACGGTGCATAGCCGCCATGCACCGCCGGGACATCGGTGGCTTCCAGTGAATTGGTCAGCAGGCGCACATCAACGCCAGCATCGGCACGCCCCAGGAGATAGTCCATGCCCGACTTTTGCGGGACGAAGTAGGCCGACATCATGATCAGCTCGTTGCTGACGCCATCGAGTTCAGGCCGCAGTTGTGTGGCCATCAATAACGCGCGTGCCGGTTCGCCGTCAGCCAGGACCTTGCTCGGAGCATCCCACATCGCCGTGCCATGGGCCCAGATCAGCTGCTTGCGCCACGCCTCGAATTGCGGCCGAGTCTGGTAGGTCATGAGATGGTCGTACAAAGCCCTGTGCTCGGTACGTGAGGACTGGAGCGACTGCTCCAGACGTTGACGGCTCTCGCGCAAGTCCTGTGCTGTCGGCTTGTTGATCTGGAAGTCACTGATCGATTGGCTCAAGGCGCTGTTCCAGTACTGATCGAAGCTGTGTCCCAATTGCTCGGCGACCGGTCCGATGCAAAGCAGGTCCATGTCGGTAAAGTTGAGATCGGGCTTGGCGTCGAAATATTCATCCCCCAGGTTGCGCCCACCGACGATGGCTGCACTGTTGTCAGCCAGCCACAGTTTGTTGTGCATGCGTCGGTGTTGTTGGGAAAGATCAAGCAAGCGGCCCATGGTCCGAGTCACCACGGTGCTGCGCCCCAGATGCAAAGGGTTGAAGACGCGGATATGGATGTTCGGGTGCACCGCCAGGGTAGCGATGACTTCTTCCTGGCCGTCGGTGGCGGTGTCATCAAGCAGGATACGTATCCGTACGCCGCGATCGGCAGCCAGCAGCATTTCATTGACCAGTGCCCGGGTGCTGAGACCGTTATGCACAATGTAGTACTGCAGATCGACGGATTTCTGCGCATTGCGGATCAACTCGGCGCGCGCCCGGAAGGCTTCACTGCTGTTGGGCAGCAAACGAAAACCCGAGCGCCCCTCATGCGCGGCAGCCTGAATATGGATCGAGCGCCCGAAAGCCGATTCGCTGGCGGGAATCGCCTCGCTGAAGTCGTGGGGCATGCGCGTGGTGGCGCAGCCGACTAGCAGCAACGCGAAAAACATGGCGCAGAGGAACCGGGACATGGGCTGGTCCTCAACCTCGACGGGCGTAGATGTGGACCCGGCATCCAGCCAGTACCGGCTGCCGAGAACACGCAGCCCTCGATAATCCGCACGCTTTGTTCCAGTAAAGCCCGTTTCAGGCAGCGTGTCGAAATTTACCGGTTCCCCGCAGCGCATGCAGCCGGGCAGTAGCGAATTGCGCCAAAGATTGTTTGATGGCGGAAAAAGCTGGTCTAGCCGAACCCCCATAAAAAAACGACGCCACTCTTCAAAGGAGGGCGCCGTTTTTGGTTTTAAGCCTTACGCCACGCCGACGAAATCGCTCGCTGTCAGGGCGACATGCCCGACCAGATCGATTTGGAAATCAGCGCCATTACCGTTGTTGACATTGCCCTCCACATACGTGTGATCAACCCCGCCGACATTGGCGAAGTGGTACTTCAATTGCGCTTGGTTACTGAACTCAGTGCCGACACCATTCCACTCGCCGAGGAAGGCAAAGTCCTGATTACCGGCGGAACCTGCGCCGGAGGTCCGGGCATCGATCTGAGACAGATCGATGTGGTCAGCTCCCTGCGCAAAGTCGGTGATCACATCGCGGCTTGCGGTCGAAGTGCCCGAATCATTGATGGCGCTGAACTTGAAGATGTCCGCCCCCGCCCCACCAGTCAAAATGTCGCGGTTGCCATTGCCTGTCAGCGTGTCTGCGCCATCTCCACCACTGAGGGTGTCGACGCCGCCTTGCCCGGTCAGGGCATTGTTGGCGTTATTGCCGGTCAAGCTGTTGGTGCCGTTGCTGCCGAGAACATTCTCGATGCCGCTCAAGGTGTCGCTACCGGTTTGCGAACTGCTCGCCAGGCCAGCAGACAAGTTGACCGTGGCGTTGGCCGAGGTCCCTGACAGGTCGTAGGTATCGGTGTCGCCACCACCGTCGTAGCTGTCATTGCCGTCATTGGCCGACGCCCGGAAGGTGTCGTTGCCAAGGCCACCAAACAGGCTGTCAATGCCTTGCCCACCAATCAGCACGTCGTCACCGCTGCCAGCATCCATCCAGTCATCACCGCCCTGGCCCTGCAGCAGGTTATTCGCGCCGTCGCCCTGGATGTGATCATTGCCGGAACTACCGGTGACGTTCTCGATGCCGGTCAGGGAGTCGTTGCCGGTCTGGGTGCTGGTTGACGTGCCGAGGAGCAAATCGACCGTGGCCGACGCCGATGTGGCCGATAAGTCATAGGTGTCGGTACCCGCGCCGCCGTCATACTGGTCGTTGCCGTCGTTCAGCGATGCCAGCAGCGTATCGTTGCCTGCCTCACCAAAGACGGAGTCGTTGCCGGCCATGCCGCCAAGTTGGTTGTTACCGGTATTGCCGTGGATGACGTTGTCCAGCCCGTTACCCGTGCCGTTACTGTTGTTCGACCCCAGCAATGTCAGGTTCTCGACGTTGGCACCCAGGGTGTAGCTGACCGAGGACATGACCGTGTCGGTGCCTTCGCTCAGATTTTCCTGAACCGTATCGCCATTGGCATCCACCCTGTAGATATCGTTACCGGCGTTCCCCCGCATCGTGTCGTTACCGCTGCCGCCGTCGAGCAAGTCGGAGCCCAGGCCACCATTAAGGACGTCGTTGCCCGAATAGCCCATCAGGATGTCCTGATAGTTGGTGCCATTGAGCGTATTGCCGAAGAAGTTGGTGCCTTCGATGAAGCGCCCTACCGCTTCCGAAGGGTCGGATGTCAGTTGTTCCACTGTGCCGTTGTTGTCGGTGTAAGTGGTGAGGACCCGTAGCTGCTGGCCGAACTGCTCCGAGGTGGGCGCAAAGGTCGAGGCATTCGCCCCGGCAATACTGATCCAGGCCGCGCCCACCAGTGCTTGCCATTGGAAGCTGAACCCACTTGGCCCAGGCAAGCCGTCGGCGTCCTGTATGGTCGAGGTATTGGCGGTCAGCCGGTATTGAGCTGGCACCGGACGGCCAGGTGTGGTTGGCGCAGTAGCAAACCCCGACAGCACCACATTGCCGGTTGGCAGACTGTTGGTGATGTTCAGGTTGACGGTGCGGTCGGCGAAACGCAGTTTTTCAATGCCAGTCACTATATCGGTGCCATCGACATTCGCCGCGCCGACCCGTAAATCCACCACTTTGAACGCCGTGATCAACTCGCCGCCCGGCCGGGTGTCAGTGAACTTGGTGATGCTGTAGTCGGCAAAATTGCCACTGTACAGCGCTTCATCGGCTGCGCCGTCGGCCGTGCCTGGGGCTGCGTGGTTGTCACCCAGAATGAAGTCCGGACGGGTCGCTTGCAGGCCAGTAAAGTGCTGGGCAAACCCCTGACTGGCGAGCAAGTGATTCAGATCGGCGAGTTTGATCGAGTCACCGACGATCACGTCATTACCGCCGTTACCTTGGGAGACATCATTGCCACTGCCGCCAATCAACCAGTTTTCCGTGGCATTACCGATCAGGCCCGCCAGATGGTTGGCCGGGGTCGTCGTGTTTGGGCGGCTATCACTGAAGCGTGAACCGATCAAACCCTCAATGTCTGTCAGCAAGGCGTTGAACGGCTGGAACAGCACAGCAGTGCCCGGCGCCGCCACGATGTTCTGGTTGTTAAGGTCTGCGGCCGCATCCAGGGCAATGTTCACATCGCTGAAGGCCGCGATATCGAAGCCCACATCGCCAATGGCTTCATCGCCGTCGCCTTGACCCGGAGCGCCACCCAGGCCAGGCAACAGAATGTCGTCACCGACACCTCCGAACTCCTGGTCACCCGTGGAACCGCCGGAAATGATGTCATCGCCGTCCTCACCGAACAGAATGTCCGGGCCGTCGCCACCGTAGATCTCGTCGTTACCGTCTCCGCCATGCACCAGATCAGTGTCGCCGCCGGCATCGATGTAGTCATTGCCGGCGCCACCGTACAACTCGTCGATCCCGGCTTCACCGTAGAGGTGATCGTTACCGTTTCCGCCAATCACCACATCGAGGGCACCTGCGCTGGTCCCGGCATAGATGGTGTCGTCCCCTTCACCGCCATCGAGGAAGTCTTCGATATCACCGCCGTAGATCACATCGTTGCCGTCACCGCCATAGATATGGTCGGCACCGGCCTTGCCATCGAGGATGTCATCGCCACCTTCGCCATAGATCGTATCGTCGCCATCGCCAGCGTCGAGCCAGTCATTGTAGTCGGTGCCAGACAATACTTCGTGCGAGTTGTAGCCCACTGCCGCAGTGCCGTCAGGGTTCAGGCCCTGGTCCGGACGGTAGTCACGGATATAGGTTTGAGCGGTATGCGTTTCCGGATTGGTCAGGCTGACCAGCAAGCCGTTACCGCCAATCCCGCCCGTGCCACCGGTTGAGTAAACGCCGACATGGTTCGCCGCAATCAGCGTGCCGTATTTGTGTTCGCTCTTGTATGCAGTCGCACTGGCGCCGGAGTCGGTGTTGCTCAGTTCGATGTAGCTGTCGGCGTAACCGAATACATCACCGGCCAGGTGCCGGGCATCGGTGGTGCGTTCAATGATGTCCTTGAATTGCTCGGTCACTACCTGTTCGTTGAGGTTGGTCATCGCCGGCAAGCCGAGGTCGAGGCGGAACAGGTAATAGAAACGGTCGCCATCCATCAACCGTTCCATCTGATCCTCGAAGATAGCGTTGAAGGTGGTGCCCAGTTGCCCGGTGTAGACGTGTTTTTCCGCGAGGCCACCGATCCACAGATCAATCGCGTTGTAGCCGTCGTAACCGGCCACATGATTGCCGTTGGCATCTGCCGCACCGGAAAGGAAGTAGGCCGCCTCTTCAGCCGTGACGCTGCCCCCGGCATAGTTGGTGGTAACACCCGAGGTATCGGCATCGATGATGGCTTGGGCATGGGCCACGTCACCATCAAATGAATAGGCAGCGATGAAGTTCACCAATGATTCGGGGTGAATCATGTTGTTGGCGAAGTCACTCCAACTGGTATAGGGCGTCAAGCCATCCACGATCAGGTTCGTGTGATGCTGCGCGCCTGCCGGTGACGCCCTTTCCTCGATGAGCGCATCGTGAATCTGCTGACGCGCCTGGTTCAGGGTAGGCAGGCCCAAGTCGCGACCACGAGCCAGGTTGATGGTCGCCAGGTCCAGCGGCTGACCCAGCAGGCCTTGTTGCAAGGCCGGGGTGACGAATTCGTCGATCTCATTGCTGATCTGCCGGGTCATGCCCAAGGCAATGGCCGTCGGCCCTACCTCGGCAAAACCGCCGGGATTGAGGAACGCCTGCTCAAGCGCATAGTGGGTGATCGCACCGGTCAGGTCATAACCGCCACTGGCATTTTTCTCCAGGGCATCGATGGTTTCGCGCAGTTGCGAGTGACCGAAACGGAACGCTGCCTGGCCGTACTCGAGCGAAATATTGGCGTTGATGCCCGAGTCATAAGTCACGAACTCTGGCAAATCCGGGGTGATCAGCCGGGCGTACTGGTCAATCGCAACGTGCTGGTATTCCATTTCCACGGTCAGTTTGGCGGCGTAGAACAACTTGTCCTGGTCCCAGGACACCGTCAGGCCATCCGCCTGGGTGAAATTGCCGTTGGCATCGGTATAAAAACCACCACTGCCATTGCTGACCTGCACCTGCCAGTTGTGACGCACGTTAACGTCAGTCTGTGCCAGCACTTCGTTTTGCAGATTGATCAGTTGTACGTTGTGGTCTTCATGGAAGACGTGATGGATCGCGGTCAGGCCAAAGTTTTCGTTGACCCTGCCGTCACCGGCAATGTAGTGGTCACCCACCGATTGCAGCAGCAGTTCGTTGGCCACCGCGTAATCGGCACTGCCCGCAGTGGCACTGATGGAGAAGTCGGCAAAATTGACAAAACTGAACAGGTTTTTCGGTCCGGAATTATCGTAATTGATGACCATCCCGAAGGGGTTGTTCGCGTCGAAGGTAATACTGGTGATATGCGCATCCAGAGACATCAGTTTCGCTTGGTCGATATGCAAATCATCGAAGTGCGGATTCATATCCAGAAGGATCGCCTCACGGGTGTACACCGCTTGCACGCCGGGAGTGCCGGGGTCTGCGTCCAACACATGACCATTGGCATCACGCACTCGGAAATTGCTGATGTCATCCCAGGTCAGATCGTCACGGCCGGTTGCCTGCACATGGGCGCGCAGTTCGCTCAGGGTTGGCAAAGTCTGGTGGGTCAACACGCCATTGAGGGTCCAGGCCGCGTCGTCACTCAAGGTGGTGCCATCGAACAGCGCTGCGCCAGCAATGAACTGTCCTGGATGATTTGGATCCGCCACCCACTGACGCAGCAATTGCGTCACCGCGTCATTGGAGCCATAAGTCTGGTTCTGGTCGATGTAGGGCGAGTCGAGGTTGACGTACTGCGCCTGTCCCTGCCCGTCCACTTCGCTGACGGAGGCCCGGTGTACCTTGATCGAGTACACAGGCTGCCCATCCGGACCGATCGAACCGTACAGCGGGTCGTCCGGCGCAAGGGGAATAGTGATCGTGGCGTTTTGATTGGGCTTGTTGATGAAGTCCAGCCCATGATCAAAGAACTGTCCAAACAGGGTGAACCAGCCCGTGGTCGACGGGTCGCCGGCGACAGTATTCTGGTTGCGGATGTAGTACTGGCCGGAGTCCGGCGACGTGGTATCGACTTCGCCAATGGTACCCAGGATTCCCGGATCCGTGACGATCGCAACGCCCGTGGCAGTGTGCTGTATATGCCCGTTGGCATCGGTGGTAAACGTCACTCCGCCACTGACGATGGTCTGGCTGATCATCCGTGGCGTGTAGTCCACCAGTGAAGCTGTCGGATCGCCATACAGTGAACTACTGTCAATCATGGGCGTGGCGCCCACAGGGACACCCGCCCCCGTCAATGCGGAATTGCTCAGGTTCTGCTGGACATAGTGTGTGTAGTCCGAATGGGTCAGGCGTATGAAGTTCTGGCCGAAACTGCCCCAGGCCTGCCCATCCAGGGTCATATTATTGAAGTGCCCCGAGACGTTGCGCAAGCCGATCGGGTCGCGGGCACCGTTGTACCAGATGGCTTCACCAAGAGGCACGTCAAGCGGATTGAAACTTCCCAGCACACCGAGCACATGGACACTACCATCCGAGCCCTGATAGCCGTAGAGCGGATCTCCAGCGGTGTTGTAACCGACGACATGAATGGTCGGAAAAGAAACCTGCTGATCAAGAAACGAAATATCTTTTTGATTCAGGGTGAAGCGCTTTAGCTCATACATGGCAATCTCCAGACGTACTTTGAGTTGCAGGGATTTCCAGCCGACATATCACTATGTTCAGGGAACCAACCCGATGGAAAAAGATGCAAAAGTCGAATCAAAAAACGAGACTTTCATAGCGGACGAGACTGAGACTTTGGTCGGACCAGCCGCTGGTTCCGATGTGGCTCGCAAGGGAACTTGGCGCACCCGGATAAAGGCCCAGGCGCGCAAGCTGAGTCGCTCGGCCCAATTTGTCATTGCCGCTGCGGTGATCCTGGGGCTGACCATGTTCTTCGTCGGCAAACTGGTGAGCCAACGAATAGAAAGTGCTGCGGTGCAAAGCGCGGCAGAAGCAGGCGCCCACTACATGGAAGCGTTTCTGGAGCCCTATGTGCAGGAGATGGGGCGGGGCGAAAGCCTCTCGGAGGAAAGTGTCAAATCCCTGGACCGCCTCATGGAAAACAGTTCGCTAAACCAGCACATTGTCTCGATCAAGATCTGGCGAGCGGATGGCACGGTCGTCTACAGCACGAATAAAGCCATCACCAATCGCGTCTTCCCAACAGACGAGATTTCCGAGGCGCTTAAGGGAAACGTGGTCACCGACCTTGAAGAGCTGAGCCAGGATGAAAACGAGTTCGAGCGCAAGCTCAACCTGCCGCTCTATGAGATCTACGCCCCCCTGCGGGATTTCAACACCAGGAAAGTGATCGCGGTGGGCGAGTTTTATGAAAGGGCCGAAAGCCTGGAGCGTGAAATCAACCGCGTCCGACAGCAGGTATGGATGGTCGTTGGCGCAGCGACGTTGGCAATGCTGACGCTGCTTTTTTTCATCGTGCGACGCGGCGACAAGATTATCGAGCAACAGCAAGTGGCACTGCGCTTACGGCTGTTGGAGCAAACTCGCCTGCGTATCAGCAACGCCGCACTCCAGCGCAAGATGGCGACGGCGACCCAGGAGTTTTCCCGGATCAACGAACTCAACTTGCGGCGCATTGGTGCAGACCTGCACGATGGGCCGGCGCAGTTATTGACCTTGATTCTGATCTGGCTCGACGAGTTGGCCGATAACGGTCCGGCTGTCGATCAGGAGGCGCTGGAAACCATTCGTGGTGCCGCCACCGACGCATTGCGGGAGGTCCGCGATTTATCACGAGGTCTGGCACTTCCGGAAATCAACGACCTGAGCCTGGTGGAAGAGTTGCAGCTAGTGGCGCAACGGCATGAGCAACGCACCGGCACCAGGGTCACCCTCGCCCTGGGGCCGCTACCAGAGGCCACGCCGCTGCCGCTCAAACTCTGTTTGTA
Organism: Pseudomonas sp. PDM32; assembly: GCF_019219225.1. Taxonomy (NCBI): domain Bacteria; kingdom Pseudomonadati; phylum Pseudomonadota; class Gammaproteobacteria; order Pseudomonadales; family Pseudomonadaceae; genus Pseudomonas; species Pseudomonas sp. PDM32. Next base: position 234,703 of record NZ_JAHUWE010000003.1, read on the forward strand.
CCGTTTTGTCCAGGAAACCCTCAACAATGCTTACCGTCATGCCAACGGCGAGGGCCAGGTCATCCAGGCGCAATACATTGATCAGGTATTAAACATCAGCGTCAGGGACAGTGGTCCGGGTATGGCGGCGGACGCCATGCAACTCGATACATCCGGCAGAACCCGATTGGGGCTCGCCGGTTTGCGTTATCGCGTTGAATCGCTGGGCGGGTTGTTCAGTATCGACTCTTGTAACTCAGGGACGTCGGTCAATGCACAGTTCAAACTTTAGTCAGAAGCGGGTCCGGGCATCGACTGATGTTTTCCCTACGCCTATGTGAAATCGCCCGAGAGCTTCGCGCTCCCTGTAATACCGTAGGGCCGCGACCGCTTCGACACGATTTCGGGCATGCAGTTTCTGCATCACACAGGTCATGTAGTGCTTGACGGTTTTTTCGCTGATCAACAACTTTGACGCAACCTCTCTATTGGTCAGGCCCTTGGAGACTTCATAAATAACCTGCTCCTCGCGCAGGGTCAGATCAAACGTGTGAATCTCCGCTGCGTGTGTCTTGAAGTTACTCAGCAATTTGTTGACAAAATCAGGGGTGATATACGTCTGCCCCTTGGCAACCAACCGGATCGCCAAGACCAGTTCCGGCCCGCTGACACCTTTCAACACATACCCGAGCGCGCCGGCCTCCAGCGCCAAAAAGGCGTCGTTTTCGGACTCTGAAACCGTGAGCATCAGTACCTTCACATCCGACAGTTCAGTGGAAATGAACCGCACCGCGGCGAAAACATCACCCGGCATATTGACGTCCATCAGCATCACATCCGGACGCGCCCTCTGGGCAATTTCCCTGGCCTCATCCGCGTTGGCGCCCTGCTCCACGACCTGCAGGTCCGCCCGTCTTTTCAGTATGTTGGCAACGCCCTCACGCAACAACGGGTGGTCGTCGACAATGCAGATACGAATGAACGGATTCATGACGCGCTCCCGAAAGGATTAGCACTCGAACGACAGATCATTGATTAATAGCAGGAAACCCGGGATCACACCGGTCACCCGTCGTGTGTCCCAGGCTCCGGGTGTTCGAAAATCAGACTTAAGTCTGATAAAAATCGATCGTCAACAAATAATCGCCGTTACAAACATACAAATATTTACATCGCAACCTATTGTTTTTAAAAGCCTCTAAAAACGCCAAAAAAAATACAGCCTCATAAAACCCGGATACATCTTTATCCGACCAACAGTCGCTCTCCTACGCTCAGGATTCAGTGCGGCAGGAACTCCACAAATCAAATTTTTCGAAATTTTGCAGGTCAGGGATCAGCCTGGACATACGACCGTGTAATGACCGAGCAATACATCTGTAGCCGAAAGGGAGAAAACGTCTCGCGAACCAAGTGAATTGCGGGGCAAGTCAATAATTGCGGACCAGAAACGAACAAGGGTTTGCTCAGCTTTCGCTCGCAAACCCTTGATATATATGGTGCCCGAAGCCGGAATCGAACCGGCACGCCCTTACGAGCGGGGGATTTTAAGTCCCATGCGTCTACCAGTTTCGCCATTCGGGCGGTAGCGCGGTGAAGCGTCCAGGTTTTGCCAAATAACGATCTGGCAGTTCTGACGCCTGTGCAGCAGAGGTGGAAATATATACATCCCGCCCCGGTGAAGCAAGTTCGCAAATACCCTTTTCAAGACTAAATCTTGCAGGCTACTGCAAATAAAAAAGCTCCGTAAATCATAGATCTACGGAGCTTGTTTATTAGTGGAGGCCGAGGTCGGAATCGAACCGGCGTAGGCGGATTTGCAATCCGCTGCATAACCATTTTGCTACTCGGCCTCAAAACATTTGATATCTAGTAGCGCGACATCAAATGCGTACAAACTTGGAGCGGGAAACGAGACTCGAACTCGCGACCCCGACCTTGGCAAGGTCGTGCTCTACCAACTGAGCTATTCCCGCGTCTTGGTGTGGCGCATTCTATAGAATCCAGAAGCCCCGTCAACCCTTTGATTCAAAAAAGTTTTATTTCTTTTCAACGTCGGTCTTCAGATGTGGCCAGGCAGCCCGCAGGTACTGGACCATCGACCACAAAGTCAGGCCGGCCGACACCATCAGCAAGGTGTAGCCAAGTAAGACCCAGAAACTGAAATCCTTGGGATTGGCCAGCAGGATCACCAGCGCGAGCATTTGCGCGGCGGTTTTCCATTTGCCAAGGTTCGATACGGCGACGTGGGCACGCGCGCCCAGTTCGGCCATCCATTCGCGCAGGGCCGAGACGACAATCTCGCGACCGATGATCACGGCAGCCGGCAGCGTGAGCCACAGGTTTCCGTGTTCCTGCACCAACAGTACCAGTGCAACCGCGACCATCAGCTTGTCGGCAACCGGATCGAGAAAAGCCCCGAACGGTGTGCTTTGTTCCAAGCGGCGGGCCAGGTACCCGTCCAGCCAGTCGGTGGCGGCGGCAAAGGCGAAGACCGAGGCGGAAGCCAGGAAGCTCCAGTGGTAAGGCAGGTAGAACAACAAAATAAAGATCGGAATGAGCAGAACGCGTAGAACGGTAATCAGATTAGGGATATTCATCGGCACAACTGGCTACGAGGTGAGGGGGCATTCTACTCGCTGTGCAGATTTGCATAAATCAACTCTGCGAGCTTTTTACTGATCCCGGGGGCTTTGGCAATTTCTTCGATGCTTGCACGAGACAGCTCCTGCAATCCACCAAAATGTTTCAACAAATCCCGCCGACGTGTCGGACCGACGCCAGCGACGCCTTCCAGTGTAGACGTCCGACGGGTTTTTCCACGCCGGGCGCGGTGCCCGGTAATGGCAAATCTGTGGGCTTCGTCGCGAATCTGCTGAATCAGATGCAGCGCGGGAGAATCGCCACGCAAGGTGAACTCGTGCGCGGCGTCGTTCAGGTACAGGGTTTCGAAACCGGCCTTGCGCGTCGCGCCTTTTGCCACGCCGAGCAGGATCAGATCAGGTACGGCGAGTTCATCGAGCACGTCGCGAGCCATGGACAACTGGCCTTTACCGCCATCCACCAGCAGGATATCCGGCAGCTTGCCCTCCCCGTCCTTCAGTTTGCTGAAGCGTCGGGTCAACGCCTGGTGCATCGCCGCGTAATCATCGCCGGCCGTAACGCCCTCGATGTTGTACCGGCGGTAGTCGGACTTGATCGGGCCTTCGGGGCCGAAGACCACGCAGGACGCCACCGTCGCCTCGCCACTGGAATGACTGATGTCGTAGCACTCCAGGCGTTGTGGAGGCTCATCCAGCTTCAGCACCTCGGCCAGTGCGTCGAAGCGTGCCGTAATGTGCTGACGATTCGCCAGGCGCGCACTTAGCGCCTGCTCGGCATTGGTCACCGCCAATTGCTGCCAGCGTGCTCGCGTGCCACGCACGCGATGGCTGATGGTCAGTTCTCGACCGCGCAACTCGTCGATGGCCGCGATCAGTGTTGGAAAGTCATCGTGGACCACATTGACGATCAACTCGCTGGGCAAGTCGCGTTCAGGGCTGCTGATGAAGTATTGGCCGAGAAACGCGGCCATGACTTCAGAAACGTCTTCTTCAATACCGACTTGAGGGAAGAAGTTCTTGCTGCCCAACACCCGCCCGCCCCGCACGCTGATCAAGTGCACACAGGCACCGCCCGGGTTGACGAACGCGGCGATCACATCGACGTCCCCGGTCCCGCCTTCCATGCTCTGCTGGTCCTGGACCCGACGCAGCAACGCAATCTGGTCCCGCAGCTCGGCCGCTCGCTCGAACTCCAGATTGATCGCCGCCTCTTCCATCCCGGCAGATAACTCGTCAGTCAGCGCATTGCTGCGCCCCTCAAGAAACATCACCGAGTGGCGCACATCTTCGGCGTACACCTGAGGCTCCACCAGCCCAACGCAGGGCGCCTTGCAGCGTTTGATCTGATATTGCAGACAAGGACGGGTGCGGTTCTTGTAATAGCTGTCTTCGCATTGCCGAACGAAAAACGTCTTTTGCAGCAGGCTCAGGCTTTCGCGGATCGCGCCGGCGCTGGGGTAAGGACCGAAATATTTGCCCTTGGCCTTTTTCGCACCACGATGAATGCTCAGGCGCGGAAACTCTCCGTCGGAGAGAAAGACATAGGGGTAGGATTTGTCGTCGCGCAGCAGGATGTTATAGGGCGGGCGCCATTCCTTGATCAGCGTCTGCTCGAGCAGCAAGGCTTCGGTTTCGTTGGCGGTGATCGTCGTTTCAACCTGGGCGATACGTGCGACCAGTGCGGCGGTCTTGGGGGCAAGCCCGGTCTTGCGAAAGTAACTCGACAGGCGATTCTTGAGGTTTTTCGCCTTGCCGACGTAAAGCAACCGCGCTTCGCTGTCGAACATGCGGTACACGCCGGGGCGACCGCTAACGGTCGACAGAAAGGCGCTCGGATCAAAGGTTTCGGTCATTTTCAGAGGCTGGCGTCGACCATGCCATGACGCACCGCCAACAGCGTCAACTCGACATCACTGCTGATCGAAAGTTTTTCGAAGATGCGGTAACGGTAGGTGTTCACGGTTTTCGGGGACAGGCACAATTTGTCGGAAATGATCTGTACTTTCTGGCAGCCGACGATCATCAGCGCGATCTGGATTTCCCGCTCGGACAGGGCATCGAAAGGCGAGTCGTTGGTGGGCTGGAAGGACTTGATCGCCAGTTGCTGGGCAATTTGCGGGCTGATGTAGCGTTGCCCGGCGAACACCAGGCGAATGGCCTGGACCATTTCCGGCAAACCTGCCCCCTTGGTCAGGTATCCTGCCGCACCGGCTTGCAACAGCCGCGTAGGAAACGGGTCCTCTTCACACACGGTCACCGCGACGACTTTGATATCCGGATGACTGCGCAATAATTTGCGAGTGGCCTCAAGACCGCCGATACCCGGCATCTTGACGTCCATCAACACCACATCGGGTTTCAGCTCACGCGCCTTGAGCAGGGATTCTTCACCCGACTCGGCCTGGCCGACTACTTGCAGGCCATCGATGTCAGCCAGCATTCGTGTAATGCCTGTACGAACGAGATCATGGTCATCGACTACTAGCACCCTAATCAAGCAGACACCTCGCGATATGGTCTTATTGGGTTGCCAGACACCTTAGCAAAAAGCATCTGGCAGACCTAGCGGAAAGCATCAGATTAAAAGTTTCAATTCATCTTGAAAGGCTGGTCGCAAACGCGTTGCGGCAATGTCATGGATTGATATCAAGCTGCATTCTCAGGAAACAATCATCCTGACCCACCACGGTGAATCCTTTGCGCTCGTACAACGCCCGCGCCGGGTTATCTTCAAAAACCGTCAAGCGTAACGCCGGTCGCCGCTCCTGGTGCGCGACTGACAGTACCTGATCGATTGCCCAGGAACCAATGCCCTGCCCGCGAAACGCTTCGACGACTTGCAGTTCGCGGATGTACAACGCTCCGGCATCACGGCTCAAGCTTACATAACCCAGCCACTTATCGCCGCCTGTCAGCAAGCGGTTGTCCCGCCCTGCCCAGGCCACGTCAAACGCTTCGTCCTGCCACATCAGGTCGTGCCGAATGTAGTAACGCAGCATGTTTTTACAGGTCAGATGGCGGGCGAAGGCCAGGTCCTCTGGCGTGGCCGCACGCCATGCGCAGTCCATCACGCCAGCTCCACGGCGACGACTTCCCCGCTCCAGCCCTCGCTGTTGCGCCGGGCCACAACCATCTGGCTGCCAGTACCGGTGGCGGCGGCAATCAACAAACCGTCCGACGCCCAGATCGCGCTGCGTCCTGCCGACACCCAGCCACCTGTCGCGCCACCATGATTGGCCATCAACACCACCATGGCGTGCTGCGCGGCATAGCCTTGCAGCAACGCAGTATCCGCGACGTAGCCGTTTTCCGAGATCAGCACGCCTGCGGCGTAGACACCTGCACCCTGGCACGCCGCAGCGGCGGCATGGCTGGCGTGGGAAAAGTCGGCGCAGACCGCCAGTGCAATCGTGTCTGTCCCGATGGTCAGGGGCTCACCCCCGGCGCCCGGTGCAAACGCCACTTCTTCCCCTGGATGCAGATGCTGCTTGCTGTAGACCCCAAGCGAACCATCGGCTCCCAGCACCAATGCACCGATCAGGACCGGCGAGTTATCCGACAGCCTAATCGGCATACCGACAACAGCCGTCACACCGACTGCCCGGGCGACGTCTCTCAGCGGTTGCAGAAGGGCGTCATCCGACACAATGGCCAGCTCGGCCGCGAGCCCGCGCTCGTAGCCGGTCAGCGACAGCTCAGGAAACACCAGCAACTGCACGCCCTGCTCCGCGGCTGTCGCGATGAAGCGCTGGTGCCTGGCGATATTGCCGGCAAGGTCTCCGGCGATGGAGATCGATTGGGCTGCGGCGATGGTCAGCGGTAACATGAGGCGTCCTTGTGTCGATGTACTTTTAAACAGACGCAGAGTTTGTCACAACCCTCAGGCCACTCAAGCGATAGAAAACCCTGTCGCCGGCCAATAGCATTTTCTGATTGAATCTGCGCACCGGCCTCTAGTAAGCTCGACCCATCCATCGGAGACAGACCATGTTCAACACCCTCCCACAGCTTCGTACCGCCAGCGCCTTGCGCTCGGTTGCGGCTGCCCGGGTGAACGACGACTGTGCTCCCGTCAGCTTTTATTTTGGGTATTGGTTTAGCCACTGGCGCGCCTGATACCCACACGGCGCCCACTTTAAACGGGTCGCCACCAGAGAATTCTCAACCCCCGGCCGGCCTCCCGACCGGGGGTTTTGTTTTTTTCAGCTCCAACACTTTTAGCGACACACCAGACATTCAGAGGATTCAGAACATGAACTACGCCACTTATTACCGTTACGACAGTTTTACCGCCTGGCGATTTACCACCCTCCGCTCGGGACAGCCTGCCGCCTCCGATCGGTCACCCACAGGTGGCAAGCACACACACACAGCCAGTCTGGCCAATTGTCGAACACCCCAGTAGGGCCGAGCGCGCGGGCACGAACCCGCCACCAGCCCAGGAAGCCTTGAACATGAACTCGTCCGTCTCCGCACTGCCGCTGTCCACCTTGAGCCCTGCCAATGAAGCGCTGACCCTGCGTCTGCCCAGCTCATTGCAACTCAAACAGCAATTGCCCCTCGGCAACCTCCTGACCCAGCAAGTCGCCAGCCACCGCCAGGCGGTTCGCGCGATCCTCAACGGTGAAGACTCCCGTCTGCTGGTCATCGTAGGCCCATGTTCGATCCACGATCCGGAATCAGCCCTCGAATACGCCGGCAACCTTGCCCGCCTCGCCACCGAAGTCAGCGACAAAATGCTCCTGGTGATGCGCGCCTACGTCGAAAAACCCCGTACCACGGTCGGCTGGAAAGGCCTGGCCTATGACCCGCACCTGAATGGCAGCGATGACATGGCTACCGGCCTGACACTGTCCCGCGAGCTGATGCGCGAAATGCTCCGCCTGGGCTTGCCCGTCGCCACTGAACTGCTGCAGCCGATGGCCGCCGGCTACTTCGACGACCTGTTGAGCTGGGTGGCAATCGGCGCCCGAACCACGGAGTCGCAGATCCATCGGGAAATGGCCAGCGGCCTGGGCATGCCTGTCGGGTTCAAGAACGGGACTGACGGCGGTGTCGCTGTCGCCAGTGATGCCATGCGTTCCGCCGCCCATCCGCATCGCCATTTCGGTGTCGACAGCCAGGGACATCCGGCGATCATTCAAACCCCGGGCAATGCGGACACTCACCTGGTATTACGCGGCGGCCATCGCGGGCCGAACTACGACAGCGCCAGTATCGCCCGGGTGAACAGTGACTTGGCCCGGCTCAGGATTCCGGCCCGGATCATGGTCGATTGCAGTCACGCCAACAGCGGCAAAGACCCGTTGCGCCAGCCGGCCGTGTTCAACGATGTACTTGAACAGCGTCTGCAAGGTGATCGTTCGCTGATCGGCATGATGATCGAGAGCCATTTGTTCGAGGGCTGTCAGCCGTTGAGTGCGTCAATGCAATACGGTGTTTCAGTGACCGATGGCTGCCTTGGTTGGGTCGGGACAGAACAACTGTTGCTTGAAGCGGCAGATCGGCTGCGAGTGCAGGACAACGCCCAATAACCGGCATCACCGGTCCGCCCTCCGGCCTTCATGTGAAGACTGGAGGGCAAATGGCGATCAATGTCCCATCAGGGATTGCACCTGAACCTGCGTCACCCCGGATTGTTGAGAGGTGTTATCAAGGCGCTCGACCGAACAGGAAACACGGATCGCAGAATCTCGATGCTCCCTCCAGAACCGGTAGGGAACGATGAATATCAACGGCTCGCCCGCGGTGTCTCTGGTGATTTCGCGCTCGTCACAGTGATTGAATTTCTCCCCGTCGCATCTCAGGCAGACCAGTTCCCCTTTTTCAGCCCTGGGGTTTTCGATGACGACGGTCACGCCATCCTGCGCATCAAGCAGATCCACCCAACCTTCGTCGGCTTCCAGCACCATGGGGGCTGGCAGTGGTCCCCGCTCCATCTTGCCAATCATCAGAGTCGTTGCTTCCGAGTAACGAGGACCATGCCCTGCTTGCTTGACGCAATAATCGACGGAAACCGAGGAACCCAGATTGAGCGCAACGCACTCCGGACTGACCCAAAACGACAGTTCGTCCCCCACTGCAAAGGACTCGACTTTGAGTGCATCACTGAAACTTGCTTCGGCCGAAACGCCAGCCCAGGTCAGCAACACCCAGTCGCCCGCCGTCATGCGCGCATAGGGTTTGATTGTAACGATCGCCCCTTCCTTGACCCGGTCCGGATCAAGTGTCCTACCCATCGAGTCGTTGACCGTCGCGGGTAACAGGTCAGATTGCACATCACCCACACTCAGCTGTAAACGATGGGAATGCACGACCCCGGTAAAACGACTGCTCAGGAGCGAATAGCTGATTTCGAGTGAACCACCGTCCAGCGCTTCGATATAAGCACTACCCACAGCAAAGATCATGTCCTCGCCGACCCGGTCGTCACTGACAAAACGCGTCACCTGATGATTGCAGACGAGGCCATCGGCATCCAGACCCGCCCAACTCAATAGCAATTTGTCGCCGCAGGTCATGCCTGGGTAAGGCCGGACCCTGATCACGGCTTTTCGGTCAGAGGGGTTCAGAACACCGTTTTCCGCCTCCTCCAGTACGGGCGGTGGCAAGGATTGCTGTACTAGATTCAAGGTGTCGGGTTCATAAACAGTCATTCATTCGCTCCATTCCTTGGAATAAACACCGAACGGGTGGCCGGCTTTGGATGACGTCCATTTAACCTCACGACTACCCGCCGTGATGTCGGCCGCTCACTCAACCTCGCTCGGAAAGTCGATACATATGTAGTAGGTCTTTGATCAAGAGCCACCTGAATGCCGTAAAAAATCGTCAAGCGATTCCGACTAAAGCCTCAGCAAATCTTGAGCATTCGCACTTGCTCTATTCCGCTTTCCGCAAGTTCCGGCGGACTTTTCATACATCGCGCCAACCTCGAGTGTTTTAGAGTGAAGCGCCATGCAGTCCCGACGAACTTCTGTGCAAAGGTGTGAATATGCAAAGGAATGCAAGCACTCGTTATCCCATACTGCTGATCCACGGCCTTTTCGGCTTCGAAAGAATCGGCAAGTTCGAGCTGTTTCACGACATCAGGCAGGCGCTGAGGAACGCCGGAGCAAGGGTATTCGTTCCCCACTTGTCGGCCATCCACGACAACGAAGTACGCGGCAACCAATTGCTCATGCAGATCGAGCGGGTACTGGAAGGAACCGGTGCGCACAAAGTCAACCTCATAGGCCATAGCCAGGGTGCACTGGCCGCACGTTATGCCGCAGCGGTTGCGCCACACAGAGTGGCATCGGTGACTTCCGTCAGCGGGCCGAACCATGGCTCGGAGCTCGCCGATTTCCTGCGCAAGGCATTGACACCGGGCCAACTGCCGGACCATGTGGCCGAGACGGTGGTGACCCTCTTCGCCGACTTCCTTGCGTCCCTGAGCGACAACCAGTACCAGCCGCAAAACGCCATTGCCGCCCTCAATGCCCTGACCACCGAAGGCGTTGGCGCATTCAACGACAAATACCCGCAAGGACTGCCTGCCACCTGGGGTGGCAAGGGGCGCGAACGAGTCAACGGTGTTCGTTACTACTCGTGGAGCGGCATAGTGCAGTCGAATGTGCTCAAGGAGGGGCTCAATGCGCTCGATCCGCTCAACGCTTTCTGCCGGGTCCTTTCTGGTTATTTCGTCACGGAAGCCGGGCAGAACGACGGTTTGGTCGGTCGCTTCAGTTCGCATCTGGGCACGGTTATCCGTTCCGACTATGCGCTGGATCATCTGGACACCCTTGGTCAACCGACGGGCCAGTTGCGCACAGGTGTCGACCCGGTCGAACTGTATGTACGCCATGCCGAGCGCTTGAGCGCCGCCGGCCTTTGAGCGGCTACCTGCCATGGATCGCGAATGGAACGGAACTTTGAGGAGAAATAGCTCACTGAATCCGGTAGGCTCCGCACTTTACCGAATATTGAAAGGAGTATTTTCCCATGGCCAAAGCCACTGCCCGTCACATCCTTGTTGCCTCGGAAGCCAAGTGCAACGAACTCAAGGCCCAAATCGAGGCTGGCGCCGATTTCGCCGACGTTGCCAAGGCAAACTCCACCTGCCCTTCCAGCCGCCAGGGCGGTGATCTGGGTTCGTTCGGTCCAGGCCAGATGGTCAAGGAATTCGACACCGTGGTCTTCAGCGCACCGCTCAACGTGGTCCAGGGCCCGGTCAAGACCCAGTTCGGTTACCACCTGCTGGAAGTGACCAGCCGTCAGGACTGATCGACGCTTGAGCTCTTCACACAACGGCCCGCCTTTTGGTGGGCCGTTGTGTTTCGCACGCGTAATTCGGCTGGCGAGGGACGCGCCGCTAGCGTACAAATTGTCGTTAACGACCACCCGGCTCTAAGGCTGACAATGCGACTGGCTTTCCCTACCTTGTTGTTCACGGCCGTGGCCCTGCTGTCGGGTGCCGCGGGTGTGAATGCGGCACCGCAACCGGCAATGACCGTGTACGGCGAACCGGCAAAATACCCTGCCGGCTTCAGTCATTTCGCCTACACCAATCCGCTGGCCCCCAAAGGCGGCACGATGCGCCGATCTGCGATCGAAATCGGGCAGTTCGACCACGTATTGCCTTACATCGACAAAGGCATCGGCGTCACCCAGATCGACGGCTTGCTCTATTCGCCGCTGGCCCAGCGCTCACTGGACGAGCCGTACACCGTGTACGGCCTGGTGGCAGAGAAGATGGAGCGTTCCGACGATGGCCTGTCACTGCGTTTTTACCTCAATCCCAAGGCGCGTTTTGCCGATGGCAAAGCCATTACCGCCGAAGACGTGCGCTATACCTTCGACCTGCTGATGACCCAGGGCAGCCTGCGTTACCGCACCCAGTTCGCCGACGTCAAAGGCGTCGAAGTGGAATCGCCGCTGACTATCCGCTTCGATTTCAAGAACAACGAAAATCGCACCCTGCCGCTGGATATCGCGACCCTGCCGGTGTTTCCCGAACACTGGTGGAAGACTCGCGATTTCGCCGGTGGCGGCGGCTATGAAGCGCCGTTGGGCAGCGGCCCCTATAAAGTGGGCAAGATCGATTCCGGGCGCAGCATCACCTTCGAGCGCAATCCCGACTGGTGGGGCAAGGACCTGCCGGTCAGCCGTGGCCTGTACAACTTCGATCATTTCAGCATCGAGTACTTCGGCGATACCGACGTGGCGCGCCAGGTCCTGCGCGGTGGCGCCTATGATTACAACCGGGAATTTTCCGCCACCGGCTACTCCATCGGCTATGACAGCCCGGCGCTGAGCGACGGTCGCCTGCAAAAGGCCCACCTCGCCACCGAGGCGCCGCAGCCGGCCCAGGGTTTCGTGTTCAATCTGCAAAAGCCCATATTCCAGGACCGTCGCGTGCGCCAGGCGCTGGTGATGCTGTGGGACTTCGAGTGGAGCAACCGGCAGATGATGCGCGACATGTACATTCGCCAGCAGAGCTTTTTTTCCAACACCGATCTCGCCGCCCGGCAACTGCCGGATGCCGGGGAGCTGGCGATTCTCGAACCGCTGCGCGGGCAGATTCCCGACGAAGTCTTCACCCAAGTGTTCGAGGCGCCGAAGACCGATGGCAGCGGCGTGATTCGCGACAAGCAGTTGCAGGCCCTGGACTTGCTCGAACAGGCCGGCTGGAAACCCGATGGCGACCAACTGGTCAATGCCGAAGGCGAGCCGCTGAGCTTCACCTTCCTGGTCAGCCAGAACGGCATGGACCGTCTGCTGCTGCCCTATAAACGCACGCTGAAACAGATCGGCATCGACCTCAATATCCGCCGCATCGACTCGTCCCAGTACGTCAATCGCCTGATGAGCCGCGACTACGACATGATCGTCACCGGCTACCCCGTCACCACCTCTCCGGGAGGCGAACTGCTGAATTATTTCGGTTCCGAGGCGGCCACCGACCCAGGCTCCAACAACTACATGGTGTTGAAGAACCCTGCAGTGGACACCCTGATCACCGGGCTGATCCGCGCCAACACCCAGGCTGACATGCTGCATTACGCCCATGCCCTGGACCGGGTGCTGCAATGGAACTACTACTGGATTCCCAACTATTACCCGCCGGGCACCTCGACGGTGTGGTGGAACCGCTTCGGCATCCCGAACGTGCAAGCGAGCAATGACGAAGCCATCGAGAGCTGGTGGGAGATGAGCACCACGCCATTGACCAACCAACAGATGACGGCCGAGCGTATCAGCCGTGGCAAACCCGGAGGGCCGCACTGATGTGGGCTTACATACTGCGGCGCCTGCTGCTGATCATTCCGACGTTGGTGATCATTCTTCTGGTCAACTTTGTCATCGTCCAGGCAGCACCGGGCGGGCCGGTCGAACAGGCCATCGCACACTTGCAGGGCATTGGCGGTGCCGCGGTTGGCGGCGGTTCCGGCGAGTCCATGAGCGGCAAGTCCCGGGCCAGTCGCGGGCTTGATCCGCAGCTGATCAAGGACATTGAAAAACAGTACGGCTTCGATAAACCGGCACACGAACGCCTCTGGCTGATGCTCACCAGCTACGCGCGCCTGGACTTCGGCAAGAGTTTCTTCCGCGGCGCCACCGTCACCGACCTGATCCTCGAGAAAATGCCCGTGACCATTTCCCTCGGACTCTGGGCGACACTGATCACTTACCTGGTGTCGATTCCCCTGGGCATCCGCAAGGCCGTGCACCATGGCAGCCATTTCGATATCTGGAGCAGTACCGCGATCATCATCGGCTATGCCATGCCGGCGTTCCTGTTTGCGATGTTCCTGATCGTGGTGTTTGCCGGCGGCACTTCACTGAACTGGTTCCCGGTCCGGGGGCTGGTCTCGGACAACTTCGAATCGCTGTCGACTATTGGCAAAGTGGCCGATTACTTCTGGCATCTGGTGTTGCCGGTCACCGCGCTGGTGATCGGCGGTTTCGCCACGCTGACCATCCTGACCAAGAACTCGTTCCTCAATGAAATCACCCGCCAGTACGTGGTCACTGCCCGGGCCAAGGGTTTGAGTGAGCGACGGGTGCTCTATGGACACGTGTTCCGCAACGCCATGCTGCTGGTGGTGTCGGGCATTCCCCAGGCGTTCATCAGTGTGTTTTTTGCCGGTTCCCTGCTGATCGAAGTGATCTTCTCCCTCGACGGCCTGGGCCGCATGAGTTACGAAGCCGCGGTATCCCGGGACTATCCGGTGGTGTTCGGCTCGTTGTTCATCTTCACCCTGTTTGGCCTTTTGATAAAACTGGTCGGCGACCTCTGCTACACCCTGGTCGACCCGCGTATCGACTTCGCCGCGAGGAACGCCTGATGCTCAAGCTTTCACCGCTGGCGCGCCGGCGCTTCGAGCGCTTCAAGAAAAACCGTCGGGGCTGGTGGTCGCTCTGGCTGTTTGTCGGCCTGTTCCTGATGACCTTGGGCGGCGAGTTGATCGCCAACGACAAACCGCTGATGGTCAGCTATCAAGGCCAGTGGTACTTCCCGGTGTTCAAGCGCCACACCGAACAGGAGTTCGGCGGGCAACTGCCGTTCCAGGCCGACTACCGCAGCGACTATGTGCAGAAGCTGATCAAGAAGGATGGTGGCTGGTTGCTGTTTCCGCCGATTCCATTCAGTGACGACACGCCCAACTATGACCTGAACAAACCCGCTCCCAGTCCGCCCACCAGCGTCAACTGGCTGGGCACCGACGACCAGGCGCGGGACGTTCTGGCCCGGGTGATCTTCGGTGCCCGGGTGTCGATCCTGTTTGCCTTGATGTTGACCTTTGTCAGCGCGCTGATCGGCATCGCGGCCGGTGCCCTGCAAGGCTATTACGGGGGCTGGGTGGATTTGCTCGGCCAGCGGTTGCTGGAAGTCTGGTCCGGGTTGCCGGTGCTGTACCTGCTGATCATCCTGTCGGGTTTCGTCGAGCCGAATTTCTGGTGGTTGCTGGGAATCATGGCACTGTTTTCATGGCTGGCCTTGGTGGACGTGGTGCGCGCCGAGTTCCTGCGCGGGCGCAACCTGGAATACGTCAAGGCTGCGCGCGCGCTGGGCCTGACCGACCGCAAAGTCATCGTCCGGCACATTCTGCCCAACGCCATGAACGCGACCTTGAGCTACCTGCCGTTCATTCTCACCGGGGCGATTTCCACCCTGACGGCGCTGGACTTCCTCGGCTTCGGCATGCCGGCGGGCAGCGCTTCCCTGGGTGAACTGATCGGCCAGGGCAAGCAGAACCTGCAAGCGCCGTGGCTGGGCCTGACGGCGTTCTTCACCCTGGCGCTGATTCTTTCTTTACTGGTGTTTATCGGCGAGGCGTTGCGAGACGCCTTCGATCCGAGATCTTGAGCGGACGGCTGCAATGACCAACCTGATCGAAATCCGTGACCTCAGCGTGGCCTTCAGTGGCCAGACCGTGGTGCGCAATCTGTGCCTGGACATCCGCCCCGGCGAATGCCTGGCGCTGGTGGGCGAATCGGGATCGGGCAAGTCGGTAACGGCGCATTCGATCCTGCAACTGCTGCCGCAAACCGATACCCGGACAACGGGCAGCATCCGCTATCGCGGCCAGGAACTGGTGGGTGCCGATGCCGGCAAGTTACGACAACTGCGCGGCAATCGCATTGCGATGATCTTTCAGGAACCGATGACGTCCCTGAACCCGCTGCACAGCATCGAAAAACAGATCGGCGAAACCTTGTTGGTGCACAAAGGCCTGGCGGGCAAAGCGGCGCAGGCGCGGATCCTTGAACTGCTGCACCTGGTGGGCATCCAGAAACCCGAGGAGCGCCTCAAGGCCTATCCCCATCAACTGTCCGGCGGCCAGCGTCAGCGGGTGATGATTGCCATGGCCCTGGCGTGCGAACCGGAACTGCTGATTGCCGACGAACCGACCACCGCACTGGATGTGACGGTGCAGCGCAAGATCCTGCTGCTGCTCAAGTCCCTGCAACAGCGGCTGGGCATGTCGCTGCTGCTGATCAGCCACGACCTGAACCTGGTGCGCAGCATCGCCCAGCGCGTGTGCGTGATGAAGGCCGGGGAAATCGTCGAGCAAGCGCCGTGCGAAACCCTGTTCACCGAACCGAAGCACCCTTACAGCTGCGTATTGCTGCACGCCGAACCCGAGGGCGAAGCCTTGCCCCGGGACGAGCGCGAAAACGTACTGGAAGTAAACGATCTGCAGGTGCGGTTTCCCGTCAGTGGCGGCCTGTTCCAGCGCAAGACCTGGCTGCATGCCGTCGATGGCATCAGCCTGAACATTCAGCGCGGCAAGACCCTGGGCATTGTCGGTGAATCCGGTTCCGGCAAGTCCACACTCGGTCAGGCGATCCTGCGTTTGCTCGATTCCGACGGCAGCATCCGCTTTCAGGGCCAGGCGCTGGATGGCCTGACGCAAAAACAGCTACGGCCGTGGCGCAAGAAAATGCAGGTGGTGTTCCAGGACCCCTTCGGCAGCCTCAGCCCGCGAATGTCCGTGGCGCAGATCATCAGCGAAGGCCTGGAAGTGCACAGCCAGTTGAGCACTGAAGAGTGCAACGCCGAAGTGATCCGCGCACTGAGCGAAGTCGGCCTCGACCCGCAGAGCCGCCATCGCTATCCCCACGAATTCTCCGGTGGCCAGCGCCAGCGCATCGCCATCGCCCGGGCGCTGGTGCTCAAGCCTGCGCTGATCCTGCTCGACGAGCCGACTTCGGCGCTGGACCGCACGGTGCAGAAACAGGTGGTCGCCCTGCTCCGCCAGCTCCAGGAAAAGCACGGCCTGACCTACCTGTTCATCAGCCACGACCTGGCGGTGGTCCGCGCCCTGGCCCACGACATGATCGTGATCAAGGACGGCAAGGTGGTGGAACGCGGCGCCAGCCATGAAGTGTTTGACTCACCGCAGCATCCGTACACCAAAGAGCTGTTGGCGGCAGCGTTGTTGGGGCAGGCATAATCTTGCCGTTGGACCGCGGCGCGGCCTTCGCGAGCAAGCCCGCTCCCACAGTTGATCTGTGTCGTTCACAAATCCCCTGTGGGAGCGGGCTTGCTCGCGAAGAGGCCGGCACAGGCAAAACATAATCAGGATCAGCCCCCATGAACACCACCGAAAGCCTCAAGGACTACCAGCGCGTTCGCCTGCTGGCGATCCGTTCATTGTTCGAAATCATCGAGCAATCGAGCGAGGGCACGGTGATTGTCGACCGCGATGCCAACATCGTCTGGATGAATGAGCGCTATGCCCGGCGCTTCGGCCTGCCATCGGCGCAAGTGGCGATCGGCAAGCCCTGCGAAAGCGTGATCCCCGGCAGCCTGTTGCGTGAAGTGGTGCGCACCGGCCGGCCGATTCTGCTGGACATGCAAGACACCCCAAAAGAGCCGCTGGTGGTCATGCGCCTGCCGATTCACGATGACGCCGGCGTGGTCATCGGCGCCATCGGTTTTGCCCTGTTCGACGAACTGCGCAGCCTGTCGCCGATGCTCAAGCGCTACATGAGCATGCAGGAAGAACTGGCCTCCACCCGCTCGCTACTGCGCGCGCGGCAGACCAAATACAACTTCGCCCATTTCATCGGCACCAGCGCCGCCAGCCTGGAAGTCAAACGCCGCGCCCGGCGCAGTGCGAGTACCGAATCGCCGGTTCTGCTGCTCGGCGAAACCGGCACCGGCAAGGAGTTGTTGGCCCAGGCCATCCACAATGCCTCGCCCCGCGCGCACAAGGCGTTTGTCAGTATCAACAGCGCGGCGATTCCCGAATCACTGCTGGAGGCCGAGTTCTTCGGCACCGCTCCCGGCGCGTTTACCGGTGCCGACCGCAAGGGGCGCGCCGGCAAATTGCAGATCGCCCAGGGCGGCACCTTGTTCCTCGACGAAATCGGCGACATGCCGCTGCCCCTGCAAAGCAAACTGCTGCGGGTGTTGCAGGAGAAGGAATTCGAGCCGGTGGGGTCCAATGAAGTGATCCAGAGCGATGTGCGGGTGATCGCCGCGACCTCGACTGACCTGGAGGCGGCGATCAAACGCGGCGAGTTCCGCGCCGACTTGTACTACCGTCTCAACGTGCTGCCGATCCAGGTTCCGCCCCTGCGCGACCGCCTCGATGACGTGCCGGCGCTCAGTGAAGCGATTCTCGAGGAACTGCGCAGCCAGCATGAACTGCACCACGAAGCACTGGAATTACTGGGGCAACACGCCTGGCCGGGGAACATCCGCGAATTGCGCAATGTACTGGAGCGCGCGGCGCTGCTCAGCGATGACTTGCGCCTGACGGCGGCGGACATCCGCGCGGCGATTGGTACGTTCACCCCGGTGGAACGCGTGACGCCCTTGGCCCAGGAGCCCTTTGCCCACGAAACCTTCAGTGCGGCGCGGGAGCGATTCGACCGGCAACTGATCGAAACGACCCTTGCGCAATGCGGGGGCAAGGTCATTGAGGCGGCGGCACGATTGGGGCTGGGGCGGTCGACGTTGTATAAGAAGATGGTGGCGCTGGGGATTGTCGAGTCTCCTTAAAGAGACATTTATCTCTTTTTGTAGAAAGTCTTTTAAAGAGCAAAAGATCGCAGCCTTCGGCAGCTCCTACGGGGTTTTCCACGTTCCCCTGTAGGAGCTGCCGAAGGCTGCGATCTTTCCAGGGCACAACAAAGTCTCAACATAGAGATAAATACGCCGCGAGCCCATATTAAAACCAACTTAAACCCTTATATTTCAACAACTTAAACATATGGCACAAAACTCGCTATACGCCTCCCTACCCAGTTCCACCCTACAAAAATAACAACCCAGGAGACACACCATGAGTGTGATCATTGCCTTGGCAGCCCTCGCGCTGCTGATGCTGGCTGCCTACCGTGGCTATAGCGTTATCCTTTTTGCCCCTATTGCCGCCCTCGGCGCTGTCCTGCTCACCGACCCCTCTGCCGTCGCCCCCGCTTTCACCGGGGTGTTCATGGAAAAAATGGTCGGCTTCATCAAGCTGTATTTCCCGGTGTTCCTGCTCGGCGCAGTGTTCGGCAAGCTGATCGAACTGTCCGGCTTCTCGCGCTCCATCGTCGCCGCTGCGATTCGCCTGCTCGGCACCCGCCAGGCAATGCTGGTGATCGTGCTGGTCTGCGCCCTGCTCACCTATGGCGGCGTGTCGCTGTTCGTGGTGGTGTTCGCGGTCTACCCGTTTGCCGCTGAAATGTTCCGCCAGAGCAACATCCCCAAGCGCCTGATCCCGGCGACCATTGCCCTGGGCGCGTTCTCGTTCACCATGGACGCCCTGCCCGGCACGCCACAAATCCAGAACATCATCCCCAGCACCTTCTTCAACACCACGGCCTGGGCGGCGCCGTGGCTGGGCGTGATCGGCACGATCTTCGTGTTCTGTGCCGGCATGCTGTTTCTCCAGCGCCAGCGCAACAAGGCACAGCGCGCCGGTGAAGGTTATGGCTCCGACCTGCGCAACGAGCCGGAAACCGCCGCCGACCTCAAGCTGCCCAACCCATGGCTCGCGCTGTCGCCACTGTTGGCGGTAGGCATCATGAACCTGCTGTTCACCCATTGGATTCCGCAGGTGTACGGCAAGACCCACAGCCTCGCGCTGCCAGGCATGGCCGCGCCGGTGACCACGGAAATCGCCAAGCTCACGGCGATCTGGGCGGTACAGGCCGCCTTGCTGGTCGGCATCCTCATGGTGCTGGTGTTTGGCTTCCAGGCGATTCGCAGCAAACTCGCCGAAGGTAGTAAAAGCGCGGTCAGCGGGGCGCTGCTGGCAGCGATGAACACCGCCTCGGAATACGGCTTCGGCGCGGTGATCGCGTCCCTGCCGGGTTTTCTGGTGTTGGCCGACTGGCTCAAGAGCATTCCCAATCCACTGGTCAACGAAGCGATTACCGTGACCCTGCTGGCCGGCATCACCGGCTCCGCCTCCGGCGGCATGAGCATTGCGCTGGCGGCCATGTCCGAGCAGTTCATCAGCGCCGCCCATGCGGCGAACATTCCGCTGGAAGTGCTGCACCGGGTCGCCGCGATGGCCAGCGGCGGCATGGACACCCTGCCGCATAACGGCGCAGTAATTACTCTGCTGGCAGTCACCGGGCTGACCCACCGTGAAGCTTACAAAGACATTTTCTGTATTACGCTGATCAAGACCCTGGCGGTTTTCGTGGTGATCGGCACTTTCTACGCCACTGGCATTGTGTGAGGTATTCATGACGACTCTTTCGGGCAAGACCGCACTGGTCACCGGCTCCACCAGCGGCATCGGCCTGGGGATCGCCCTCAGTCTGGCCAAGGCCGGGGCCAACCTGATCCTCAACGGCTTCGGCGATGCCTCCCAAGTGATCGCCGAGGTGGAACAGTTTGGCGGCAAGGTCGGCCATCACCCGGCCGATGTCAGCGACCCGGCACAGATTGCCGACATGATCACCTACGCCGAGCGTGAGTTCGGCGGCGTCGACATCCTGGTCAACAATGCCGGCATTCAACACGTGGCAGCGGTGGATGAGTTCCCGGTGGAGCGCTGGGATTCGATCATCGCGATCAACCTGTCGTCGGTGTTCCACAGCACCCGTTTGAGCCTGCCGGGTATGCGCGCCAAAGGTTGGGGCCGGGTGATCAACATTGCCTCGGTGCATGGCCTGGTCGGTTCGGTGGGCAAGTCCGCCTATGTCGCCGCCAAGCACGGGGTGATCGGCTTGACCAAAGTGGTTGCCCTGGAAACCGCGACCACCCAGGTCACCTGCAATGCGATCTGCCCAGGCTGGGTACTGACGCCGCTGGTACAGAAACAGATCGACGATCGTGCCGCCAACGGCGTTGATCCACAGCAGGCGCAGCATGATTTGCTCGCTGAAAAGCAGCCATCGCTGGAGTTCGTGACACCGCCGCAACTGGGTGAACTGGTGCTGTTTTTGTGCAGCGACGCCGGCAGCCAGGTGCGGGGCGCGGCGTGGAATGTGGATGGTGGGTGGTTGGCGCAGTGATCAGCCTCTAACCCTGTGGCGAGGGGGCTTGCCCCCGTTGGGTGGCGAAGCCGCCCTATAAGTATCATTGGCAAATCCGGTTGCCTGGTTTTGCGACTGCTACGCAGCCGAACGGGGGCAAGCCCCCTCGCCACACAAGCGCCCCGGTCACAAAAGCCTGCGCTACATCAGCTTGTGCAAAGGCATGAACAAGAAGAGGCAAACCATGTCCGACATCCTCTGGCAACCCGACATCAAACGCATCGGCAAGACCCGCATGGAGGCCTTCCGGCACTTCATCAATCAGCGGCACCACCTCAAGATTGACGACTACCCGGCCTTGCACCAATGGTCCATCGAGCAACGCTCCGACTTCTGGCAGGCCATCGTCGATTTCTTCGACATCCGCTTCCACGAACAACCCGACGCCGTGCTGCTCGAAGGCCCGCAGATGCCCAGCGCCCAGTGGTTCCCGGGCGCCACGCTGAACTTTGCCGAACACCTGCTACAGCGCCGCGATGATGCAATCGCCGTGGTAGCCGTTGGCGAGAACGGTCAGCGTGAACATTTGACCTGGGCCGAGCTGGCCGAACAGGTCGCCGGCTTTCAAAACGGCTTGATCGCCGCCGGCGTCGGTGTGGGTGATCGGGTCGCCGCGTGCATGCCCAATACCTGGCAAACCCTGGTGGCCATGCTCGCCACCACCAGCCTGGGCGCTGTCTGGTCCTGTTCTTCACCGGACTTCGGCACCCAAGGGGTGGTTGACCGTTTCGGCCAGATCGAACCGAAAGTGCTGGTGACCTGCGCCGGCTACCGCTATGCCGGCAAAGATATCGACCAGACCGCCAAAATCAACGAGATCCTCCAGCGCCTGCCTTCGCTGCAACAGCTGATCGTCGTGCCTTACACACGCCCACAGGCGCACATCGAACACTTCCGCACCCCGGCCAACGTGACACTGTGGGACGATTTCTACGCACCCGGCGGCGAACCGGATTTCGTCCCGGTGCCCTTCGCCCATCCGCTGTATATCCTCTACTCCAGCGGCACCACCGGCGTGCCCAAATGCATCATCCACAGCACCGGCGGCGTACTCCTGCAACACGTCAAGGAACACGGCCTGCACTGCGATCTCGGCCCCGGTGAACGCCTGTTCTACTACACCACTTGCGGATGGATGATGTGGAACTGGCTGGTCTCGGCCCTCGCGGTAGGCAGCGCGGTGGTGCTGTACGACGGCTCGCCGTTCCACCCTGACCCGCAACGCTTGGTCGACCTGATCGACGACGAAGGGATCAGCGTCTTCGGCACCAGCCCGAAATACCTCGCCACCCTGGAAAGCAGCGGTATCAAGCCCCGTGACAGTCATGACCTGGGCAGCCTCAAGACGTTGCTGTGCACCGGCTCGGCGCTGTCGCCGCAGAGTTACGACTTCGTCTATCGCGACTTCAAGGCTGACCTGTGCCTGGCCTCGATGTCCGGCGGCACCGACATCGTCTCGTGCTTCGTCAACGGCAACCCTGTGTCGCCAGTGCGGCGTGGCGAAATCATGGGTAAGAGCCTGGGCATGGCCGTCGAGGTATGGAACGATGCCGGCCAGCCGGTGATCGGAGAAAAAGGCGAACTGGTCTGCACCCGGCACTTCCCGGCGATGCCCGTTGGCCTGTGGAACGATGCCGATGGCGAAAAGCTGCGCCAGTCCTATTTCAGCCTGTTCCCCGGTGTCTGGGCCCAAGGCGACTACGCCGAACAATTGCCCCATGGTGGGATGATGATCCACGGCCGCTCGGATGCCGTGCTCAACCCCGGTGGCGTGCGCATCGGCACGGCGGAGATCTACCGTCAGGTGGAAAAGATTCCGCAGGTGCTCGACAGCGTGGCCATCGGACAACAATGGCAGGATGACGTGCGGGTGGTGCTGTTCGTACGCTTGCGCGACGGGCTGGAGCTGGACGAGGCGCTGCAGCAGCAGATCCGCCAAACGATACGCGCCAATACCACGCCGCGTCATGTACCGGCGAAGATTGTCGCGGTCACCGACATTCCACGGACCATCAGCGGCAAGGTGGTTGAACTGGCGGTGCGCAATGTGGTGCATGGGCAGAAGGTGAAAAACACCGATGCCCTGGCCAATCCCGAAGCGCTGGAGCAGTACCGCGATCGACCCGAACTCCAGGACTGACTGTAGGAGCGAGCCTGCTCGCGATAAACCCGAGAGCGCCGCGGGGCATCTGCCAACCCGCGTTATCGTTGACGTCCATCGCGAGCGAGCTCGCTCCTACAGGGTTCTGTGTCGTTTGACCGTTCACCATGACGGATCTTCCACAATCGATCACCTGTGCAAGAATAGACGCCAGCTTAAGCGACTCAGGCGCAGGACTCCCGGATGAACGCAATACCCACCGCCAGCGATGCCCAGGCCCTGATCGCCCGGATCGACTGGGCAAACAGCCCGCTGGGCGCTGCCAGCACCTGGCCACAGAGCCTGCGAACC
Organism: Pseudomonas sp. PDM32; assembly: GCF_019219225.1. NCBI lineage: Bacteria > Pseudomonadati > Pseudomonadota > Gammaproteobacteria > Pseudomonadales > Pseudomonadaceae > Pseudomonas > Pseudomonas sp. PDM32. The sequence continues at coordinate 257,713 of NZ_JAHUWE010000003.1, forward strand.
GCCGTGGACATTGTCATTCACTCACCGATGCCGATGCTGCTGCTATGGGGCCCGCAACTGACACAGATCTACAACGACGGCTTCGCGCTGCTCGCCGGAAGCAAGCATCCGCAGGCTTTCGGGCAACCGACACACCTGATCTGGCCAGAGCTGAAAGAATTTACCGACCCGATCTACAGCGCCGTCCTGCAAGGTCAGGTGCGTACCTACAGCGAGCAGCGCTTTACCCTGCAACGTGAGGGCCGGGAGTCCGACTTCTGGCTCGACCTGACCTACAGCCCGATCCGCGACGAAGGTGCCGAGGTGGCCGGGATCCTGGTCACCGCCATCGAAACCAACGAACGCCGGCGCATCGCCCTCGAACTCGAACAACGCTCGGCGGCCAGCCTCAAGGCCCAGCGTGAAACCGAGGAACGCCTGCAACTGGCCCTCGCCGCCACCGATGCGGTGGGTACCTGGGACTGGGACATCAGTGAGGACCGTTTCATCGCCGATGCGCATTTTGCCCAGCTTCACGGCGTCGACCCGGCCATGGCCAACCAGTTGCCGATCAGCGAATACCTGCACGGCGTACACCCGCAGGACCGCGCCCTGATCGCCCGCAGCATTAAGCACTGCATCACCCACGGCAGCGAATACGCCGAGGAATATCGCCTGTTGCAAACCGACGGCCAGATGCGCTGGGTGTTTGCCCGCGGTCGCTGCTACAAGGACCATCACGGCCGGCCGATCCGGTTCCTCGGCGCCGCCCTGGACCTGACCGAGCGTAAACACACCGAACAGGCCCTGCGCCAGAGCCAGACCGAGCTGCAACTGATCATCAACGCCATGCCGGTCCTGATCAGCTACGTCGACCGCGAAGAACGCTTTCGCCTCAACAACGCGGCGTACCTCGACTGGTACGGGCTGACGCCGCAAGAGCTATACGGGCGAACCATTCTTGAAGTGCTCGGCGAAGAAGCCTACGCGCTACGCGCCCCGTACATCACCGAGGCGCTGTCCGGCCGGCCCTGCTGTTTCAGCATCAGCACGCCGCACCGCGACGGCAGCCTGCGCCAGGCCTTGATGAATTACCTACCGCGCCACGGTGCAGATGGTGCGGTCAACGGCTTCTATATCTTCGTGATCGATGAAACCGAACGCAAAATGACCGAAGAAGCCTTGCGCAACCTGAACGAAACCCTTGAGGAACGAGTGGCCGCCCGCACCCGACAACTGGCCGAGGCCAACGAGCGTCTGCAAAACGAGATGTTCGAGCGTGAACGTGCCGAAGATGCCTTGCGCCATGCCCAGAAAATGGAAGCCGTCGGCCAGCTTACCGGCGGCATCGCCCATGACTTCAACAACATGCTCACCGGCATCATTGGCAGCCTCGACCTGATGCAGCGCTACATCGCCGAAGGCCGTGCCAGCGAGATCGGCCGGTTCACCGAAGCGGCAGTGTCCTCGGCCAACCGTGCCGCCGCCCTCACCCATCGCTTGCTGGCGTTCTCCCGGCGTCAGTCGCTCAATCGCACGCCGCTGAACCCCAACGACCTGATTCGCTCGCTCGAAGACCTGTTGAGTCGTACCAAGGGCGACCACATCGAACTCAAACTGCAACTGGCGCAGAACATCTGGCGGGTCAACACCGATGTCAGTCAGTTGGAAAACGCCCTGCTCAACCTGGTGATCAACGCCCGGGACGCCATGCCCGGGGGCGGCGAGTTGCAGATCGAAACGGCCAACGTGTACCTCGACGGCAGCGACATCACGACCCTGGAACCGGTCAAGGCCGGCGACTACGTGATGATTGCCGTCAGCGACAACGGCACCGGCATGACGCCCTCGGTGCTGGCCAAGGCCTTCGACCCGTTCTTCACCACCAAGCCCATCGGCCAGGGCACCGGCCTGGGCTTGTCGATGATTTACGGTTTTGCCCAGCAGTCGGGGGGCCATGTCAGTCTGTTCAGTCTACCCGGACGGGGCACCAGCGTGCGTTTGTACCTGCCGCGCCTGCATTCGACCGAGCCGGAAAAAGTCTTGTCACCCCTGGTTGGCGAGGCGCCGGCGGCGATTGCCGGCGAAACGGTGATGCTGGTCGAGGACGATGCGGCGGTGCGCATGCTGGTACTGGACCTACTCAAGGAACTCGGTTACCGCGCCCATGAAGCCGAAGATGCCAAAGACGCGCTGCCGGTGCTGGAGTCGGACCTGCGGGTGGACCTGTTGGTGACCGACGTGGGGTTGCCGGGCATGAACGGCCGACAACTGGCAGAAATCGCCCGCCAACATCGTCCCGAACTGAAAGTGTTGTTCATGACCGGTTACGCGGAGGTCGCGGCCGAGCGCCAGGGTTTCCTTGAAGAAGGCATGGACATGGTGACCAAACCGTTTTCCATCGACCTGCTGGCCAACAAGATTCGCACGATGATCGGCCAACCGGACTGAGTTGAGGCATAATCGCGCCCCCCGCTGCCACCCACATAGCCAGTATCGTTGCAAGGTAACCGCCCCATGAAAGCTCAAGCCCGCCATATCCTGGTGAAAACCTCGGAAGAAGCCGAGCAGCTCAAACAACGCATCGCCAAGGGTGAAGCGTTCGATGTGCTGGCCAAGAAGTATTCGACCTGCCCGTCGGGCAAGCGCGGCGGCGACCTCGGCGAAGTGCGGCCGGGGCAGATGGTCGGCGTGATCGATGCGGTGATCTTCAAGAAACCGCTGCGGGTGGTGCATGGCCCGATCAAGAGCAAGTTCGGGTATCACCTGGTGCAGGTGTTTTACCGGGATTGACCACAACGTCATTGCCAATTGATGACCTGTAGGAGCTGCCGCAGGCTGCGATCTTTTGATCTTGATCTCTAAAAAACAAGATCAAAAGATCGCAGCCTTCGGCAGCTCCTACAGGGGGTTTGTTCAGGTGCGGGGGATCAGCGCCCCCGGCAGCTGAATCACCCGGCTCGCCAACCGATGCCCGGCCTCGGCGGCATCCACCGGGCTGCCGCCCTTGAGCCGCGAAGCCAGATACGCCGCACTGAACGAATCCCCCGCCGCCGTGGTGTCCACCACCCGCTCGACCTTCTGCGCCGGCACCTCGAATGACTCGCCATCACAACGAATCAGGCACGCTTGCGCGCCGCGCTTGAGCACCACTTCCGGCGTCCCCATCTGCTCATACGCGGCAAACACCGCGTCATCATTGGCATAACCAAACAGCGCCTGTTCGTCATCCACCGTCAGCAACGCCAGGTCGACTTGCGGCAGCACGCTGCGATACGCCGCCCGGGCGTCCTCGACCGATGCCCAGAGCCGTGGCCGGTAGTTGTTGTCGAACACGATCCGCGCATCGCGCTGGCGGGCTTCGATCAGGGTTTCCAGGAGTTTTTCCCGACCTTGCGCGCCGAGTACCGCCAGGGTAATGCCACTGAAATACAGCACATCGTAATCCGGCAGCGCCGCGAGGATCGGTGCGGCGGCCGGGGTGGTGAAGCAGTCGCGTACCGCCGCTTCATTGCGCCAGTACAGAAAGCGTCGCTCACCGGCGGCGTCAGTCTGGATGCAATACAAACCCGGCAGGCGTCCGGGCAGGCGCTGGACCATCTCGAGGCCGATGTTTTCCGCCGCCCAGCTCTGGCACATCGCGTCGCTGAAACTGTCATCGCCCAGGGCGGTGACGTAGTCCACGGTGCCGCTCGTCCCCAGCTCCCGGGACAGGTACACCGCCGTGTTCAAGGTGTCGCCGCCGAAGCTTTGTTGCAGGCTGCCGTCGGCACGATGCTGCAACTCGATCATGCACTCGCCGATCAGGGCGATGCGCGGGGTGTTGGGGCCGAGGGTGTTGATGGTGTTCATTCGCGGATTTCTCTTTTTGTCTGGTAGGGCCTCTTCGCGAGCAAGCCCGCTCCCACAGGGGAACGCGTTCCAAATGTGGGAGCGGGCTTGCTCGCGAAGGCCGCACCTCGGTCCTGAATCTTAGAAACAGGTTTCCATGGTCTCGATGACGTTCAGTTGCTCATCGACCAGACAGCCGACACGCCACTTGTCGAACGTCAGGCACGGGTGCGAAGTGCCGAACGAAATGATGTCGCCCACCCGCAGATCAACCCCCGGCGCCACGGTCATGAACGCATGCTGGTCCATGACCGCGGTGACTTTGCAGGCACTCACGTCATCGCCGCTGGCCGGCACCACGCCCGCCTTGTAGCGCCGCAACGGCACCGGCAAACCGGCATCGTAGGCGACGTCGCGCTTGCCCAGGGCAATCACCGCAAACCCTGGCTCCGGCAACGACTGCACGTGCGCCCACACTTCCAGCGCCGGGCGCAGGCCTTCGTGCAGATCACTGCGACGGTCGAGCACGCAGCACTGCGCTTCCTTGTAGATGCCATGGTCGTGAGCCACGTAACTGCCGGGACGCAGCACGCTGAGGAAGCGTCCGGCGGCGTTCTGTGCTTCGAAGGACTCGGCAATCAGGTCATACCAGGCCGAACCCGACGCGGTGATGATCGGCTTGGCAATGGCGAAGGCGCCGCTGTCCTGCAACTGCACCGCCAGGCGCACCAGTGACGCGGCGAAATCACGGATGCCGGTCACGGCGTGATCGCCATGGATCACCCCTTCGTAGCCTTCGATCCCGGTCAGGGCCAGTGCCGGTTGCGCGGCGATGGCCTTGGCCAGATCGAGCACTTCCTGTTCGCTGCGGCAACCGCAACGCCCACCGACCACGCCGTATTCGATCATCACGTTCAGGCGCACGCCACGGGAGGCGAAATAGGCACCGAGGTCGGCGACGTTGTCCGGGTGATCGACCATGCAATAGAAGTCGAACGTCGGGTCGGCCAGCAGGTCGGCGATCAATGCCATGTTCGGCGTGCCGACCAACTGGTTGGCCATCAGGACACGGCGCACGCCATGGGCATAGGCGGCGCGGGTTTGCGTGGCGCTGGCCAGGGTGATGCCCCAGGCACCGGCGTCCAGTTGGCGACGGAACAACGCCGGGGTCATGCTGGTCTTGCCATGGGGCGCCAGTTCCGCGCCGCTGTCGCTGACGAACGCCTGCATCCAGCGGATGTTGTGTTCCAGCGCCTCGCGGTGCAGTACCAGCGCGGGCAGGCTGACATCACGCACCAGGCTGGCACCGATGGGCGCCGTGCCTTTATCCACGTTGGCAGTATGGGGGGCAGAAGACATGGTCGAACTCCTCGTTCACGCGGCTGCAGGCAGCCGCTGTTATTCGTTGATGCGACGGGCCAGGCTATTGGCGCTTGCAATCAGCACCCGGCGGTAGTCGTTGTAGTTTTTCTTCGCATCGGCCCGTGGGGCGACGATGCACAGGGTCGCGATGGCCACGCCGTCGGGGTTTTTGACCGGCGCGGCGAAGCAATGGGTAAAGGTGTCGGCGACGCTATCGAAGGAAAAGAATCCATCGATACCGGCCTGACGGATTTCCTTGAGGAACTGCTCCAGGGGCAAGCGTTCGCCGTCGGGCAGGATGAAGTCGTCGTGGTCGATCAGGTCGACGATCTCCTGGTCGCTCAGGTGCGCCAGCAACAGGCGCCCGGAAGCGGTCCAGGGGATGGGCGCGTTTTCGCCGATGTCCGAGGAAATGCGGAAATGCCGCTCGCCTTCCTTCATCAGCGCCACGGTGTATTTGCGCCCGTTGAGCAGGCACATCTGCGCGGTTTCATGGGTCTGGCTGACGATGTCCTGCAAGGCGTGATCGGCCTCGCGGGTCAGGTCGAAATGGCGCAGGTGGGCCTGGCCGAGAAAGTACAGCTGACGACCGAGGTAGACATGACCGTCCTTGCCCACCGGCTCCAGGATCCGTCGTTCCAGCAGCGAGGCCACCAGTTCGTAGACCGTGGATTTGGGGCTGCCGATGCCGTTGGCGATGTCGTTCGGGCGCAGGGGCTGGCCGATCTCCTTGAGGAAATCGAGGATATCGAACGCCCGGTCCAGACCGCGTGCCCGGCGCTTGATGGTGTCTTCGGTCATGTCAGTATGCTCACTCATTGATGCCCTGTAGGAGCTGCCGCAGGCTGCGATCTTTTGATCTTGCCTTTGGGCCCGTGCAAAAAACGGCAAAAGATCGCAGCCTTCGGCAGCTCCTACAAGGGCCGGTGTGAATCAGGCCTTTTTCTTGTATGCGATGCAGTCGATCTCGACCTTGCAGTCGACCATCATGCTCGCCTGCACACAGGCCCGTGCCGGGGCGTGCTCGGGTTTGAAGTACTCGGCGAAGACCTTGTTGAAACTGGTGAAATCCCGCGGATCCTCAAGCCACACGCCAGCACGCACCACGTCTTCCAGGCCGAAGCCTGCCTCTTCGAGAATCGCGATCAGGTTCTTCATGGTCTGGTGGGTCTGTTCGACAATGCCGCCCGTAATGATCTCGCCGTCCACCGCCGGCACCTGCCCGGAAACGTGCAGCCAGCCATCGGCTTCAACGGCGCGGGCGAAAGGGCGAGGCGTGCCGCCTGCAGCGGCGCTGCCGGTGCCGTAACGAGTAATGCTCATGAGTGTTTCTCCTGATTGAAAATTGAAGGATCAAAAACGGGTGCTTTTGAGAAATTCCGCCAGTCGCGGCGATTGCGGGCGCTCGAACAGGTCCTTGGGCGGCCCCTGCTCTTCGATGCGCCCCTGATTCATGAAGACGATCTTGTCCGAGACCTCGAAGGCAAAGCGCATTTCGTGGGTCACCAACAGCATGGTCATGCCGTCTTCGGCCAGGCCCTTGATCACGCTCAGCACTTCGCCGACCAGCTCCGGGTCGAGGGCCGAAGTCACTTCGTCGAACAGCATCAGGCTCGGGTTCATCGCAATCGCCCGGGCAATCGCCACGCGCTGCTGCTGGCCGCCGGACAACTGACCGGGAAAGTGGTCGCGCCGTTCCAGCAGGCCTACGCGCTCCAGCCATTTCTCGGCCAGGGCCACGGCCTCGTCCTTGTGCAGTTTCTTCACCTTGAGCAGGCCCAGGGTGACGTTCTGCAACGCGGTCAGGTGCGGGAACAGGTTGAACTGCTGAAACGCCATGCCGGTCATGGCGCGATGCCGGGCGATGACTTTTTCCGGGTGGCGCACGCGCTTGCCGTTAACTTCGTCATAGCCGATGGACTCGCCATCGAGCAGGATCTGCCCGCCCTGGAACTCTTCGAGCATGTTCACGCAACGCAGCAATGTGGTCTTGCCCGAGCCGCTGGAGCCGATCAGGGTCACCACGTTGCCGCGCTGCATGCTCAGGTCGACGCCCTTGAGCACTTCGAGCTGGTCGTAACGCTTGTGCAGGCCGCGAATGTCCAGCAGGGGTTGGCCGTTTTGAGTATTGGTCTGAGTCTGAGTCATGGCAAAGCCACCCGCTTTTCAATGTGCCGGCCGAGTAACTCGATGCCGTAGTTGATGACGAAGAACAGGAAACCGGCGAACAGGTAAAACTCCAGGGTCATGAAGGTCCGGGCGATGATCTGCTGGGTGCTGAGCAGCAATTCCGCCACGCCGATCACCGACAACAGGGTCGAAGCCTTGACGATCTCGGTCGACGAGTTGACCCAGGTCGGCAGGATCTGCCGCAACGCCTGGGGCAACAACACATAACCCAGCGCCTGGTAGAACGTCAGGCCGATGGCCTTGCTCGCCTCCATCTGCCCACGCGGCAATGCCTGCAAGGCTCCGCGCACGATCTCGGCGACGTGGGAGCCGCAGAACAGGGTCAACCCCAGCGCACCGGCCTGGAACGCGCTGATCTGCCAGCCCAGCGCCGGGGCCATGTAAAAGCACGCCAGCACCAGCACGAAGACCGGTGTGCCGCGAATCACATCGACATAAAAACGAAACGGCGCGCGCATCCAGAATTTGCCGTAGGTCAGCACCAGCCCGGTGACGACACCCAACAGCGTGCCAAGCAAAATCGCCAGCACCGACACCTGGACACTGGTCAGAAAGCCTTGCCACAGCACTTCCCGCGCCACCCACAACTCATGCAACCAACTCGGGGATTCGTACATGGGTAGCTCCTATCGGCGAATAGCCAGACGCTGTTCGAGGTAACGCAGCATCATGGCAATCAGGTAACAGGCCGCCACATAGAGCGCCGTGGTCACCAGCCAGGTTTCAATCACCCGGTAGCTCTCGACATTGATCTTGCGCGCGTAATAGGTCAGCTCCGGCACGGCAATCGCCGCCGCCAGCGAGGTGTCCTTGAACAGCGAAATGAAGTTGTTCGACAGGGCTGGCAACACATTGCGCAGCATCACCGGCACGGTGACGTAGGCCTTGACCTGCCACTCGCCCAGCCCGATGGCCAACCCGGCTTCGCGCTGGCCCTTGGGAATGCTCAGCAAACCGCCGCGGAACACTTCGGTCAGGTAGGCCCCGGCATACAGCGACAGGGTGATGATGAACGAAGGGATCTTGTCCAGGCGGATGCCCAGGCTTGGCAGCGCAAAGTAGATCAACAGAATCAACACCAGGATCGGCGTGTTACGAATCACCGTGACATACACCGACGCCATCACCCGCAATGCGCGGTGCCTGGACAGCAAGGCAAACGCCATCATCAGGCCGATCACGCAGCCGATGGCGATCGACACCAGCGCCAGTTCAAGGCCCAGGCCGAGCCCCGCCAGCAAGGTGTCGAAGTCGCGCCAAACGGCGGCAAAGTTCAACTGATAGTTCATGGTCAGCAGTACCTGAACGGGGCGATTCATCACCGCCCCGCTCTCACGGGATCATTGAAATTCGACGGGGAAACCAATCTTTGGCGACGGCAGGTCGACACCGAACCACTGCTTGAACGACGCCGCGTAAGTCGGGAATTCAACACCGGTCATGGCTTCATGCAGGGTGGTGTTGACGAAATTCAGCCAGTCCTGATCGCCGCGCTTGACCGCGCACGCATAGGTCTGTGGGCTCCAGGCGTAGGCCGGGCTGCGATAACGGCCAGGGTTCTGCACCATCAGGTACTTCACCGAAGACTGATCGGTGGCCGCCGCGTCGGCCCGGCCGGAGTTCACGGCCTGGTACATCAAGTCCACGCTGTCGTACTGGTCGACCTTGGCCTTGGGCAACGCCTGGTGCACCAGCTCCTCGGCGTAGACGTTTTGCAGCACCGCCACCGTGACGCTGTCACCGGCGGCCTGCATGTCGTCGATCTCCTTGTACTTGCTGTTCGCCGGCAACAGCAGGCCGACACCTTCGCGGTAATACGGCAGCGTAAACGCCACTTGCTGGGCGCGGCTGGCGGTCACGGTGATGAACTGGCAGCTCATGTCGACCTTGTCGGTCAGCAGGTTGGGGATACGCGCGTCGGACGATTGCACCACGAACTCGACTTTGCTCGGATCGTTGAACAACCCCTTCGCCACCATGCGCCCGATATCAATGTCGAATCCCTGCAACTTGCCATCCGCGCCCTGGAAATGCCACGGCGCATTCGTGCTGCCGGTGCCCACAATCAGTTTGCCGCGGGCCAGAACGCTATCGAGCTTGCTGTCCGCCGCCTGGGCAACACCCATGGCAGCGGCAGAAGCCGCGAAAAGAAAAACACACGCTTTGAACAAGGAAGGTCGGCGATGCATGGCAAGCACTCCAGGGTGATGTTTATTCCGCTATACCGGAACTAGGTATGTAACAACGGAATAGACAGCAGAAAGTGTGCCACAGCCGGTAGCGTGTTTCCCAGTGCATTTGAAAAATGAGCGCAATCAACAAGATGGCAATTCATCGGGGTATAGACGTTACCCGTCGCCCCGATAGGGAACGCTACTGTTGGCTACAGGGAGCGGGTACCCGGGCCCCAACCCTGTGCACAGTCAGGCAGCCAGGAACCAGATTGGACAACCCCGGATTCGACTGCTTTTATTCAAGTTCCAGACGGAATGAACTGCTGCTGGCGGCCCTGTGCGCCAGCCTTTCGCGATGCTCCAGGAGGGTTCATGTCTTTTAAGGTCATGATGGTATTCGGTACGCGTCCGGAGGCCATCAAGATGGCTCCACTGGCGCGGGTCCTGCGTAACTGGCCCGGGGGCAAGGCTTGAAACGGGTGCCGGGCCTGCGCATGGACCCGGCCTGTTACCAACGCATCGATGAGCTATTGGCTGGCGCAATTGGGGCAGTTGCTGGCCCGACAGCAGACGCTGCGCAAGGACTGGAAACTGCCGGTCAGCGGTAAGGTGATTCTCGACAACCAGCACAACGGCAAGGTCGGCGATGTACAAAACCATTGAAGACGAAGTGCTGAAAAAGTCGGCGCCGGCCAAGCTCAAAGCTGAGTTCCTCCAGCATGAATTTGATCGGCTACGCACCTTTTGCATATTGATCTACATCGCCAGCATTGCGATCTGGATTGCCTACGACCTGATCCTCAGTTTCATCGGCGGACTATCATTCACCTGGCTTTCGCTGGTATTTATCGGCGTCTTCTCGACTTTCGTCATCGTCCTTCGGTTGATCCGCAATGCCCGGCATTTCCAGACGCTGAACCTGCTGTTTGTGTTTGCCATGACATTGGGCACGCGACTGCTCACCGAAGGTCTGCCCGAGGATCACCAACCCGCCTGGCTGTTGCTGGCAGCTTCGACCACCCTGTTCACGGCCTCGGTATTGCCGCTGAACCGCTGGTCGTTCTTTGCCGCGCAAATCGTCACCTGGTCGTTTCTCAACCCTTTCTACAACACGGATCTCGAACACATGGAACTGAGGGGGGTGATGGCCATCAGTTACTCGGCATTTATCTGCGGCCTGACCATCTACAGCTTCCTGACACTGCGCAAGGCCAAGCTGTACAACTTCATCATGTCCAAGTTGCTGCTGGACCAGGCCTACATCGACACACTCACCGAAATCCCCAATCGCCGCTCGTTCATGACCCGCGCCAACCAGCACTTGAACAAAGTGCCGCGGGAGAACGACCACTACCTGGCGATGGTCGATATCGACAATTTCAAGAAGGTCAACGACGTCCATGGCCATGACATTGGCGACGAGGTGCTCAAGCGCATCGCCCAGGACATCAAGTCAGTGATGACCCGTCACGAATATGCGCGCCTCGGTGGCGAGGAGTTCGCGGTTTACCTGGCCGGGGCTCGCCGCGAAGACGTCGAGGCGCTGGCCGCTGAATTGTGTCGGGAGGTGCGCGAACAACCCACTCGACACCCGGTGACCATCAGCATCGGCCTGGCCCGGGTGCTCGACGGCGACACGCTGAACCAGGCACTGGTCAAGGCAGATGAAGCCTTGTATGAGGCAAAGCAAACGGGGAAGGATCGGTATACCTTTCATCGCCAGACTTGACTGGCTGGCGTCTGATACACCGCCTTCGCGAACAGGCTCGCTCCCACTCAGTGCTTGAATGATGTCATCACCCGTTCGGCATTTTCATCGCAACTCATGCCCTCAGGCTTGGCCTGGATGGTGTCGATCCACCCCAACAACTGTGCCTTGCTATGGGCCAGGTGCCGTTGCATCTCTTCGATTTGCTCGACCTTGCGATACAGGCCGGCCATCAGCTCATCGTGCTTGAATGCGCCGGTCACATTGTCCGGGAGTAACTGCTTGAGTTCTTCCAGGCTGAAACCGGCCTGTTGTGCGCATTGGATCAGTTGCAGGGTTTGCAGCGCCTGTTGCGAGTAACGCCGATACCCGTTGGCAGAGCGCTCGACTTGGCGGATCAAGCCCTGAGACTCGTAAAAACGGATGCGCGATGCGGTCAGGCCACTCAACTGCGCCAATTCACCAATTTTCATTGCGACCTCATTTGCCTGCTTGACATTAAAGTTAACTTTAAGCTTAGCCTCTACTCATCAGTATGAGGAGTCAAGCATGTCACCCTTCCAAACCTTGAATTTGCCCAACGGCCAGACCATCGGCAATCGCATTGCCAAAGCCGCGATGGAAGAGAACCTCGCCAACACCGATCAAGTACCCGATAAGGCGCTGCTTCGCCTGTATCAGGCCTGGGCCGAAGGAGAAACCGGTTTGTTGCTGACCGGCAATGTGATGATCGACCGCCGCGCCATGACCGGCCCCGGTGGTGTCGCACTGGAGGACGAGCGACACCTGGAACGCTTCCGCCAGTGGGCCCGTGTCGGGCGGGCCGGCGGTGCGCACTTCTGGATGCAACTCAACCACCCTGGCCGCCAGACCATGGCCAACCTCGGTCAGCAAGCACTGGCGCCGTCGGCGGTTGCGCTGGATCTCGGCCAATTCTCGAAGATGTTCGCCGAACCTAAACCGATGAGCGAGGACGATATCCAGGAGGTGATCCGACGTTTCGCCAGCAGCGCCGCACTGGCGGAGAAAGCCGGTTTTACCGGTGTGCAGATCCACGCCGCCCATGGCTACCTGCTCAGCCAGTTCCTGTCGCCGCTGACCAATCGACGCACTGATCGCTGGGGTGGTTCGCTGGAGAATCGCGCGCGCCTGCTGTTGTCGGTCGTCGAGGCGGTTCGCCAGGCGGTGTCGCCGCAATTTTGTGTGTCGGTAAAGCTCAATTCAGCGGATTTCCAGCGCGGTGGTTTCGATGCCGATGATGCACGGCAAGTGATCCTGTGGCTCAACGAACAACCGATCGACCTGCTGGAACTCTCCGGCGGCAGCTACGAAGCACCGGCCATGCAAGGCGAAGCGCGCGACGGCCGGACCCTGGCCCGGGAGGCGTACTTTCTGAAAATGGCCGGTGAACTGGCCAGCGTGGCGCGCATGCCAGTGATGGTGACCGGCGGGATCCGGCGTCTGGCAATCGTCGAACAGGTTCTCGACAGTGGCATCGCCATGGCCGGCATCGGCACTGCGCTGGCCGTGGAACCGCACCTGGTCAAGCACTGGCGTGAAGGCCAGAACAGCCACCCGCAACTGCCGCCGATCCGTTGGAAGCGCAAACCCCTGGCGGCGCTGGCGAGCATGGCGGTGGTGAAGTTCCAGCTGCATCGCTTGAGCCGTGGGCGCAAAACCCGACCTGAGGTCTCGGCGCTATGGGCGTTGATTGTCGACCGGTTGTACATAGGCAAGCGTACCCGGCAGTATCGGCAGGCGATGGGCAAGTGATTCAAAATTGATGTTGACTGACCCACCGCCTTCGCGAGCAAGCCCGCTCCCACATTTGGAATGCGTTCCCCCCTGTGGGAGCGGGCTTGCTCGCGAAGAGGCCAGCCCGGGCAAAGGAGAGCTCAGCCCGGAATCAGCTCGTCGATGTGCCGATACTCAGCCTGCAACTGCGCCGCCAGCACCCTGCTGCGCCCGAGCCGGATCGGTCCGCGCTCGATGTCGATCAACAGCCCCGGACACTCCAGCACAGGCAGCAGCGACCAGTCCTTCAACCGACCATCGGTCACCAGCAGCAACCGTTGCTGCTCCGCCGGAAAACGCTTTTGCCTTGCTGCGAGCCATCGCCCCGCTTCGCCCAATGCCGCCAGCAGCGGCGTGCCGCCACCGGCGCCCAGGCCGTCGAGCCAATGGCGCAGCCCCGTCGAGGCCTTCAATCCCTGCACCTGCCACTTGGGTGCCGCACCGCTGGCCGTGAGCAACGCCAGTCGTGCTCGCTGGCGATAGGCATCGTCGAACAACTGTGCCAACAAGCCCTTGGCATCACTCAACGCCTGATGACGGCGGGTTGATGCAGAGGCATCGACTATCACCAGCCACAGTTCATGGGGCGAACGGGTGCGCAGTTGAAACATCAGGTCGTCGCGTCGACGCGGCCGGCCATTGAGCAAGGTACCGGGCCAGTTGACCGAGCCATTGCGTGCGGCGTGACGCTTGCCCTGCTTGCCGTGGTCCAGCCGCCCGGCTCGGGGTCTGGCATTCGCCCCCGCGTCGCAACGAGGGCGAATGCCTAGGGCTTTTTTGGCCAGGTCGGCACTTCACGTCGTGCACCGACCGCCAGCGCCTGGGTAGGCAGTTCGCCCCACTGGCCTTGCCCTTCGCTCGGGTTGGCGTGCTGCGGCGCGGAGGGTTGCGGTGCGCGGGATGGCTGAGGCGCCGCAGCGGAATGCTCGCGACGACGATGGCGCAAGGCGAACTCCGCGACAGCGTCGATATCTTCCTCGGCGATAGCGTTCGCCCCGCGCCAGGCGGCGTGAGCCCGGGCGGCACGCAGCCAGACCAGGTCGGCGCGCAAACCATCGACGCCAGCGGCAAAGCAGCGTTCGGTAATCCGGGTCAGCGCCTGGTCATCGAGGGGAATACTTGCCAGGGCGTTGCGTGCGTGCTGGCAACGTTCACGCAGGGACGCCTGCGCCGATTCCCATTCGCCGCAGAAACCTTGCGGGTCGCTGTCGAAATCCAGGCGACGGCGGATAATCTGACCTCGTTCGGCAGGCGCGGTGTGGCCACCGAGGGCGACGTTCAAGCCGAAACGGTCGAGCAATTGGGGGCGCAGCTCACCCTCTTCCGGATTCATGGTGCCAATCAGCACGAACTTCGCCGAGTGCCGATGGGAAATGCCGTCGCGCTCGACCAGATTGGTGCCGCTGGCGGCCACATCGAGCAGCAGGTCAACGAGATGATCAGGCAACAGATTGACCTCGTCGACGTAGAGCACGCCACCGTCAGCCTTGGCCAGTACGCCAGGGGAAAACTGAGCCCGACCTTCCCCCAGTGCCGCGTCAAGATCGAGGGTGCCGACCAGGCGCTCTTCGGTGGCGCCCAAGGGCAATGTGACGAACTGCCCACTGGCCAGCAGGTCCGCCAGACCACGGGCCAGGGTCGACTTGGCCATGCCGCGTGGGCCTTCGATCAGCACTCCGCCGATTTTCGGGTCGATGGCGGTCAGGTACAGGGCCAGCTTCAAATCGTCGGCGCCGACCACGGCGGAGAGCGGGAAATGCGGGGTTTCGGTCATTGTTCTATCTCGGTCATGGTCGGTGATCAATTCACAAATATCACAGTTGCCTTCATCCCTGTGGGAGCGAGCCTGCTCGCGAAGGCGGTGTGTCAGCCAGCATAAATGTCGTCTGACGCTCCCTCATCGCGAGCAGGCTCGCTCCCACAGGTTCAAGCGTGTCAGCTGTCTTCTTCTATATCCAGCAACAGATTCTCCAGTGCCTCGCGGTAGGCGCCCGGCTCCTTCCACATCCCGCGTTGTTGCGCCTCGAGCATGCGTTCAGTCATATCGCGCAAGGCATGGGGATTGTGTTCACGGACAAAATCCCGGGTGTCCGGATCAAGCAAATAGGCGTCGGTCAGCAACGCGTACTGGTGATCGTCGATCAACTGCGTGGTGGCATCGAAGGCGAACAGATTATCGACAGTCGCGGCCATTTCAAACGCACCTTTGTAGCCGTGGCGCTTTACCCCATCGAGCCACTTCGGATTGGCCGCCCGGGAGCGGATGACCCGGTTCAGCTCTTCCTTCAAGGTGCGAATCTTCGGCAGGTCCGGCTGACTGTGATCGCCATGATAACTGGCCGCAGCCTCGCCTTTCAGGCTTTCCACCGCCGCGAGCATACCGCCCTGGAACTGGTAGTAATCGTTGGAGTCGAGCAAATCGTGCTCGCGGTTATCCTGGTTTTGCAGCACCGCCTGTACCTGGCTCAGGCGCTGGCTGAACTGTTCTCGTGCGGCGGTGCCTTCGTCGGAACCGCCGTAAGCGTAGCCGCCCCAGTTGAGGTAAACCTCGGCCAGGTCCTCGCGGGTTTGCCACAGGCGACCGTCGATGGCGCCCTGCACGCCGGCGCCGTAGGCACCGGGCTTGGCCCCGAAAATCCGCCAGCCGGCCTGCCGTCGCGCAGCGTCTTCATCCAGCCCGGCCTGCAACAAGGCTGCCCGCTCGGCACGCACCTTGGCCGCCAACGGATTGAGGTCGTCCGGCTCATTCAGGTCGGCCACCGCTTGTACCGCCGCGTCAAACAGGCGGATCAGATTGGCAAAGGCATCGCGGAAGAAACCGGACACGCGCAAGGTCACGTCGACCCGAGGACGGTCGAGCAAACTCAACGGCAGAATCTCGAAATCGTCGACCCGCTGACTGCCGGTGGCCCAGACCGGGCGCACGCCCATCAACGCCATGGCCTGGGCGATGTCATCGCCGCCGGTGCGCATGGTCGCGGTGCCCCACACCGACAGACCGAGCTGGCGCAGATGATCGCCGTGGTCCTGCAGGTGCCGCTCCAGAATCAGGTTCGCCGACTGGAAACCGATGCGCCACGCGGTGGTGGTCGGCAAATTGCGCACGTCCACCGAGTAAAAGTTGCGCCCGGTGGGCAGCACGTCCAGGCGGCCGCGACTCGGCGCACCGCTGGGTCCGGCCGGGACGAAGCGACCGCTGAGGGCGTCGAGCAGACCGCGCATTTCCGCTGGGCCGCAGGCGTCCAGGCGCGGGGCGATGACCTCGCGCAAACCATTGATAATGGCCTGCACTTCATGCCAGCCTGCCCCTTGTGGGAGCGGGCTTGCTCGCGAAAGCGGTGGGTCAATCGACATCAATGTTGAATGTTCAACCGATTCGCGAGCCAGCCCGCTCCCACAGGGGTTATTCAACGCGTCCGAAATCAACTGCGCTGCATACAGTTCCAGGCGCTCGCGGGTATCGCCCGCTGTGCGCCAAATCTCGTCACTGATAAGCAAAAGAGACTCGGGACGCGGCCCGATCCACGGCTCGGCCAATGCACAATCAAGCGGATCGAAGCCCAACGCAAACGCCTTGGCCAGCGCCCGCAGCAGACTCGATTGCGCTCCTCGTCCATCGCCCCGTGGAATGCGCAACAACGCCAGCAAGGTGTCGATACGCAAACGCCCGGTGGGCGACTCGCCGAACACATGCAGGCCGTCGCGGATCTGCGACTCTTTCAAGTCGCACAGGTACGTGTCGAGCCGCGGCAACCAGATCGCTGCGTCGGCATCGCTGTCGAGTGGCTCGTCCAGTTGCAGTTCACGGTCGATGTGCGAGTCGCGTACCAGCTGCAGGATGTCGCGCTGCAACTCGCGTGCGCGGCGCGGATCGAGCAACTGCGCCTCGTAATACTCGTCGGCCAAGAGTTCGAGGTTGCGCAGCGGGCCATAGGTTTCGGCGCGGGTCAGTGGTGGCATCAAGTGATCGATGATCACCGCCTGGGTGCGCCGCTTGGCCTGGGCGCCCTCGCCCGGGTCGTTGACGATGAACGGATAGATGTTCGGCAGCGGCCCGAGCAGCGCATCCGGCCAGCAGTTTTCCGACAGCCCCACGCCCTTGCCCGGCAGCCATTCGAGATTGCCGTGCTTGCCGACGTGGATCACGCCATGGGCGCCATAGGTGTGGCGCAGCCAAAAGTAAAACGCCAGGTAGCCGTGAGGCGGCACCAGGTCCGGGTCGTGATACACCGCGCTCGGGTCGATCTGATAACCCCGTGCCGGTTGAATGCCGACGAAGGTCAGGCCAAAGCGCAGGCCGGCGATCATCATCCGCCCACTGCGGCACATCGGGTCGTTTTCCGGTGCGCCCCAACGTTCGAGCACCGCCGCGCGATTGGCTTCGGGCAGGGCATTGAACATCGCCAGATAGTCATCCATTCCCAGGCTTTGCTGGCACGGACGCAGGTCGAGGGTATCGAGATCGTTGCTGACGCCGCCCAGCAACTGCTGGATCAGCGCGGTGCCGCTGTCCGGCAATTCGGCCGGCAGCGGATAACCTTCGGCATGCAGTGCCCGCAGGATATTAAGCGCGGCAGCCGGGGTGTCGAGACCAACGCCATTGCCGATGCGCCCGTCGCGGGTCGGGTAATTGGCGAGAATCAAGGCGATGCGTTTTTCAGCGTTGGGCACCCGCGCCAGTTCGACCCAGCGCCGCGCCAGTTCGGCAACGAAGTCCATGCGCTCCGGTTGCGGCCGGTAGCAGACCACATCCGACTGACTGCGCTCACTGCGCCACGCCAGGTCCTTGAAGCTGATCGGGCGGCTGATGATGCGCCCGTCCAGCTCCGGCAAGGCAATGTGCATCGCCAGATCGCGCGGGCCAAGCCCCTGTTCACTGGCGCGCCAACCCGGTTCGTTGTCCTGGGCGCAAATCGCCTGGATCACCGGGATGTTGCGGCGAAACGGCCGCAGGTGCGGCGCTTCCGGGCTGGACTGGGCGAAGCCGGTGGTGTTCAGGATCACCGAGACGCCGGCCTCATCCAGCCAGTCCTCAACCGCGCCTAGGCAGCCGGGCTCTTTCAAACTGGCCAGCGCAATCGGCAACGGATTCAACCCCGCAGCCTGCAAGCGTTGGCAAAAAACATCGATGAAAGCAGTGTTCGCCGCCTGCAGATGCGAACGGTAAAACAGCACCGCCGCCACCGGGTGATCGGCGTGCCAGTCGGCCTGCCAGTCGCTCAGTGCGGCATAATGTTTGTGCGGGTGGTAAATCGCCGTGCGCGGCAGGGTTTGCGGCTCACCCCAGGTGTAATCCCGCGCCAGCCAACGGTTGGCCAGGCAGCGGAAGAAATCCAGGGCGTTGCCCATGCCACCTTGACGCAGAAATTGCCAGAGCCGGTCGCGGTCCTCGGCGCCGACGGTACTCAAGTCACTGAGCTCCGGGTCCGGGCGGTCGTCGCCCGGCACCAGAATCACCTGCACGCCGCGCTGGGACAGCTCGACCAGGCGCTCGATGCCGTAGCGCCAATAGGCGATGCCGCCGTGCAGCGAAATCAGGATCACCCTGGCGTGACGCAGCACCTCATCGACGTACAAATCGACCGAGGCATGGTTCTGCACCTGCATCGGGTTGGCCAGGCGCAGGCTCGGGTAATCCTCGGGCAACTGTTGCGCCGCCTCGGCGAGCAGCGCCAGGCTGGAGTCGCCGCTGCACAGGACCACCAGTTCGGCGGGGGTTTGTCCAAGGTCGGCAATGTTGTCATCCGACACGAAACCGCCGGGCTGGGTCCTGAGCAGGTGCATGGGTTACACGCTGAGCGCAGCGCGCAGTTGCGCTTCAAGCACGGCGGCGTCCAGTTCCTGGCCGATCAGCACCAGACGGGTGATGCGCGCCTCTTCGGCACCCCACTGGCGGTCGAAGTGCTTGTCGAAACGCGTGCCCACGCCCTGGATCAGCAGGCGCATCGGTTTGTTTGGAACGGCGGCGAATCCCTTGACCCGCAGGATGCCGTGCTGGACCACCAGTTGGGTCAGCGCGTCCATCAGCAGGCTTTCGTCGGCTTGTGGCAGTTCGATGGAGATCGAATCGAAGGCGTCGTGATCGTGATCATCATGATCGTCGTCGCCATCGTGATGATGGTCGTGGTGGCTGTGACGGCTGTCGATGTGTTCTTCGGAGCCGGCACCCAGGCCGATCAGCACGTCCAGCGGCAGGCGACCGCTGCTGGCTTCGATGATTTTCACCGCTGGCGGCAATTCTTCGGCGACTTCCAGGCGCACGCGGGCCAGGTCGGCCGGGTTGATCAGGTCGGATTTGTTGAGAATCACCAGGTCGGCGCTGGCCAGTTGGTCGGCAAACAGCTCGTGCAATGGCGATTCGTGGTCCAGGTTCGGGTCGAGTTTGCGCTGGGCATCGACCTGGTCCGGGAAGGCGGCAAAGGTGCCGGCGGCCACGGCCGGGCTGTCGACCACGGTGATCACCGCGTCAACGGTGCAGGCACTGCGGATTTCCGGCCACTGGAAAGCCTGGACCAAAGGTTTTGGCAGGGCCAGGCCCGACGTTTCGATGAGGATGTGGTCGAGATCGCCGCGACGAGCCACCAGTTCGCGCATCACCGGGAAAAATTCTTCCTGGACGGTGCAGCACAGGCAGCCGTTGGCCAGTTCATACACACGGCCGTTGGCTTCTTCTTCGGTGCAACCGATGGAGCACTGCTTGAGGATTTCGCCGTCGATGCCCAGCTCGCCAAACTCGTTGACGATTACCGCGATGCGACGCCCCTGGGCGTTGTCGAGCATGTGCCGCAGCAGCGTGGTTTTACCCGAGCCGAGAAAGCCTGTGACGATGGTGACGGGAAGTTTGGCCAGTGTTTTCATCGGATGCCCTATGGCTAGGTGGCGGGCATACGGGACGACAACCGGCAACGCAGATGCGCGTGCCTGAAGAGTTCGCCACCGGATCACCCCGCCCGGTTGAATTTGAGAATCTGTGTCGAGGCAGGTCTCCTGGCTGACGGTGTGCCGGCCTTGAGCCTGGCATTCGCTGCGCCTTCCCGCCGGCCTCATGGATTGAGCCTGCAGTGGCGTGGCAACGAACATCACCGTTCACAGTTGCGGGGGCAGCCGCGGCATTGACCGCGTTCCCTTCTTAGCTTCGACAAACGCCGAAGAACCTCGAAAGCGCAAGGCTACGCATGGTATTGGGGCGGGTCAATGCTTGCGATCCCTGTGGCGAGGGGGCTTGCCCCCGTTCGGCGGCGAAGCCGTCGCAAGACCTGCCTGTCGGGTGCCCCTGGAGAATGCCAGGGGTCGCTTCGCAACCCAGCGGGGGCAAGCCCCCTCGCCACAAGTGTTTTGTGTAGTCCTCAAACGAGAACCCTTGCCAATTGACGCCCAACCCTCGCCCATGCTCTCCTACGCACTTTGTTACGGGTGCCCTTCACAGGGTGAAACGGGAAACCGGTGAATCATGTGCTTTACTCTAAAGCCATGTCAGTCCGGTGCTGCCCCCGCAACGGTAAGCGAGTGAAGCATCAGATCCACTGTGCCACTACGGCATGGGAAGGTGATGCTTGCAGGATCAGGCCCAAGCCTTTGCCCCTCGTGAGCCCGGAGACCGGCCCGCAACATAAAGTGACCAGAACGATCACTGAAACAACAAACCCGCGGAGGGCGGGCGCTGTTTGAAACCCTGCGCGCCTGGTCGTGCAGGTTTTTGCATGCGCTCTTGATTCCCCGCTGACAGACCAGAGGGAAACGCCATGTCGATCATCAGCAGCACCGGCCACACTACAGCCAGCACCACTTCTACCCTGACTCAACGTCTGACCGCCGCCGTCTGCGCGTCGATCCTGGGCGCAAGCCTTGTGTATTTCGCCGGTTTCTCGCACATCGAAGCGGTGCACAATGCCGCCCACGATACCCGTCACAGCTCCGCGTTCCCGTGCCATTGAGACCTGCTGACATGATCAAGCGTATTGCGCAAACCGCAGGTTTCACCGGGCTGCTGGCCGCCCTGTTGCTGACCCTGCTGCAAAGTTTCTGGGTCGCGCCCCTGATTCTTCAGGCCGAAACCTACGAAAAAGCCGAACCGGCTGCCGTTGAAATGCATGAACACGCCGATGGCGCGATGGCTGCCCACACCCACGACGCCGAAGCCTGGGAACCGGAAGACGGCTGGCAGCGCGTGCTGTCGACCACTGGCGGCAACCTGGTGGTGGCCGTCGGTTTCGCCCTGATGCTGGCCGGCCTGTACACCTTGCGTGCGCCGACCAAAACTTCCCAGGGCCTGCTCTGGGGCCTGGCCGGCTATGCGACCTTCGTGCTCGCGCCGACCCTCGGCCTGCCACCTGAACTGCCAGGCACGGCCGCCGCCGATCTGGCACAACGGCAACTGTGGTGGATCGGTACCGCCGCCTCCACTGCCGTCGGTATCGCGCTGATCGTGTTCAGCCGTCACTGGCTGATGAAAGTCCTCGGCGTGGCGATCCTTGCCGTTCCCCATGTGATTGGCGCACCGCAGCCGCAAGTGCATTCGATGCTCGCTCCGGAGGCACTGGAAACCCAATTCAAAATCGCTTCGCAACTGACCAACGTGGCGTTCTGGCTGGCCCTGGGCCTGATCAGCGCCTGGTTGTTCCGTCGCAAAAGCGATGGCCAATACCACGCATGACGGACGTCAGCACAGCGCCGACCCTGGTGGTCGGCCTGGGCTGCCAAAAGGGCTGCCCCGTCAGTACCTTGCTGGCGCTGCTCGACCAGGCACTGGAGGCGCACCAGATTGCCCGCCATGAAATCAAGGCCCTGGCCAGCATCGATTCGAAGCGCGACGAACCTGCACTGATTGAACTGGCGCAGCAGCTTGGCCTGGAATTGATGTATTTCAGCAGTGAACAACTGGCCCCCTATGAGCCGCAACTCAGCCATCAATCGCAAATAGCGTTTGAACGCACCGGTTGCTACGGCGTGGCGGAAAGCGCCGCACTGGCCCTGGCCGAACAACTGGCCCAGGCCCCGGCAAAACTGCTGATTCCCCGACAAAAATATGCCCAGGCAACCCTGGCATTGGCTGGCGCGGCATAAAATCCCCGATAATCCCCGCCTCGATCATGAACATTCTTCATCTGAAGCCCTGTTCAGCCCCTTTTATTCCCACAGGAACCGACGATGACCGTCTACTTCATTGGCGCAGGTCCCGGCGACCCCGAACTGATTACCGTCAAGGGCCAGCGGCTGATTCGCAGTTGCCCGGTGATCATTTATGCCGGCTCTCTAGTGCCCGCTGCCGTACTGGAAGGTCATTGTGCGGAGCAGGTAGTCAACAGCGCCGAACTGCACCTGGAACAGATCATCGACCTGTTCAAGGCCGCCCACGCCAAAGGCCAGGACGTGGCCCGGGTACACTCCGGCGATCCGAGCCTGTATGGCGCCATTGGCGAACAGATTCGCTATCTGCGTGAGCTGGGCATTGCGTTCGAAATCGTTCCGGGCGTGACGGCCACCGCCGCTTGTGCAGCGCTTCTGGGTGCAGAACTGACGCTGCCGGACGTTTCACAGAGCGTGATCCTGACTCGCTACGCCGACAAGACCACCATGCCACCCGGAGAGGAATTCGCCAGCCTGGCCCAACACGGCGCGACCATGGCGATTCATTTGGGGGTCAATCACCTGGCGAAGATCGTTGAGGAACTGCTGCCGCATTACGGCGCCGATTGTCCGATTGCGGTGGTTCACCGCGCGAGCTGGCCGGATCAGGACTGGGTGACGGGAACGCTTGAGGACATTGCCGAAAAGGTTGCCGCCAAAGGGTTTCGGCGCACGGCGTTGATTCTGGTGGGACGGGTGCTGGGCAGTGATCACTTCAGCGAGTCGTCGCTGTATCGCGCGGGGCATGCGCATCTCTACAGACCCTGATTCACCACTAACCCTGTGGCGAGGGGGCTTGCCCCCGTTCGGCGGCGTAGCCGTCGCAATACCAAAAAAAGCTGGGGCTGCTTCGCAGCCCAACGGGGGCAAGCCCCCTCGCCACAGGTTTTTTATTTCGCAGCGAACACCTTAGTAGTAGGCGTTTTCTTTCTGCGTGTGGTCGGTCACGTCGCGAACGCCCTTGAGCTCCGGAATACGCTCGAGCAGGGTGCGCTCGATGCCTTCCTTGAGCGTCACGTCGGCCTGGCCGCAGCCCTGGCAACCACCGCCGAACTGCAAGACGGCGATGCCGTCTTCGACCACATCGATCAGGCTGACCTGACCGCCGTGGCTGGCCAGCCCCGGGTTGATCTCGGTTTGCAGATAGTAGTTGATGCGCTCGTTGACCGGGCTGTCGGCGTTGACCATCGGTACTTTGGCGTTTGGCGCCTTGATGGTCAGTTGGCCGCCCATGCGGTCGGTGGCGTAGTCGACAACGGCATCGTCCAGGAAGGCTTCGCTGAAATGGTCGATGTAGGCGGTGAAGCTTTTCAGCCCCAGCGCGGTGTCTTCGGGTTTTTCTTCGCCCGGCTTGCAGTAGGCAATGCAGGTTTCGGCGTACTGGGTGCCAGGCTGGGTGATGAAGACGCGGATGCCGATGCCCGGGGTGTTCTGCTTGGAGAGCAGATCAGCCAGATAATCGTGGGCGGCGTCGGTAATGGTAATAGCGGTCATGGAAACTCCTCGCAGGCTTGGGCGCAGTTTACGCCAATCGGCGCGCCGGACAAAGTCCCAGTATTTTTGTCGGGAAAGATTCCGACGATCCCCCTGTGTAGGAGCTGCCGCAGGCTGCGATCTTTTGACTTTGATTTTAAAAAACAAGATCAAAAGATCGCAGCCTGCGGCAGCTCCTACACCAGGGTTCGGTGATTGGTCAGAGGTTCTCGTAGCGATTCATGTCCAGCACGCCCTCTTCCACCGGATCGGTCTCCTGGATGTAGCGGCTCAGGTCATGGAAATAGAACCAGAATTGCGGATGACTGCGCCGTATTCCCCAACGTTCGACGATTTTCTCAAAGCTGTCGCTATCCTTGGCGTTCTCCATCGCATCCACAAACGCCGGCACTTGCCCGGCCGGGATGTTGAACATGAAGTTCGGGTAGCTGCTGAGCACACCCGGGAAAATCGTCAGGGTATCGAGCCCCGGCTGATAGCGCAGCGATTCGCCGAGCAGGAACGCCACGTTGCTGTGGGCCCGGTTGCGCAACAGGCTGTAGACCTCTCGCTTGCCGCTGCCGGTTTCGATGCGCAGCATGGTCGCTTCCGGCAGTTGATCAATCACTTTCAACCCCGCCGCCGGACGCGAAGTCAGGCGGCTCAACACTTGCTCGGCATTTTGCAGGCCAGGATCAATGTTCGGCCGCGAACAGTAGGCGCCATCGCAGCGGTTGATCGGGTCGGGCCTGGCATTGAGGTCGCCATAACGGGTCAGCAATTGCTGGGCGAAGTCGCGCTTGGGATCCTGCGGAGCAAGCTTCAGCGCCGTCGGCTTGTCATCGTCGATGGACTCGTAGTCCAGCCACATCTTGAATTTGCCACTGTTCTGATACCAGTCGTCGAGGTAGCCCTCCCGCGAATCGGCGGGCATCAGGCGCAGGAAGTTCTGCTCGGCGCCGTTACGGATCAGGTCGAAATACAGGCGCGTCTGGGCCTGATGGGACACGTTGCCGAACACATCGAAATTGACTGCCAGTTGATAGTAGGTGCGCTCCAGCAGCGGATAGTCGAACAGCCACATCGTCTGCGGTACTTCGCCGATCAGGCCCTTGGTCACCGAGGCGCTGTCGAAATGGCGAAAGATGCTCAGCAGCGCGTTGTCGTTGCCGGCCCACAGGGTCGACCAGCTCGGTGCGGGCAAGTCGGCGTAGCTGTCGCGGCGCAGGGCCTCGTATTCGTTGCGTTTGTCGCGGTAGTCGTGCCACAGGGTCAGGACGCTGCCGACATCATCATTCTGCCCCGGCATCGCCAGCAAGGGCGTGGCTTGCCCGCGATAGTTCGGGTCGGTGATGTAGAGGTCGTGTTCAGGTGCCTGGAACAGCGCCCAGAAGTTATCGCGAATCACATCCGTGGCGATCTGCCCACGACACACTGGCCCACGGATAAAGGTGCGCACGAAGTACTCGGCGTTATCGAGCATGAATTGATAGCGCGCCTGGGCCGGAATCGCTTCGAAGGTGGTAAAGGGGTTGGCCCGGCTCTTCGGCCCGTAGCCCGGCAATGCATTGACCTCCCAGTTGCCGCTGTAGAACAGGGATTTGACCCGCGCCAGCTTCGCCGCACTCAGGGGATAGGAGATGTGGGTCTTGTGCACGATCACGCCCTGCACCGGCCACAAGCGGTAGTAAAACTCCGAGCCCGGATCATCGTTGGGGCGCCGGGTATTGATCAGGTCAATCGGCTGGCCGGTCGGCGTGCGCGAACGCACCCACTGGAAGAAATGCCCGGGCTCACCCTCCTTGAAGTAAAGATGGGCGAGGAACCAGTGCTCATACAGCCAGCGCCCCACCAGGCTCTGCCGGGCGCCCGGCGAATTGAGCAGGTTTTCCCACTGGATCACTTGCTGCACTTCTTGCGCACTCGGGGCCAGGGCCTGTTGATCGATAGGGGCGCCTGCGGCCAGCCAGCGTTGCAGCGTCTGGTACTGCGGGTCGGTCAGGCCGGTCACCGCCAGCGGCATGCCTTCCTTCGGGTGCGAAGCGGCGTAGCCATCGAACTGCGCGGGCATGGAGCACATGTTCTCCCGGTTCAGTCCCAGGACGATGTCTTGGGGCAGCCTGGCGTTGGGTTGCAAGGGGGTGTTGTGGCCCAGTTCCAGCATGCGCGCCATCAACCCGGCCTGGCTGCCCTGTGCATCGAGCACCGAAAAGAAGCCCTTTTGCTGCCAGGCAGCTTTCCCGGAGGCGTCCAGAAACAGCCGCGTCGGTGCCACCGCTTTAGTGCGGTCACCGTCGTAAACCGGGACTTTCGTCGCGCCGCGTGCCGCGCCTTCGCCGCTGCCCAGGTTGAGCTGACAGGCGGCGTCGTTGCAGGCGTGGCAGGCCACGCACTTTTCAGTGAAGATCGGTTGAATGTCTCGACTGTAGGAAATGGCAGAGGAATTCGCCGGACTTTGCGCCGCAGCGCCCCAGCTTAAAAGCATCAACACACTGCTGATGACGAAGCGATAAGACATGTCCCTGGTCCCGGATCCTGAAAAAACGCCGCGATTCTACCGGTCTGCCATCCTTTCCAACATGAACGATATTCATGCAAAACCGAGTCATGCTCTAAAAGCGCACAGGTTTGCTATCATCCCGGCCCTTCGTCATGGCCTTACCGAGTAGTCCAAATGTCCGATCGCAGCGTTCGCCTTCAAGCTCTCAAGCACGCCCTCAAAGAGCGCATCCTGATTCTAGATGGCGGTATGGGCACGATGATCCAGAGCTACAAGCTCGAAGAGCAGGATTACCGTGGCAAACGCTTCGCTGACTGGCCGAGCGATGTCAAAGGCAACAACGACCTGTTGGTACTGACTCGCCCGGACGTGATTGGCGGCATCGAGAAAGCCTACCTCGACGCGGGCGCCGACATTCTGGAAACCAACACCTTCAACGCTACCCAGATCTCCCTGGCCGACTACGGCATGCAAGGCCTGGCGTATGAATTAAACGTAGAAGGCGCTCGCCTTGCACGCAAGGTCGCCGATGCCAAGACCCTGGAAACCCCGGACAAGCCGCGCTTCGTCGCCGGCGTGCTCGGTCCTACCAGTCGCACCTGCTCGTTGTCCCCGGACGTGAACAACCCCGGCTACCGCAACGTGACCTTCGATGAGCTGGTGGAAAACTACACCGAATCCACCAAAGGCCTGATCGAGGGCGGCGCCGACCTGATCCTGATCGAAACCATCTTCGACACCCTCAACGCCAAGGCCGCGATCTTTGCCGTGCAAGGCGTGTTCGAAGAGCTGGGCGTCGAACTGCCGATCATGATTTCCGGCACCATCACCGACGCTTCGGGCCGCACCCTGTCGGGCCAGACCACCGAAGCCTTCTGGAACTCCGTGGCCCACGCCAAGCCGATTTCCGTTGGCCTGAACTGCGCCCTCGGCGCCAGCGAGTTGCGCCCCTACCTCGAAGAGCTGTCGAACAAGGCAGGCACCCACGTGTCGGCGCACCCGAACGCCGGCCTGCCGAACGAATTCGGCGAGTACGACGAACTGCCGTCGCAAACCGCCAAGGTCATCGAAGAGTTCGCCCAAAGCGGCTTCCTCAACATTGTCGGCGGCTGCTGCGGCACCACGCCGGGCCACATCGAAGCCATCGCCAAGGCCGTGGCCGGTTATGCGCCGCGCCAGATCCCGGACATCCCCAAGGCTTGCCGCCTCTCGGGCCTGGAACCCTTCACCATCGATCGCAGTTCGCTGTTCGTCAACGTCGGCGAGCGCACCAACATCACCGGTTCCGCCAAGTTCGCCCGGCTGATCCGCGAGGACAACTACACCGAAGCCCTGGAAGTCGCCCTGCAGCAGGTCGAGGCCGGCGCCCAGGTGATCGACATCAACATGGACGAAGGGATGCTCGATTCGAAGAAGGCCATGGTGACCTTCCTCAATCTGATTGCCGGTGAACCGGACATCTCTCGCGTACCGATCATGATCGACTCCTCGAAGTGGGAAGTGATCGAAGCCGGCCTCAAATGTATCCAGGGCAAGGGCATCGTCAACTCGATCAGCATGAAAGAAGGCGTGGAGCAGTTCATTCACCACGCCAAACTGTGCAAGCGCTACGGCGCCGCGGTGGTGGTGATGGCCTTCGACGAGGCCGGCCAGGCCGACACCGAAGCGCGCAAGAAGGAAATCTGCAAACGCTCCTACGACATCCTGGTCAACGAAGTGGACTTCCCGCCGGAAGACATCATCTTCGACCCGAACATCTTCGCCGTGGCCACCGGTATCGAAGAACACAACAACTACGCCGTCGATTTCATCAACGCCTGTGCCTACATCCGTGACGAACTGCCGTACGCGCTGACGTCCGGTGGCGTGTCCAACGTGTCGTTCTCGTTCCGCGGCAACAACCCGGTGCGTGAGGCGATCCACTCGGTGTTCCTGCTGTACGCCATTCGCTCCGGGCTGACCATGGGTATCGTCAACGCCGGGCAACTGGAGATCTACGACCAGATCCCGGTGGAACTGCGCGACGCCGTCGAAGACGTGATCCTCAACCGCACCCCGGAAGGCACCGACGCCCTCCTCGCCATCGCCGACAAGTACAAGGGCGACGGCAGCGTCAAGGAAGCCGAGACCGAAGAGTGGCGCAACTGGGACGTCAACAAGCGTCTGGAACACGCACTGGTCAAAGGCATTACCACCCACATCGTCGAAGACACCGAAGAATCGCGCCTGTCCTTCAGCCGCCCGATCGAAGTGATCGAAGGCCCGCTGATGGCCGGCATGAACATCGTCGGCGACCTGTTCGGCGCCGGTAAAATGTTCCTGCCCCAGGTGGTGAAGTCCGCTCGCGTGATGAAGCAGGCCGTGGCGCACCTGATCCCGTTCATCGAACTGGAAAAAGGCGACAAGCCGGAAGCCAAGGGCAAGATCCTCATGGCAACCGTGAAAGGCGACGTGCACGACATCGGCAAGAACATCGTCGGTGTCGTACTCGGTTGCAACGGCTATGACATCGTCGACCTCGGCGTGATGGTCCCGGCGGAGAAAATCCTCCAGGTGGCCAAGGAGCAGAAGTGCGACATCATCGGCCTGTCCGGCCTGATCACCCCGTCGCTGGATGAGATGGTCCACGTCGCCCGCGAAATGCAGCGCCAGGACTTCCACCTGCCATTGATGATCGGTGGCGCCACCACCTCCAAGGCGCACACCGCGGTGAAGATCGAGCCGAAGTACAGCAACGACGCAGTGATCTACGTCACCGACGCCTCCCGTGCCGTGGGCGTGGCGACCCAGTTGCTGTCCAAGGAGCTCAAGGCCGGTTTCGTCGAGAAAACCCGTCAGGACTACATCGAGGTTCGCGAACGCACGTCCAACCGCAGCGCCCGCACCGAACGCCTGAGCTATGGCGCGGCCATCGCCAAGAAACCGCAGTTCGACTGGGCGAGCTACACGCCGGTCAAACCGACCTTCACCGGGACGCGGGTGCTGGACAACATCGATCTCAACGTTCTGGCCGAGTACATTGACTGGACGCCGTTCTTCATATCCTGGGACCTGGCCGGCAAGTTCCCGCGCATTCTCCAGGACGAAGTGGTCGGTGAAGCCGCCACCTCGCTCTATAAAGACGCTCGAGAAATGCTCACCAAACTGATCGATGAGAAGCTGATCAGCGCCCGCGCGGTGTTCGGTTTCTGGCCGGCCAACCAGGTGCATGACGACGACATCGAACTCTATGGCGATGACGGCAAGCCAATGGCCAAGCTGCATCACCTGCGCCAGCAGATCATCAAGACCGACGGCAAGCCGAACTTCTCCCTGGCCGACTTCGTCGCGCCCAAGGACAGTGAAGTGACCGACTACGTGGGTGGTTTCATCACCACCGCCGGCATCGGCGCCGAAGAAGTGGCCAAGGCCTACCAGGACGCTGGCGACGACTACAACTCGATCATGGTCAAGGCCCTGGCCGACCGCCTGGCCGAAGCGTGCGCCGAATGGCTGCACCAGCAGGTGCGTAAAGACTACTGGGGCTACGCCAAGGATGAAGTGCTGGATAACGAAGCGTTGATCAAGGAGCAATACACCGGCATCCGTCCGGCACCGGGTTATCCGGCCTGCCCGGATCACACCGAAAAAGCCCAATTGTTCGCCCTGCTTGATCCGCAAGCCCAGGAAATGCGCGCCGGCCGCAGCGGCGTGTTCCTCACCGAACACTACGCCATGTTCCCGGCAGCAGCGGTCAGCGGCTGGTACTTCGCTCACCCGCAGGCGCAGTACTTCGCCGTGGGCAAGGTCGACAAGGACCAGGTGCAGAGCTACACCTCGCGCAAAGGCCAGGAGTTGAGCGTGACCGAACGCTGGCTGGCGCCGAACCTGGGTTACGACAACTAAGCGGCTCTATTGGCCACGATATTGTGGCCAACACTTACCTCTGTGGGAGCGAGCTTGCTCGCGATGGCGGACTGACAGTCGCATGGATATCGACTGTTACGGCCTCATCGCGAGCAAGCTCGCTCCCACATTTGTTTTGTGCATGCCGTGATTTGTCTATGCTTGCCTCACACACATTCGTGGCGAGGGTTTTATGGACGATCCGGCCGACAACAAGCCGCCGAGCTTCTGGCAAATGCTGCACAGCGTCATGGCGGCGGCGTTCGGGGTGCAGAGCGGGAAGAACCGGGCCCGTGATTTCACGCACGGCAAGCCCAGCCATTTCGTGATTCTGGGGATCCTGTTCACGGTGGTGTTCGCCTTGACGCTGTTCGGCATCGTCAAGCTGGTGCTACTCCTGGCCGGGGTTTGACGCGGCTCAGTGCATCAGGGTTTGCAGGGTGAACGGGTAACGCCAGGACGCGGGACGGCCCTTGGCCGAGAGTTTGTGAAAATCCACACCGAAGTCCTGCGTGGCGCCCATCGCCAGCAGTCGCCTGGCCTGTGCCCGGTCGATCAGTTGCAGCAACGGTATCTGGCGGTCGCGGCCGCCGTACTGGCTGATGTCCACGCCTTCATCGTAGTCATGCAATTGCACCAGCGCCCAGCCACCCAGACTGAAGTGCCCGCCCAGCAACACGCTCAGGCGACGGTCCAGCAGTGCCTGCAACGCCGCGGGTGAATTGTTGATCGCGCCGAACAGTACGCCTTTGCCTGGCTCTCCACCGGCCTCGACATACGCCTGCATCACACCGAACGCCATCTCGTCGTTCGCGGCCCAGACCAGCGACGTCTGCGGGTAGCGCTTGAACAACAGCCTGGCCTGCTCGTAGGCGCGTTGCCGGGTCCAGCCGCCGTACACCAACTGGCGCAAACGCACCTCCGGGTGCTCGGCCAAGGCGCGCCGCAGGCCTTTCTCGCGATATTGCGCGGAGGGGGTGATCTTCAAACCGGAAAAGGCCAGCAGTTCAATCGTCTGGCCGGGGGCCACCGGGCCGTGCTGCCGGATCAGTTCCTTGAGCATCAGGTAGCCGCCCTCTTCGTCATTGGGCACCAGGCTGCCGAGCAGATCGGGATACTTGTCAGGCCGCGCGCCAATCAGTTTCATCTGATCGGCCGTCAGGGCGTTGTTGACCATGAACAGCTTCACCCCGCTGCCTTTGGCCAGTCGCAGGATCTCGGGGGCGATGTATTGTTCGTTGACGAAGACCAGGTAGTCGGGACGATGGTCGCCCTGAAGGGCTTCACGAGCCTGGCGAATGGTGTTTTCGGAGACGCGGTCGGAATACTGGACACGCAAGTCCATCCCCAGGTCCGTCGCCGCAGCCTGCATGAACTGCGAGTAACTCGACCAGAACGCTTCCGTTGGGGTTCCCGGATTCAGGAACAGCACTGACGCCGCTTGGGCACAAGGTCCCACGACCATACCCAGCGTCAGCAATACGCCATACAGAAACTTCAACATTGGTCGTCCGAGCCCCCGGAAATTCGCCGCGCATTATAGCCGGCGAACTTCCGTAGAACGGCGATTTTTCCGGTTTTTGTCGGACAATCGTCGGAACCGGGCCCGGACGGGTCGTTTATTGGTGGCTGACCCAGAAAACCGCCGTCCCCACGACCAGAATGATCAGGAACAAGATTGCCCAGGCATCTACGGTGCTATCGCTTTTCCGTGCTTTGGTTGGGTTGCTCATTGCATCGCCTCTTGTCGGTTTTATCGGTGATTGCATAAAGACTCGAGCAGAGTAAAGACGACGATTGCCCGCATCACAAACAGGGTCTTTGCAACAACGATTCTCATTAGGCGATTTGGTTCTTTACATATGCTCAAACATCACTTTTACGCATAACTGCAAACTGGTATCTTGCCCCGGCTCCGTAGGGAGTGCGCGGCCGTGCGCGCAGAATTGCCGAGGTTTTATCGGACGCCAGCCAGCCAAAAAACGCCGCTGTTTCCGACCGGCCCAAGCCTGAGAACAGGACTTATATGTACGTATACGACGAATACGATCAGCGGATCATCGAGGACCGCGTCAAGCAGTTCCGTGATCAGACCCGACGCTATCTGGCAGGCGAGCTGAGCGAAGAAGAATTCCGCCCCCTGCGCCTGCAAAATGGCCTTTATATCCAGCGTTTCGCACCGATGTTGCGAGTCGCCGTGCCTTACGGCCAACTGACTTCGCGGCAAATGCGAATGATGGCCAAAATCGCCCGGGACTACGACAAGGGCTACGCCCACATCAGTACCCGGCAGAACGTGCAGTTCAACTGGCCGGCCGTGGAAGACATTCCGGACATTCTCGCTGAACTGGCCACCGTGCAGATGCACGCGATCCAGACCAGCGGCAACTGCCTGCGCAACGTCACCACCGACCAGTTTGCCGGTGTCGCCGCCGACGAACTGATCGACCCGCGCCCTTGGTGCGAGATCGTGCGCCAGTGGACGACTTTCCACCCGGAATTCGCCTACCTTCCGCGCAAGTTCAAGATCGCCGTCAACGGTTCGACTTCCGACCGCGCCGCCATCGAAGTCCATGACATCGGCCTTGAGCCGGTGCACAACGCCGCTGGCGAACTGGGCTTCCGTGTGCTGGTCGGTGGTGGCCTGGGCCGTACGCCGGTGGTGGGGGCATTCATCAACGAGTTCCTGCCATGGCAAGACCTGTTGAGCTACCTCGACGCCATCCTGCGGGTCTACAACCGCTATGGCCGTCGTGACAACAAGTACAAGGCGCGGATCAAGATCCTGGTGAAAGCGCTGACGCCTGAAGTCTTCGCGCAGAAAGTCGACGCGGAAATGGAGCACCTGCGCGGTGGCCAGACCACGCTGACCGAAGCCGAAGTGCAGCGCGTCGCCAAACATTTCGTCGACCCGGACTACAAGGCGCTGGACAACCAGTGCGCCGCCCTGGCCGAGCTCGACCTGCAGCACCCGGGCTTCGCCCGCTGGCGCGCACGCAACACCCTGGCCCACAAGAAACCGGGCTACGTGGCCGTGACCTTGTCCCTCAAGCCTACCGGCGTTGCACCGGGCGACATCACCGACAAACAGCTCGACGCCGTGGCCGACCTGGCCGAGCGTTACAGCTTCGGTCAACTGCGTACCTCCCACGAGCAGAACATCATTCTGGCCGACGTCGAGCAGGACAAGCTGTTCGTCCTGTGGGGCGAGCTGCGCGAGCAAGGCTTCGCCACGCCGAACATCGGCTTGCTGACCGACATCATCTGCTGCCCGGGTGGCGACTTCTGCTCCCTGGCCAACGCCAAGTCGATCCCGATCGCCGAATCGATCCAGCGCCGTTTCGACGACCTGGACTACCTGTTCGACATCGGCGAGCTGGACCTGAACATCTCCGGGTGCATGAACGCTTGCGGCCACCACCACGTGGGCCACATCGGCATCCTCGGGGTGGACAAGAAAGGCGAAGAGTTCTATCAGGTGTCCCTCGGCGGCAGCGCCAGCCGTGACGCCAGCCTGGGCAAGATCCTCGGCCCGTCCTTTGCCCAGGAAGCCATGCCTGACGTGATCGAAAAGCTGATCGACGTGTACATCGAACAACGTACCGAAGACGAACGCTTCATCGACACCTATCAGCGTATTGGTATCGACCTCTTCAAGGAGCGTGTCTATGCAGCGAATCATTAAGAACAACGAGGTCGTCGACGAGACCTGGCACCTGCTGCCCAAGGACTTCAGCATCGACGAGATCACCAACTGCGACGACTACATCGTCCCCTTGCAGTTGTGGCGCGAACACAGCCGTATGCTCCTGGCTCGCGATGGCGGCCTGGGCATCTGGCTTGACGCCGATGAAGAAGCCGAAGAGATCGGTGAAGACGTCGCACAGTTCCAGGTCATTGCCCTGAACTTCCCGGCATTCACCGATGGCCGCAACTACTCCAACGCCCGCCTGCTGCGTGACCGCTACGGCTTCAAGGGTGAATTGCGGGCCATTGGCGACGTGCTGCGTGACCAGTTGTTCTACATGCATCGCTGTGGTTTCGACGCGTTCGCCATTCGCCCCGACAAGGATCCGCACGAAGCCCTTGAAGGTCTCAAGGACTTCTCCGTGACCTATCAGGCCGCGACCGACGAACCGCTGCCGCTGTTCCGTCGCCGCTGACCGTCATCCCTTGAACCCCGGCCCCGGGGTTCAAGGGGTTTTATCCTTGACGCTAGAACACCGGATGTTCCACCAGCGGAATCGGTCGCCCCATGGCCACCCAGTCACGGTATAACCGGACTCGATCTTCCAGCACCACGAATATCCTGAACGGATTTTCCGCATCGCCAACCCGGGTTTCGACACTCTGACGCAACCAGCCCCACAACTCTTCTGACGTATCCGCTTCGTGCAGCAAGCGCCACACACGCGCCTGCAGCGATCGATAGCCGACCTGGAAATCCGCCGTCAGGCGCAATCCATCCATGACCCGCAGCAACGTACTGCCCGATGGCTTGACGGACAGTCGTTGCCAGATCTGTTGCCGCGCCTCGCGCGCGCTTTCATCGCCTTCCTCCAGCCAGGGCGTCGCACTGCCGTAATCGGCACCCGGTTCGCTCAGCCACAGATTGATACCGGTACGCTCGCGATGATCGACCAGGCGCAGCAAGGTATCTTCATCCGTCAGCGGATTACCCCACAGTTTCACCCGGTCCCGGGAGACCGCCTGATTCAGTATCGATTGGGGAACCCGGCTGATCCGGTTGCCTCGCAAGTCGAGCGAGGTGAGGTACGGCTGATCGGCGATGCCCACCGGGCAACGGCTGATCCCGGTGTTTCTCAGGTTCAATACACGTAACTCCTTGAGCCCCAGGACAACGGGCGGGACGGTCAGAGGGTTGTCACTCAGGTCCAGCTCTTGCAGGCTCACCAGATCACCCAACTGTGCAGCCGTGTTCTCCTGAAACTGCAGCAAAGTGGCGCTCAGGTTCAGCGTAGTGAGACGGGTCATTTGCCGAATCGGTGGAGGCAACACACCTTCCAGTACGCCGTTTGCGTTGAGTCGACGCAGGTCGACACGCTCCAAGCTCAGGGAACGCAGATTCGGAAAGCTTTCGAGAAAGGCGCTCAGGCTCTCGCGTTCGATCAGGTGCAGGCTTCGCATCGATAACTCGACGACCTCATTGAAGCGTACGTTCATCGTCGGCAACCGATGGTAGTCCTCGAAAGCCAGGTCCAGCCTGTACCCGGAGACCGCCTCACCCGACATCACTCTATTGATCCGGGGCGGGCATTTTTGCCAGATGCTCATCAGTTCATCGCCCAGCTCGGTCCGAGTTTCACGCTCGAAATCGATCACGGTTTGCAGCAGTTGGACATTGTGCGCCGCCACCTGCCCCAAGGTCATTCCCTCTGCTTCATCATCGCCAACGGACAGAAAATCGATGTCCATGTCATCGGCATCCAGCACGGACTGGTCGATCCACTGGCGCAGGTCGGCATGCAGCTGCTGCATCTGCGCAATCAGGCGATCCACCAGTGCCTGAGCCCCGGCACCCGCCTCAAACAGCAATTCATCCGCCTGGGCATCGGTGAAATCCGGATACAGATCCTTGACCTGCAGACGCATGACTCCATGGGACAGCTCTGCGGCCTGTGGCGTGTTCGGGAAGCCGCCACCGCGCAATCCCCCGGCTTCGAAAGGCAACCGCGAATCCATTCGATTCAAGCCGAGTATCAATTCGGAACGGGCCAAGGCATGACCGCCAATGCGCAACCGCAACGCGCTGGCAGCATCCGGCGCGTGAAGCGACATCGCCGTACGTTCCTCCACGGACAAGAGGTCGACCAGCGCGGTAAACAGATCCGAACCCTCACCGTCGGTAACCGCCACCGCGGTGTATCGATAGCGCTCGCCGACCTTGATCAAACGCCGGCAATCCGTGGAGTCGAGCGGACCGCAGCGGTCGAGGACACGGCCGCTGATTGCCCCGTCGAGTACCTCGATGCGCAGGCCTTGCGGCCAGTCGGGCAGGCGCTGCAGGGAGTGCAGTGCCAGGACATCGGTGTCGGGGTACTGGACCGAACGCAAGTACAAGCCTTCATAGGCCCGGTTGAGTCGTACATGCTGTTGGTAGTCTCGCGATTTGTTGTCCAGTCGCTTGAGCAATTGCAGCGCCTCGTCAGCGTCGAAGGGCCGATGGATGTCGACTCCCGAACGGTCGAGGATTTGCTCCACGGCGCTTTTCGGCAATCCGGGGTATTCGCGCTGAAACAGGCGAACCCATTCCTGCTCCGAGTGCTGGAGCGCCTGATAGCGGGTGTTGAACAGTCCGGCCCGTGCTTGCGCATCGGCGACGGCTTCGAGTTCCTGATCGAGCTTGAAGCGTGTGATGGTATCGGCCAGCAACGGCGTTGGCGGGCGCCCCGCCTGCATCAGGCGCAGCATATCGTCGTCGACCGTGCTGACCCGGGCGATCTGCCCCAGTACCTCATCACTGAAGGCAGCATGGGGTGCGCACACCTCACGCAACAGCGCTACGCGGGTCGACACCGGCGCCGGAATCGATCCGGCTACGGGCTTGGCCAGCGTACCGGGATGCGGCTCACTCGCGGGGTCTCCGGGCTCGTGCAGAATTCCTGCGATTTTTTCTTCGCTCTTGAGTGCCACCACGGCCCCGACCAGCGGGAGCGCATTGAGCAAGCCGAACACGCTGCGCGTCACTCCCTCGGAGCGCTGCTCCGGTGTCTTGCCGTTGATGGCCTGATCGAGGCCATAACCGGCGTCGATCAGGCCGGCCAGCACCAGGACACCCTCGCCTCCCGGAATGAACAATGCCAATGGCCCCAACCGGTTGATCCAGCGCACCAGCGGTTCCACCACCGCGCTCAAGTTGTCGCGATTGACCTGGGCATCGTCACGGATGGTTTTGACGCTGGCCATCGAGGCCTGCTTCATGGTCAGCACCAGTTGCGCGAACGGATCGGTGTCGGAGTGAGCTCGCTCAAGATCGATGTAATCCTGCGGGTCCCAGAAACCGTCGTCGTTGAAGAGCCCGGCGTTCCTTTTCAGCCAGTGTTCGTTCGGGTAAACCGCCATGCCCTCCAATGCGGTCGACACGCCCGCATGGAAGGTGCCGTCTTCCCGATCGCTCTCGGCAAAATGCGCGAGCAGCGCCTGGCGTGTGGCCTGCACCCGGCCCTGGGCCACGATCCATTGGCGCAGGTGTCGCCAGTTGGTGAATTCATGCAAGGGTGAGGAGTTGCCCGGGATATTCAGCAGGATCCGGCCGCTGTGACGGTGGCGATAACACCAGATATCGTCCGAGGTGTAGCGATAGATCGTCAGCCGACCGGCCTCGATCGGCGCGCTGACACGAGTCGGCGCCTGGAGCTGATCGAGGGTCAACGCACTCCACGCCTGCCCCGCTGGCAAGCCGGCGGCCTGCATGGCCAGGGCCAGGCCTTCCTGACTCAAACTGCCCTCCTGATGTTGCAGGCAGGCGCTCATGATAAAGGCGGCCTTGGCCGAGGTTCTCAGGTCGTAAGGCTGCGTCTGGACGATTCGCTTGTCAGAGGGCCAGGTGCGATCAAGGTAAGACTGGTAGCGGGTTTGCAAATCCAGCTCCCACACCCACTGTTTGAACGCCGCCGGCCTGAGGGCAATTTGCGTTGCCGGTCCATACTCCTGGGGCGTGGTCTGGCGATAGATGCCTTCGTAGGTATGGTGGTTGCCATTGCCGTGGTCGGCGAACTCATCGACATGCTCCACGATGCGAATGGACGGGCCAACATCGGGTGGTGTGTACAAGCCAAACGCGCTTTCGGCGAAGCGCCCGTCGCCGACGGTCTGATAATTCTCCAGCAACGCCTGGACCAGGGTTTGGGTGCTTGCCACCTGCCCCTGCTCGATGCCGTCCTGTGGCGGGTGTCCGCGGTAGCGGTAATCCAGGGTGACCAACAGCGCGGTTTGCGGGTCTATGTCTTGCCCCCATTTCTCCTTGATCAACTGCGCACCGAACTGCTCGGGAGACTGCGGTAAAGCCGCGCTCACCACAGACTGCAGTGTTTCGCGCAGAGGTGCCGGCTGGGGGTTTAGCGGTGTCTGAAGGTCATTCATGTGCATTCCATGGCAACTATTTCTGGAACACCAACATAACCAGCCGCCGCGTTGCCGACAGCAGGAACGGTCACCTGCCGACTACAGAGATTTCGCCGTGCCGTGGAGGACATCGGGCAAGCGTTCGCAGGCAAAAAAAAGATTCCCGGGAACTTGGAGCCGGCTTGCCGGCGATGGACTCCAGTGCGCCGCGTTAATCCAGTTCAGCGAGCTGTTCTGAAACGGCACGAACCCTGTAGGAGCTGCCGCAGGCTGCGATCTTTTGATGTTGTCTTTCAAGATCAAAAAATCGCAGCCTGCGGCAGCTCCTACAGGGTTCGTGCCCACGCTGAAATTGACGTGCCTTCCGAACCAATGCCCCCCCCAACCGGGGCAAATGCCCCTGCTGGATGTTTTGCAATATTTTCTGGCCCGTTACCAGAAACGTTGCTGGGTCAAACGGCTCCACCAACTCAACAGCACACGATCGACCGAGCCGGTGGCGGCCATGCCGATGCGCTCCGGCAGGCTTTTGCGTTCGGCGTAATGCAAGTGATAGAGCTCGGACTTGCTGGCGCGCTCGGCGAGGTATTCATCGCTGGTCTTGAGCTCGTCGACCAGGTGCTTGTCCAGCGCCGCGACGCCCAGCCAGATTTCGCCGGTGGCCACTTCATCGATCGCCAGCTGCGGGCGGTAGCGCGACACGAA
Organism: Pseudomonas sp. PDM32; assembly: GCF_019219225.1. Lineage (NCBI taxonomy): Bacteria > Pseudomonadati > Pseudomonadota > Gammaproteobacteria > Pseudomonadales > Pseudomonadaceae > Pseudomonas > Pseudomonas sp. PDM32. The sequence goes on from NZ_JAHUWE010000003.1 coordinate 296,525, forward strand.
GTTCTTGAACAGTTGATGGGTGATGTCCAGGTCTTGCTGGAACTTCTCCCGGCCTTTCTCGGTGTTTTCGCCAAACACGGTCAAGGTACGTTTGTATTCACCGGCGGTCAGCACTTCGAAGTCGATGTCGTGCTTTTTCAGCAGGCGATTGACGTTGGGCAACTGCGCCACCACGCCAATCGAGCCGAGGATCGCGAACGGTGCGCTGATGATTTTCTGGCCGATGCACGCCATCATGTAGCCACCACTGGCCGCGACCTTGTCGATGCACACGGTCAGGGGCACGCCGGCTTCGCGGATACGCGCCAGTTGCGAGGAGGCCAGGCCGTAGCTGTGAACCATGCCGCCGCCGCTTTCCAGGCGCAGGACCACTTCGTCCTTGGGTGTGGCGAGGGTCAGCAAGGCCGTGATTTCGTGGCGCAGGCTCTCGGTGGCCGAAGCCTTGATATCGCCGTTGAAATCGAGCACGAACACCCGGGGTTTGACCTCGGTTTTTTTCTTCTGCTTCTTGTCGGTCTTGGCCTGGGTCTTGCGCAAGGCCTTGAGCTGGTCCTTGTCGAGCAAGGTTTGCTCCAGGCGTTCGCGCAGCCCTTTGTAGAAATCATTGAGCTTGCTGACCTGCAACTGGCCGGACGACTTGCGCCGCCCCTTGCTGCGCAGGGCCGCAAAACTGGCCAGGACCACCAAAATGGCGATCACCAGGGTCACGGTCTTGGCCAGAAAAATGGCGTACTCGGAAAAAAACTCCACGGGGACTCCTCAAACGATGCGCGGCTTGAACGCGCGCGGGATACCTCCAGCATACCCATGCGCCGACCTTGCGACCAGCCGTGAAACCTCTGGCAACGGGCCTGTAACAAGCATTTCAAACAAGCGTATGTTTTTTCATTGACAGCTCACCGTCATCCTCATAACCTCGCCAAACCTTCAACGTACCGGGATGACGCGGACGTGGGCAGTATCTATTTGATTCGACATGGCCAGGCCTCCTTCGGTGCAGACGACTACGACGTCCTGTCGCCGACCGGCATCCGTCAGGCGGAAATCCTTGGCCGGCACCTGGCCGAACTCGGGATCAGCTTCGACCGCTGCCTGGCAGGGGATCTGCGCCGCCAGCAGCACACGGCCAACAGCGCGCTGGAGCAGTTCGCCGCGGTGGGTCTGCCGGTGCCGCTGCTGGAAACCGACTCCGCCTTCAACGAATTCGATGCCGACGCGGTGATCCGCGCGCTATTGCCGGCCATGTTGCCGGACGAACCCGAAGCGCTGAACATCTTGCGCAACGCCGCGCAAAACCGTGGCGAGTTCCAGCGCATCTTCGCCCTGATCATCGAACGCTGGCTCGCCGGTACCTACGACACACCGGGCCTGGAAAGCTGGCTGGGGTTTGTCGAGCGGGTGCGGGCCGGCTTGCATCGGATCCTCGACCAGGCCGACAACACCCAGAAAATCGCCGTGTTCACCTCCGGCGGCACCATCACCGCCCTGCTCCACCTGATTACGCAAATCCCTGCCCGGCAGGCCTTTGAATTGAACTGGCAAATCGTCAACACCTCGCTCAACCAGCTGAAGTTTCGTGGTCGCGAGGTGTCGCTGGCTTCCTTCAACAGTCATGCGCACCTGCAACTGTTGAAGGCCCCGGAACTCATCACGTTTCGCTGAGTCCGGACTATTGTGACCCTGGCTGTAATCACCCAGCTCTTATTACCCAAGAAAGGATCGAACCATGACCTCCGTAGCAGACGCCGTACAAGCAATGAAAGCCAAGTTCAACCCAGCCGCTGCTGCCGGTCTGGACCTGGTCTTCGGTTTCCGCATCGACGACACCAAGAACTTCTCGCTGATCGTCAAAGACCAGACTTGCGAGCTGCAGGAAGGCGAGAACCCGGACGCCCAGGTGACTCTGGTGATGGACGGCGAAACCCTGGAAGGCATCGTCAGCGGCGAAACCGACGGCATGCAAGCGTTCATGGGCGGCAAACTGCGCGCTGAAGGCGACATGATGCTGGCCATGAAACTGTCCGAGCTGTTCCCGTCCTAAGCACCTGGCTCCCGATCTTCGGGAGCGTGCAAGGCTGCAATCGAATCCCGCCCCTCGTGGCGGGATTCGTCGTTTCAAGGCTCAACGAGTACCGGCGTCATCCATTTCTTCGAAGACTTTGATGTACCCTTCGTGCTCTTCGTTTGTGTTGTCCACTTCCACCACTTCACCGTCAAAAGCAAGGTTGCCATCGTCTCCATCAAGCTGAACACCGATGACAAACCGGCGATAGCTCACCTGAAGATAAAGGTTGTAAATATCCGACGGTTTGTCCGGGGCGCTGAAGACGCTGTAGTCGTAACGCACACGCCGGGTCAGTACTGGCCAGGCATTCCAGACGGGACTGGTGTTTACTTCGGGCTGAACATCCTCCAACGCCTCAATGGCTGCCTGGATCAGAAACTCGTTGTCCTTGGCCTTGAAAACAAAGGGCTTGCTGCGAGTCATGATGTAGGGATTCACCTTGCCATCGAGTTCCTGAGGCACGTACATGCCACTGCGGAACCATTTCGTGGCATCGAACATGGGCCCGCTCGCCCCTGTCGCGCGACTCGTCATCATGATGGTGTCAGGCAGGTTGCTGGCTGAGATAGCGCGCACAGGAGTCCCGGCCAGGCCGACGGCTATCAGCACCGCGATCAAGAGGCCTTTTGGGTTACTGTCATTAAGAAATAACACTGGGTAGCTGTCCTTGTCTGTCGGATCGAGCGGGGGAATCTACCCGATCTATCACGGAGTTAAAACTGACTGCCGGAGAATGTGTCGTCCGTGCACTGGCAGGGCAATCATGGAAGCGACCTGGCTTGAGTATCCGAAGGGAGTGAGTGAACTTACAATGCCCGAACTCCCCACACAGGCCGCCCCATGGACATCGACCTCGCCCGCACTTTCCTCGAAATCGTCCGCCATGGCAGCCTGGCTGCCGCCGCGCAAAAGCTCTATGTCACCCAGACCGCGATCACCGCACGGGTGCAGAAGCTCGAGAGCCAACTGGGCAGTACCCTGTTCGTGCGCAACCGTGCCGGTGCTCGCCTGACGCCCAACGGTGAAGCGTTCGTGGTGTACGCCAATCAACTGGTGCAAACCTGGGAAGCCGCACGGCGTGATCTGCCATTGCCCGAGGGTTATCGCGATGTGCTGCACATCGGTGGCGAGGTGAGCCTGTGCAACCCGCTGATGCTCGGCTGGGCCGGCGCAATCCGCAAGCACATCCCCAGCCACGCCCTGCGCATGGAAATCCATGACGGCGAAAACCTCCTGCGTCAACTGGAGTTGGGCGTTCTGGATGCTGCGCTGGTGTATCAGCCCGAGTATTGGCCGCGTTTGCAGGTCGAGCAGGTGCTCGAAGAAAAACTGATTCTCGTGCGCCTGGCCGACAGGCCCGATCCTTATGTGTACATCGATTGGGGCGCCGAATTCCGGCGCCAGCACGATGCCGCCCTGCCGGAAAAAGCCAAGGCTGCGCTGAGTTTCAATCTTGGTCCATTGGGCTTGCAGTACCTTCTCGAAAACGGCGGCAGTGGTTACTTCCGCACCCGTGTCGTGCAGAGCTATCTCGATAGCGGCGCCCTGGAACGGGTGCCCAAGGCTCCGGAATTCAGCTACCCGACCTATCTGGTCTACTCCCGCGATCGTGACTCGCCGACGCTGCAACGCGCCTTCGACCTGCTGCGCGAGGTGATTGATTCCGACGAAGACTGGTCGCAACGCTGGGACCCGCTGACGTGAGACCGGTTTGCACCGGATCATGGCCGTTGTGTCCTCAAGGTTCACCCCGCCAAAACAGCGGAATCGACTAATCTGCAGGAGATAACAATAACCACAGGTGATTGCAGTGAGGCAGACCACCGAAGGATTCCGCAGCCGTTACCGCGCCGCCATTCATCCGCTCTACAACCCTTGGCTGCACGGCGCTTTTGTCCTGTTGTTCGGGGCGCTGGCAATCTGCGCTTTCTGGAGCAACGTGCATCAGGTACAGCCGGCGCAATGGCTTGCGGTACCCGTCACGCTGCTAGCGTTCAACCTCGGCGTGTACGTGGTGCATCGCCACCTGGGGCATCATAAAAAGCGCTTCGCCCGGCTGTTTTATGCCCGTCACGCCGGCGACCACCACAGTTTTTTCACCCCTGGCCACATGACCTACGACAGCGCCCGCGACTGGCGGGTGATCCTGTTTCCGGCCTGGCTGATCGTACTGCACACCCTCGCCGTGGCCCTGCCCATCTGGTGGCTGCTCAAGCACTTCGATAGCAACGTCGCCGGACTGGTCGGCGGCGCTCTTGTCCTCGGCTACCTGGCTTATGAAGTGTTTCATGCCTGTGAACATCTGCCGTCGCACAATCCGCTCACACGGCTGCCGTGGATCCGCCAGATGCGCCGGCTGCACGAACTGCACCACCGCCGCGAACGGATGCAGGAGCGCAATTTCAACATCGTTTTCCCGCTGATGGACTACCTGTTCGGCACCCTCTATTGGGAGCCGGAACCTGCGCCGCTCAACCCGACGAGAACGCCCATGACCCGCATGCAGCATCAGATTGTCATTGCCGGACACCCGATCGATGTATTGGCCTACGCCAGCACCGTGACCCTTTGGCCGCAATGGCACCCGTCGTCGCTGCATATCGACGGGCCAAAAGGTCCATTGCAGGCCGGCACACGTTTCGAGGAAGACATCCGTGCCGGCGGCCGTGAAGGACACTTGAGCTGGGAGGTGGCGCACTACCTGCCCGGCCAGCGCTGGAGCGCACGTGCCCAGGGTGACCATGGCCTGTCGCTGGTGGTGACTTACGAATGCCAAGCCGAGGGCCAGGACACACGTTTCGTCCGCACCCTGGAATACCGATTCAGCGGTCTGGCGATGCGGATTGCCAACCGCTTGTTGCTCAAGCGGCGAATCGACCGGGAATCGGCAGCGTCGATGCAAGCATTGCGCGAGATGGCGCAGAAATACCTGGTGGCAACCGGAGTCAACGCGTGAGCAGAATCCTCAAATGCCTGCTGCTGGTCCTTGTCGTCATCGGCGCCTTCCTGCTGCTGATGCCGACCAAGGTGCGACCGGTGGCCTGGACGCCACAACCCGCGCCATCCCTCTCCAGCGGCATCTACGCCGACAATCAGCGCCTAAAAGGCATGGAGCGCGTCGGTGCCGCCGACATCGACGGGCCGGAAGCCCTGCTGCTGGAAAACGACACGCTCATCACCGGCCTGCACGACGGGCGCCTGATCCGCACCAGCCTGGATGGCATGACCACCAAAGTCCTGGCCGACACCGGTGGCCGGCCACTGGGCCTGGCCCGGCATCCCAATGGTCTGCTGGTGATCGCCGATGCCGTCAAAGGTTTGTTGTCTCTCGACGCCCAGGGTCGACTGGTGGCCTTGACCACAGAGGCTGGCGGCGTTCCCTTCGGATTTACCGATGATGTGGTCATCGACAAACCCGGTCACTACGCTTATTTCAGCGACGCTTCGAGCCGCTTCGGTTATGGCCACGACGGAGAGGCCGTGCTCGAACACGGTGGTGACGGTCGATTGCTGCGCTACGACTTCCAGACCGGCAAAACGTCGGTTGTGCTGGACAAGCTGGAGTTTGCCAACGGCGTGGCCCTGGGACCGGACGACGCCTACGTGCTGGTCAATGAAACCGGCGCCTACCGCATCAGCCGCTATTGGCTCAGCGGCCCCAAGGCCGGCACCCAGGACCTGTTCATCGACAACCTGCCGGGCCTGCCGGACAACCTGTCGTTCAATGGTCACGACCGGTTCTGGGTAGCGCTGTATGCCCCCCGAAACGCCCTGCTCGATGGCACGGCTGCGCATCCGTTCGTACGCAAGATGATCGTGCGAGCCATGACTGTCCTGCCCAAACCCGTGGAAAAGCGCGGGTTTGCCCTGGGCCTGGACCTTGAAGGCAAGGTGATCGCCAACCTGCAGGACGGCAGCAGCGACAACTACTCACCGATCACCACGGTGCGCGAGTATGGGGACTGGTTGTATTTCGGTTCACTGAAGGCGCAGAACATGGCGCGGCTGCCTTTGAGCAAGGCGTTGCAATGAGCAGTGCACCTGTCTGAACTCACCTTAAATCCCCTGTGGGAGCGGGCTTGCTCGCGAAGGCATAGTGTCAGTCGATATAAATGTTGAATGACACACCGCATTCGCGAGCAAGCCCGCTCCCACAGGGGACAGCGTTCAGTTCACTGGGGTATTCGGGCTGGGTCATGAGGCACCTCGTTGAGAGCCGTAATATCGGTCTCTGAGCATTCGAGGTGCCGGTTCTGGTGGCCGTTCCAACTTTCCAGTCACCGATCGTCGGTGGCAGGCACGCTGGATCAGGACCGCAACTGGAGTTGTTTGACGATCTTGTCCTTGACCTCCAAGCGCTTCGCCTTGAGCTTCGTCACCGCATCATCGCTGGATTTGGCTTGCTCCGCTTTCACCACATCGGCATCAGCCTGGGAATACTTGTTGATCAGTGAATCCAGTAACGGATCCTTGGTGCGTTTCTGCTGGATTTCTTCCTTTGTGCAACTCAGATCCTGAAAAAGGTCATGGGGCACCGGCATGGAACACCTCCGTTTGTTAATCGGTAGCAAACGCCGACTGATTGCGTTCACCAACTATCAGAATGGCCTCGGTTGGCCCATTCTGTCGACCACCTGTCAGACCAGCGGTGCCCGTTCGTCGTCCTGTCGCAAATGCGATAAAACCTTTGTCTGCGCCGTCGCCTCCACCGGTTAACGATCACTCGATCACCTTTGGAAACCTGTGTGGAGAATCACCAATGGACAGACTCAACGTGCGTCACCTGGCCCTGGTTATCGCTATGAGCAGCTGCATGGGCAGTGCCCTGGCTGCCACGTCCAATGACTTTGTCGACAAAGCGGCCGCCGGCGGCATCGCCGAAGTCGAGACCAGCCGGCTGGCCCTGGAAAAAAGTGCATCGGCCGACATCAAGAAATTCGCCAAGATGATGATTACCGATCATTCCAAGGCCAACCATGACCTGGCCGCCCTGGCGAAAAAATTCGACATCGAAGTGCCGGACAGCACGACGCTGACCAAGCAAGCCAAGGAAAAAATTCTCGACATGCGCGACGAATCCTTCGACGCGGCCTATGCCGACAACCAGGTCAAGGCCCATGAAGAAACCATCGACCTGTTCAAGAAGGAAGCCAATACGGTGACGGACGACCGGGTCAAAGGCGCCACCGAGCTCAAGGGCTTTGCGCAAGAAATGCTGCCGACGCTGGAAAAACACCTGAAAATGGCGAAAAAACTCCAGGCCGCCCATCCGAGCAAATAACTGCGTCATCCATGGTACTGATGGAAGAGTGTTTCCCTGTAGGAGCTGCCGCAGGCTGCGATCTTTTGATTTTGATTTTTGACAATGTCGAAGGGGGCGCAAGATCAAGATCAAAAGATCGCAGCCTTCGGCAGCTCCTACAGGCCGAGCGTTAGCTCGCCCACAGGGACTTGTGTCAGCCGCCAAGAACTGTCCGCACCATTTGCGTCAACGCTTCAGGACTGTAGGGTTTGCTGAGCAAATGGGTATCCGGACTAAGCTGGTGATTGCGCGAGATGATGTCGCGGGTATGCCCCGAAGTGAACAGCACCGCCACCGGCGGTTCCTGCACCTTCGCCCAGGCCGCCAGGTCCGAACTCTTGATCAGGCCGGGCATGACCACGTCGGTGAATATCAGGTCCACCGTCACCCCATCCAGCAACATTTGCATGGCGACGTCTGCGTTGGCGGCCGTGAGGACTTGATAACCCTCCTCGCCCAACAACTCCACCGCCGACACTCTCACGGCCTCATTGTCCTCGACCACCAGGATGCGTTCGTGCCCGCCCCGTTGCGGCATATCGGGCCCCGGCCTTTCACTGGATACCGCGCGCAGGGTACGCGGAAAGTACAACTGCACCCGGGTCCCCCGCCCCACGTCACTGGCGATTTCGATATGACCGCCACTCTGCTTGACGAAGCCGAACACCATGCTCAAGCCCAAGCCGGTGCCCTGCCCGTCGGCCTTGGTGGTGAAGAACGGCTCGAACGCCTGGGCCAGCACCTGCGGCGGCATGCCGACGCCGGTATCGCTCACGGACACCCGCACATAGTCCCCCGGGGCAATGCCCCTACCGACGCAAAACTTGCTATCGAGGACGATGTTTTCCGCGCACAGGTCAATCCTGCCCTCGCCTTGAAGGGCGTCACGGGCATTGATCGCCAGATTGAGAATGGCGTTTTCCAGTTGGTTGCGATCAACAAACACATTCCACGAATCCTCGGGTGCCGTCATGTGAACCTGAAGGGTTTCACCCAGGGCACGCAGCAACAACTCCGCCAGGCCATCGAAAATCTGCCGCAATGTGAAGACCGCGGGCGACAAGGGTTGGCGGCGGGCGAACGCCAGCAATTGCGAGGACAGCTTGGCACCGCGCTCGACGGCGGCAATCGACGCCGAGACCCGGCGCTGCACATTGGCGTTACCCCGCTCATGGCGCGCCAGCAAATGCAGGTTGCCGGCGATCACTTGCAACAGGTTATTAAAGTCATGGGCCACACCGCCCGTGAGGCCGCCGATGGCTTCCAGCTTCTGTGACTGGCGCAATTGATCTTCCGCCGCCAGCCGCGCTTCGACCTCATCGGCCACCCGCTGCTCCAGGTTGCGGGTGAACTTGAGCAAGGACTCTTCGGCGGTCTTGCGTTCGTGGATGTCGATCAGCACGCCGGGGAAACGAAACGCCTCGCCCTGTTCATTGAACTCGCAACAGCCACTGGCGAGTACCCAGAGGTAACTGCCGTCGGGGCGCTGGATCCGGTATTCGACGTTGTAGGGCTCGCCCGTCTCCACCGACAACGTGACGCGTTCCCGGACCCAGTTGCGGTCATCCGGATGGATGCGGCTTTCTGCGGTTTCCTGGGACAGGTTTTCCAGGTCTTGCCCGGGGGGATAGGAAAACGTGCGGGCAAAACGCTCATCGCCCGACAGCACGTTGGCCTTGATGTCCCAGACAAAGGAGCCGAGCAATGCACCGGCGTTCAGCGCCAGGCGCACCCGTTCGTTGTCGGCGCGGTAGGCGTCTTCAGCCGCCTGTCGCCGTTGTTCGGAGATCACCCGTTCCGTGGTTTCCACCACCATGGCCATGACCCCGGCCGGGCGTCCGTCATCGTCGGCTACCGGGCTGTAGTAGAGGTCCATCCAGACATCTTCCGGAACCCCGTCGCGCAGCAGCACCAGTTCTTTGTTGCGAAAGGACAAGGTGCCGCCCGCCAGGCAGGTGTCGACCACATGGCGATTGAATTCGGCGACCTCTGGCCAACCCAGTTCCACGGCGGAGCCGAGCAGGTACGGATGACGCCCACCGGCAAACTTGGAATAAGCGTCGTTGTAGATCATGTACCCGGACTGGCCCCAGAGCATCACCATTGGCAGCGGCGAGGCGAGCATCAGCTGCACCGCGCTGGTCAGGCTCCTGGACCATGAGTCGAGCGGGCCCAGTTCGGTCCGGCTCCAGTCGAACGCACGAATGCGCCCGGCCATTTCGCCGCTCCACCCGGCACATCCGTGGCTATCCGCTAGAAACTGCATCGGCTGGCTCTATCCCGGTAAATGGCACCCGTTTGTTTCGAGCATTCCGGGCGCGATTCGTTTCATAGAGGTATAGCTGATTATCACTGGCATTTTTTTGGCCGAAGAGAACCTTGTGGCGAGGGGGCTTGCCCCCGTTCGGCGGCGAAGCCGGCGTAAAGCCAGTGAATACGGTGTACCTGTGGGACCGAGTTTTCAGATTTGGGGCCGCTTCGCGGCCCAACGGGGGCAAGCCCCCTCGCCACAAGATCCGTTCATGAACAGTACCGGCGTAAAACGCTACACCTCAATCAGGTGCTTGAGCGGGTTGTAACTGCTTTTCAGGGTCGCCGCGACATCGAGAATCGCCTTCTCGATGCCATTCAAGTGCATGCAGGTCAGCTCGATGGCCGCGCTCTGGTTGCCCGCTTCGATGTACTCGATCAACCGCAGGTGTTCATCGTCGCGACAGGCTTCGTGGCTGTCGTCATCGAGCGCAGCGGCATACAGCGAGGCCCGGGAAATCAGCTTCTGGAACCAGTCGAGCAATACCGGGTTGTTCAGGCTGCGGGCCAGTTTGATGTGGAACTCGCCGAGCAGGTGAATCAGCCGTTCGTGATCGCCGCTTTGATGCGCTTCATCTTCCAGCAGCAGGTGATCGCGCAGGTCCTGGGTCACCGCCGTATCACGGCGACGGCACAGTTCACTGACGATACCGATCTCGACCAGACGCCGGGTTTCGAACAGCGAGCGGATCTCCTCGTCACTGGGCAATGACACCGATGCCCCCTTATTGGGCTCGGTGGTGACCAAGCCATCGGCCTCCAACTGCTTGAGCGCGGCCCGCACAGACGTACGGCTTACGTTGAACAGCTCGGCCAGCGAGGCTTCGCCCAGCTTCATCCCCGGACGCAACGAACGCTTGCTGATCGCCTCGTAAACCCCTTGGTAGACGCGGTCGACCGTGGTTTCCAGTTTCTTTTCCGTCATTCATCAACTCCTTGCGCCCTGTGCAAACAACCCTGGCGAATGATCAGCCTTTGAAAAAGGGGCTTGCACGAGCAGATTAATCCGGGTATTTCTAAATTGCATCCAGATTTTGCATACAATAATTAGAGGAATGCACCATTATGGGTCATCCAGTTGCAATTGAAGTGCGAAACGTCTCAAAGCGATATTCCGACGACCCCGGGCTGGCGCCAGCCCTGGACAATGTTTCTGTCGACATCGCCGACAACGAATTCTTCACCCTGCTCGGCCCCTCGGGCTGTGGCAAGACCACCCTGCTGCGCACCATTGCCGGCTTCGAGCACGTCAGCGACGGTGAGATCCGCCTCGCAGGCGAGCCGGTCAATGACTTGCCGCCGTTCAAGCGTCGGGTCAACACGGTGTTCCAGAGTTACGCGCTGTTTCCGCACATGAGTGTTGCGCAGAATATCGCCTTCGGCCTCGAGATGCAGGGCCTTGATCGCAAACTGATCCCGCAGCGGGTCGAGGAAATGCTCGCGCTGGTGCAAATGCAGCACCTGGCCAAACGCAAACCGGCCGAACTGTCCGGCGGCCAACAGCAACGGGTGGCTCTGGCCCGGGCCCTGGCGCCGAAACCGAAAGTGCTGTTGCTCGACGAGCCGCTGTCGGCGCTCGACCTCAAGCTGCGCAAGGAAATGCAGGTCGAACTCAAGCGCGTGCAAAAAGAGGCCGGGATCACCTTCATTTTCGTCACCCACGATCAGGAAGAAGCGCTGACTCTGTCCGATCGCATCGCCGTGATGTCCGCCGGCAAGATCCTGCAAATCGGCACGCCCAACGAGATCTACGAGCGTCCGCAGCACCAGTTCGTCGCGCAATTCATCGGCGACATCAACTTCCTCCCCGGGCACCTCAAGCGCGGCCAACAGAACGAAAAGCTCTTCGTGCCCAACGGCATGCCCGTGGAAATCCCCTGCCCGGCCCAGGGCTTTGACGGCAGCAAAGTGCAACTGGCGTTCCGTCCCGAGCGTTCGCAACTGGTCGAACCGTCGCAGCCCCATCACCTGCGCGGCGTGATCGAGGCCGTGCTGTACGTCGGCACGGCCACGCTCTATCAGTGCCGCTTGAACAACGACATCAAGGTCATGTTGCGCGAGAACAACGAAGGCCTGAGCCACGGGCGGGTGGTGGGCGATCGCGTCGCGGTCAACCTGCCGCCCCACGCCTGCCTGTTGATGGAGGCCTGAGATGAGCGTCAGCAGCACTTCCCCGGCCCTCAACCGCGCGCTGTTGCTCAGCCCGGTCGTCCTGACCCTGCTGGCCCTGATCGCCATTCCGCTGGGCATCATGGGCTACATCAGCCTGTTGCCGCGCAACGTCTATGGCGGCGTCGACTGGCAGGCCAACTGGCAATTGCAAAGTTATGTGCAGCTGTTCTTCCAGGAAGGTTTCGACGGCGAGCTGGAACTGAACTGGGTCTACGCCCAGGCGTTGTTGCGCTCGGTGTTCCAGGCCGGGGGCACCACGGTCCTGTGCTTCCTGTTCGGCTTCCCGGTGGCGTTGTGGATGTCGAGCCTGACGCCGCGCCGACGCAACCTGATGGTGTTGCTGATCACCATCCCGTTCTGGACCAACCTGCTGATTCGCAACTATGCCTGGCTGATCATCCTGCGCGAACACGGCTGGGTCGCCCAGAGCCTCAACGCGCTGTTCCCCCAGGCCGGCGGCATCACCCTGCTCTACAACGACTTCGCGGTCAGCGTCGGCCTGGTCTACAGCTTCCTGCCGTTCATGATCCTGCCGATCTACTCGACCCTGGAGAAACTCGACTGGCGCCTGGTGGAAGCCGCCTACGACCTGGGCGCCAATCGCTGGCATGCGTTGCGGCGGATCATTTTGCCGCTGTCGATGCCGGGGGTGATTGCCGGTGCCTTGCTGGTGTTCGTGCCGAGCCTGGGTGCCTTCATTACCCCGGCGATCCTCGGTGGTGGCAAGACGCTGATGATCGGCAACCTGATCCAGCAGCAGTTCGGCACCGCGCGCAACTGGCCGCTGGGCAGTTCGCTGTCGTTCCTGCTGCTGGGGATCATGTTGCTGTCCCTGGTGCTCTACGCCCTCTATAGCCGCAACGCCGCCAAGACCCAACGCCCAGGAGCCCAAGCATGATTGCCCTGCACCTGAAGAAGCTGCCGCTGACCCGTGAAGTCAGCCTGTTGATGTTGGCCTATCTGTACCTGCCGATTTTCGTGCTGATCGCCTACAGCTTTAACGCCAACCGTTCGGCGACGGTGTGGACCGAGTTCTCGTTCGCCTGGTACGGACGCATCCTGGCGAACCCGTCGATCCAGACCGCGGCATTGAACTCGATCATCGTCGCCAGCATCGCGACGGTCTGCGCCACGGCGATTGCCCTGCTCGCGGCGCTGGCGACGTACCGGCCGTTCTACGGACAGAAAATGGTCGAAGGCGGGATCAACCTGCCGCTGATCCTGCCGGAAATCGTCACAGCCGTGGCCACCCTGCTGCTGTTCATGGCGCTAGGAATCAAGCTCGGCCTGCTGACGGTGATCGTCGCCCACATCGGCTTTTGCATCCCCTTTGCCTATCTGCCGATCCGTGCGCGGCTCAATGACCTGGACAAGAGCCTGCTGGAAGCGGCGAACGACCTGTACGCCAACCCCTGGCAGGTGTTTCGTCGGGTGACCTTGCCGCTGCTGTGGCCGGCGGTGCTGTCCGGTTCGGTGCTGGCGTTCGTGGTCAGCCTCGACGATTTCATCATGACCTTCTTCGTCGCAGGTCCCGGTTCGACCACCTTGCCGGTGTACATCTTCTCGGCGATCAAGGCCGGCGTGACGCCGGAGATCAATGCGATTTCGACCCTGATGCTGGTGATATCCATCGTGCTGGTAGTGCTGGCCTTCTGGCTGGGACAGCGCGGCAAACAACAATGAGCCTGGAGACTTCTTTATGAGCAAGAAAGTGAAAAGCCCCCGTTTTGCTGCTGCCAGTTTCGCCGTTGCCGGTCTGGCCTTGAGTTGCTTCACCGCGTTCGCTGCGTCCAGCGCCCAGGCTGCCGAGCCCAAGGAGCTGTTCTTCTACAACTGGACCGATTACTACCCGGTCGACCTGCTGGCCAAGTTCGAAAAGGAGACCGGCATCAAGGTCACCATGGACGGCTACGACAGCAACGAAACCCTGCTGGCAAAACTGCAGGCCGGCGGCGCGGCGTACGACGTGATCGTGCCGTCGCAATCGATCATGCGCACCCTGATCAACCAGGACCTGCTGCTGGAAATCGACGCCTCGGCCCTGCCCAACTTCCAGTACGTCAAGCCGGCGTTCCGCGACCCGAGCTTCGACCCGGGCCGCAAGTTCTCGGCACCGTACCTGTGGGGCACCACCGGGTTCTCCTATGACAGCGCCCGGGTGCCCGGCGGCAAGCTCGACGACTCGTGGAAAGAGTTCTTCGAGCCGCGCAAGGAGCTGCAAGGCCAGCTCGCCGCCCTCGACACCTCCAGCAGCGTGATCAACGCCGCCAGCCACTACCTGAATGTCGACGAGTGCAGCGAAAACCCGCAGGACGCCAAGCGCATCCTCGAACTGCTGCAAAAACAGAAACCCTTCCTGAAGATGTATAGCTCCGACAACACCGTCGACCGCATGGCCTCCGGTGAAGTGATCATGATGCAGAACTGGAACGGCTCCACTGCCCGCGCCACCCTGCAGAAGAGCACCATCAAGTACGTGTACCCGAAGGAAGGACTGGCGATGTTCCAGGACAATTTCGCCGTGCCGAAGAGCGCGCCACACCCCGGCAACGCGAAGATTTTCATCGACTGGATGATGAAACCGGAAAACGCCGCCGCCGTGTCCAACGCCATCGCCTACGCCAACGGCATCCAGAGCGACAAGCTGATCGACGCCAAATGGCGGGTGATGGATGCCATCAACATGCCCGACGAATTCGCCTCGCGCCTGCGTCCGGAAAAGGAATGCAGCAACAAGGCGCGGGAGCTGCAGGACCGCATTTGGGCGAAGCTCAAGGGCTGATCCGAAACCGAGTCGCCGCCTTCGCGAGCAAGCCCGCTCCCACATTTGAAATGCATTCCCCTGTGGGAGCGGGCTTGCTCGCGAAGAGGCCGGCCCTGACAACATACAACTTGAGGTTTGCAATGAATCAACCCCGCTGGCTACGCAACGTGCGCCCCTACGGCTCCCCCGCCGAAGACCTGCTGATCGAAAACGGCCGGTTCACCCAACACCGTCCGGCTTCGAACGAGGCCCTGTCCGCCACCGACATCGACGGCCAGAACCAGTTGCTCACCCCCGCCCTGGTGGAAAGCCACGTCCACCTGGACAAAACCCTCTGGGGCCAGCCCTGGCGCCCCAACAGCGCCGGCCCGACCCTCAAGGACTACATCGCCAACGAACGACGCATCCTGCGTGAAGTCACCACACCGATTGCGCAACGGGCCGGGGCCCTGCTGGAAAACTGCATCGCCCGCGGCTCGCTGACCATGCGTTGCCACGTCGACATCGACCCGGAGTTCGGCCTGCGGCATGTCGAGGCCATGCAGCAACTGCGCGAACAATACCGCGACCTGATCGACCTGCAACTGGTGGTGTTCCCGCAAACCGGGCTGATCAGCCGCCCCGGCACCGCCGAACTGATGCGCGAAGCCATGGCCCTGGGCGTGGAGAACGTCGGTGGCCTGGACCCGTGCGGCATCGACAACGACCCGATTGCCCAACTGGATTTCGTCTTCAAGCTGGCCAGCGAATTTGACCGTGGCGTCGACATTCACCTGCACGACAAGGGCGAGCTGGGCCTGTGGCAGATCGCGCTCATTGCCGACTACACCGAGCGCTTCGGCCGCCAAGGCCGGGTGATGATCAGCCATGCCTACTGTCTCGGCATGCTGCCATGGAGCCAGGTCAAACCGGTGGCCGAGCGCCTGGCGACACTGGGTATTTCGCTGATGAGTTCGGCCCCGGCCGATTGCGCAGTGCCACCGTTCCTGGCCCTGCGCGAAACCGGCGTAAATGTATGTTTGGGCTCGGACGGCATTCGTGATGCCTGGTCGCCCATGGGCAACGGCGACATGCTGGAGCGGGCGATGCTACTGGCGTTCCGCTTCGATTTGAACAAGGACGAAGAACTGGCGGCGGCGTTCGAGGCGGCGACCTTCAACGGTGCCCTGGCGCTGGGTTGCGCAGCCAATCGCCTGGAGATCGGCCAGCCGGCGGACTTCCTGCTGATGCCCGTGCAAACGCTGGGTGAAGCGGTGGTTTCGCGACCGCCGCGGCAAGTCTATCGCGCGGGTCGTTTGATCGCTGAGGGCGGTCGTTTGCTGGAAAGCCGTCTGTGAAGCGCATCGGCTTGCGGGCCAGTTGCGTGGTCGGCTTCGACGGCACGCAGCATGTGCTGTGGCGCGACGGCGAAGTGGTGTTCGAAGGCTCGCGCATCGAGTTTGTCGGGCGCGGTTATCCGGGCCCGGTGGATCAGTGGATCGATTACGGCAACGCGCTGATCGGCCCCGGCTTCATCGATCTGGATGCCCTTGGCGATCTCGACTCCACAGTACTGACCCTGGACAACGGCGACGAGCGTGACATGGGCCGGATGTGGTCGGCGCAGTATCTGGCGCGCGGATCGCGGGAAAGTTACAGCCCCGAAGAAGAAGTCTTCAAATACCGCTACGCCTTCACGCAACTGATCCGCAACGGCATCACCACGGCCATGCCGATCACCTCGATGTATTACCGCGAGTGGGCCGAGACCTACGACGAGTTTGCGGCGGTCGCCGGCGTGGCGGCCGAGTTGGGACTGCGCACTTACCTGGGGCCCTGCTACATGAGCGGCATGAGTTACTGGCGCGCCGATGGCAGCCTGGCGCACCACTGGGACGAAGCCCGGGGCATGGCCGGCCTCGATGCCGCCGAACGGTTTTTCCGGGATTTCGACGGTGCGAACAACGGCCTGATTCGTGGTGCACTGTTGCCCGATCGCATCCAGACCTGCACCCCGGCGCTGCTGCAACGCACCGCCGCGATGAGCCGGGAACTGAACGCACCGATGCGTTTGCACTGCTGCCAGGGCCTCGGTGAAGTGGCGATGGTCGAGCAACTGCGCGGCACCTCGCCGCTGGGTTGGTTGCAGCAGCTTGGGCTACTGACTCCACGCAGCCTGCTGCCCCACGGTATCTACACCCAGGGTGATGACGACCTGCAACGTGTGGTGGATGGCGGCGCGAGCCTGGTGCATTGCCCCGTGGTGTTTGCCCGGGACGGCGAGGCCTTGAACTCGTTTGGCCGCTATCGCGCCAAGGGCGTCAACTTCGCCCTCGGTACCGACACCTGGCCGGCGGACTTGCTCGACAACATGCGCCAGGGCCTGAACATCGCCCGACTGATGGAGGGCGGCAACTCACTGACCAGCACGCTGGATATGTACAACGCTGCGACCCTTGGCGGCGCCAAAGCACTGGAACGTGATGATCTCGGACGACTGGCGCCAGGCTGCAAGGCCGACATCAGCGTGTTCAATCTGAGCGGAATGCACCTGGGGCCTTTGTTCGACCCACTGAAAAATCTTGTACTGGCCGGTCGCGGCGACGACTGCATCGCCAGCTACATCGATGGCCGCTGCGTGATGCAGGACGGCCAGGTCGAGGGCGTCGACTACCCCGCCCTGCAACGCCAGGCCCAACGTCAATTCGAAAAACTGATGCGCAGCCACAGCGACCGGGCCTTCGGCCAACCGGACTGGAAAAGCCTGTTCCAGCCGGCCATCCCGTTCGCCGACGACTACAGCGCACAGACGCCACTGAGCGCGATCGAGCCTCTCCTTTAGGGAATTCTGCCTATGCAAAGCTTTGACTTCAGCACACTGAGCCCACGGGACAAATACAAGATTCTGATCGGCAGCGTCGTGCCACGACCGATTGCCCTGGTCACCACCGTCGACGGCGAAGGCCGGATCAACGCGGCGCCGTTCAGCTTTTTCAATGCGCTGTCGGCCGATCCGCCGATCCTCGCCCTTGGCGTGGAAAACTACGGCGACCAAAGCCCCAAGGACACCACCCGCAATATCCAGCTCAACCAGGAGTTCACCGTGAACATCGTCAGTGACGCGCTGGTGGAGGCCATGAACGTCTGTGCCGTGCCCTTCGCCCCCGGCTTCGACGAACTGACCGCCGCTGGCCTCACCGCCATCCCCGGCACCACGGTCAAATGCCCGCGCATCGGCGAAGCCCCGGTGGCGCTGGAGTGCCGGCGGATGATGGCGCTGTCCATCGGTCAATCCCGGGAGATCATCTTTGGTGAAGTGCTGATGGCGCATGTGCGTGACGAACTGATCGACCCGAAAACCCTGTACATCGATCAGTTGGGGCTCGATGCGATCGGACGCATGGGCGGGCATGGCTATGCGCGCACGCGGGATTACTTCGATTTGCCGACGCGCTCGTTGCAGGCGTGGACGGATGCCCCGGGCGGTGGCGAGCGGTTTTGGCCACTGGCCAAATAATCTCTGTAGGTTCACACCTTCCATGTAGGAGCTGCCGAAGGCTCGGGCCGCGTTCGGACGATCTTTTGATCTTGCTTCTGGCGGCTTCAAGACCGCTGAAGATCAAAAGATCGTCCGAACGCGGCCCGAGCCTTCGGCAGCTCCTACAAAGGTTGCGGTGGGTCATGGCAGGCCAAGAACCCGCCTGATTGCCTGCATCGGCATCTGAAATTCGAGGTCGCACATTTTTCAGGTGCCAGCATTGCCGCCGTACCCCATCCCCCTTACAAATCCTCCCTCTTGCTTCTCAGCTCACCCGTCATCAGGATCTCAAAGACATGGATGCCCTTCGCCATCAGACACGATGCCAGCGACTCACCCGCTTGCTCAGCGCAATAGTCGCCGCTACCACGCTCGCAGTCCTGGGCGCCGCCCAGGCAACTCCCCGGACAGACTTCCCCTTGAAGACCAGGTCGATCCTGGCAGGTGACACGACCTGGTCGTACTACGAGGGCGCAAAAAACGGTCCGGTACTCTTGCTTGTACATGGTTTTTCTTCAAACAAGGAGGTCTGGCGCACGCTGGGCGAGGACCTCAGCGCACGCTTTCATGTGATCATTCCCGACCTTCCCGGCTGGGGTGAGTCAACGCGCCTTGCAGGTGAAAATTACGACATTGATGCACAAGCCGCACGGCTCAATGATTTTCTGCTTGCGCTCGACCTGCGTGAAATCAATCTGGTCGGCCACTCCATGGGGGGTGCCATTGCCGGAGTGTTCGCCGCCCAGAGGCCGGAGCGCATTGCGCGCCTGGTGCTGATCAGCCCGCTGGGATTGAGCTTTGTCGAAAACGATTTCATCCGGGCGTTGAATGCCGGTGACAACCCGTTTATCTACGATGACCGTGCTGGCGTCGAACGCACTGCCCGATTGGTCTATCTCGATCCTCCCGAAATGTCTGATCAGGAGGTGGAGAGTGCGATTGCAAACAATCGGCGCCAGCGCAGCTTTATCGAGTCCTCCCTGGCGCAGATCCGTCCACCGTCCCAATGGCTCGCGCTGGACCCTCGGCTGGCGCAGCTCACCATGCCGGTACTTGGCATCGGCTGCCGCGAAGATAAGGTGATCGATATCTCCGCCCTGGAGACCCTGCAAAACGGTCTGCCCGATGATCGTGGCGGGCAGGCTGTCACCCTTGAAGGTTGCAACCACTTGCCCATGATCGAACGCCCTGTGGCAACAGGGCAGCTACTCACCGACTTTGCTGCCGACACTCAACGCCCTGAAGCCCTGTGACTCAATGAAAGTCCCGGCTACGCACAGTGATGCCATCGAGCAACGCACTCAGGTCACTCAAGCGTCCGGCGATCAGATGCCGGACCTCGCCCTCCTTCTCCCAGCGCCCATCGACCTTGAGCAGCTGCGAGCCGACCAGCACCTGGCGTTGGCGCTCGGCCAGGTCGCGCCATACCACCACGTTGACGTTGCCGAACTCATCCTCGAGGGTGACAAAGGTCACGCCGCTGGCGGTGGCCGGGCGTTGCCGGCCGGTGACCAGCCCGGCGACGCTGACCGGCCGACCGTGCTCGACGTCCAGTAGTTCTTTCGAACTGCGGCAGCGTCGCGCCTTCAACTCACCCCGCAACAGGGCCAGCGGATGCGGCCCGAGGGTGGTGCCGACACTGGCGTAATCGGCTTGCAGGTCCTCACCCACGGTAGGTTTGGGCAGCGCCACCGCTTCCTCCTCCTGGCTCGGCAGGCCGGCAAACAACCCCAGCTGCTTTTGCACCCCAGCCACTTCCCAGCGCGCCCGGTGGCGATCGCCGGTCAGGCCACGCAACGCGCCGGCATCGGCCAGTTGCTCCTGGGCGCGGGCATCGAGCCGCGCCCGCCCACCGAGGTCGGCGATGTCGGCGAACGCGCCTTGCGAGCGGGCCGCTTCGATGCGTCGGGCATCGTCCTCGCGAAAGCCCTTGATCATGCGTAGCCCCAAGCGAAGCGCCGGTTGCGCACCGCTGATCGGCTCCAGGCTGCAGTCCCAGTCACTGGCGCGCACGTCCACCGGGCGAACCTGCAAATGATGACGCCGAACGTCCTGCAGAATCTGGTCCGGGCTGTAGAACCCCATGGGCCAGCTGTTGATCAGCGCACAGGCGAAGGCCGCCGGCTCGTGGCATTTCAACCAGCAACTGGCGTAAGTCAGCAAGGCAAAGCTGGCGGCGTGGGACTCGGGAAAACCGTAGCTGCCAAAGCCCTTGATCTGCTCGAAGATCTGCGCGGCGAACTCGGCGGTATAGCCGTTTTTCTTCATGCCGGCGGCCAGCCGCTCCTTGTGCGGTTCGAGTCCGCCATGGCGTTTCCAGGCGGCCATGGAGCGGCGTAGCTGATCGGCCTCGCCGGGGCTGTAGTCGGCGGCGACGATGGCGATCTGCATCACCTGTTCCTGAAACAGCGGCACGCCCAGGGTGCGCTTGAGCACCACTTCCAGTTCCGGCGACGGATACGCCTCCGGCTCTTCCTTGTTCCGTCGCCGCAGGTACGGGTGCACCATGCCGCCCTGGATCGGCCCTGGCCGAACGATGGCGACCTCGATCACCAGATCGTAAAACGTCTTGGGCCTGAGCCTCGGCAACATCGACATCTGCGCCCGGGACTCGATCTGGAACACGCCGATGGTGTCGGCCCGACCGATCATTTCGTAGGTGGCCGCATCCTCGGCCGGGATGGTCGCCAGGCTCAGGTCCAGGCCCCGGTGCCGGCGCAGCAGATCGAAACATCGACGAATCGCGCTGAGCATGCCCAGCGCCAGGATATCGACCTTGAGCAGGCCCACTGCGTCGAGGTCATCCTTGTCCCACTGGATGATGGTGCGCTCGGCCATGGCGGCGTTTTCCACCGGCACCAGACTGTCCAGCGGCTGCTCGGAAATCACGAAACCGCCGGGGTGCTGGGACAAATGCCGGGGGAAGCCGATCAACTGCCCCGTCAGGCTCAGCACCCGGTGCAGCACCGGGCTCTGCGGGTCAAAACCACCTTCGCGCAGGCGCTCGACGGGGGGCGTTTCATCGCTCCAGTGACCGCAGCAATCGGCCAGGGCGTTGATCTGGTCCGGCGGCAAACCCAAGGCCTTAGCCACATCCCGTACCGCACCGGCGGCGTGGTAAGTGCTGACCACCGCCGTCAGCGCGGCGCGGGCCCGGCCATAACGCTGGAACACATACTGCAAGACTTCTTCGCGGCGTTCATGTTCGAAATCGACGTCGATGTCCGGCGGTTCGTTACGTTCCCTGGACAGAAAGCGCTCGAACAGCAAGGTGGTGCGATCCGGATCGATTTCGGTGATCCCCAGGGCGAAGCACACTGCCGAGTTGGCGGCAGAACCACGACCCTGGCAAAGAATCTGTTGCTGGCGGGCAAAGCGGACGATGTCGTGGACCGTCAGGAAATAACTTTCATAGCCCAGTTCGGCGATCAGTTGCAGCTCTTTATCGATCTGCACCAACACTTCGTTTTTCGGCCCTTTTGGCCAGCGCCACTCGATGCCTTCCTCGGTCAAATGACGCAGCCACGAGGTGGCCGAGTGTCCTTGCGGCACCAGTTCGCGAGGGTATTGATAACGCAGCTGGCCGAGGTCGAAGGTGCAGCGCCGGGCAATGACCAGTGTTTGCGCCAGCAAGTCTGGCGGATAAAGCGCCTGCAGCACATCGAGACTGCGCAGATGGCGCTCGCCGTTGGGGTGCAGGCGCAACCCGGCATCGGCCACCGGCAGGTGGTGACGGATCGCGGTCATGGTGTCCTGCAAGGCCCGGCGCCCGCGTGCGTGCATGTGCACATCGCCACTGGCCACGGCTGGAATTCGCAGCTCCCGAGCCAGTGTGAGCAGATCGCTCAGGCGTTGCCCATCGTCCTGACCGCGATGCAACTGCACCGCCAGCCACAGGCGTTCACCGAAGACCTGCTTGAGCCAGTGGCCCTGTGCAAAGGCATCGACAGCGTCCGGCACCCACAACGCCAACAGCCCCGGCAACGGTTCGCCGAAGTCTTCGCGCAGCACCTGATACTGACCTTTCTGCGTACGGCGCCGGGCGCGGGTGATCAATCGGCACAGCGCCTGATAGCCCTCGAGGCTCTCCACCAGCAGCACCAGTTTCGGACCGTTCTCGATGCGTATTTCACTGCCGATGATCAGCGGCAACTCCACGGACTTCGCCGCTTGCCAGGCACGAACGATGCCCGCCAGGGTACATTCGTCGGTGATCGCCAGGGCTTGGTAACCCTGTTTTTTCGCGCGCTGGAACAGTTCGAGGGCACTGGAGGCACCGCGCTGGAAGCTGAAGTTCGACAGGCAGTGCAATTCGGCATAGTCGCGGCTCATGCGAACCAGCCCTGCAACCACAACGGGCCGTCCTCGTCGACCGCCCGGTAGGCCCAGCCCTGTTGGCCGGCACGGGTTTCGATCAGGTAATAGTCACGGCGTACGTCGTCACCGTCCCACCAGCCGGACTCGATACGCTCCGGCCCCATGAGGATGCGCGCCGAGCCCTGGTGCACGGCCAGCGGCTCGGTCAGCAGCCAGCCCGGCCGCTTCACGGCGCCCAGCGCTGCGCACGGCTGGCTGTCGGCACTGGCCTGCCACGCGCACTCGGGGCGATGATCGGCCTGGAAGCGCAAGCCATGCACCGCGTCATCCCCCAGCCGTGCCCGCAGGCGTTCGCGCAGTTGCTCCCAGGGCAAGGACTGCTGCGGGCGATCGTCGAACAGCTCCTGATGCTGGGGCACGAAGGTCGGCAAATCCTCGGCACACAGGCGAAAGCCGCGCACCGGCGCCTCGACCTGGACTTGCTCCAGCCGCCCCCGGGCCAGTTCGAAGAGCATCGCCGGATCACGCTCGGCGCTGAGCAGGCCGACCTTGATGAGCGTATCCGGCAACCCGGCGTGCTCCAGATGCAGGTCGAAACGCTGTACGCCGCTGTCGCGACCGCACAGGAACGCCGACAGGTCGCCCGTCAACCGGCGCAACGGAAACAGCAGGGCTTGATGGGACTGCACATCGAAATTGAGCTCGATACGCACATCGAAGCGGTCCGGCGGCAGGTAAAACGCCAGCGCCAGCCGCCGCGTGCCAAGCAACGCATCCAGATGCTTGAGCACCTGGGCCTCGAAACGCCGGGCCAGGCTATGTCGGGGCAACGCCTGCACCTGGCTCAAGGTGCGCAGGCCCATGCGCGACAAGGCCGTGGCAACCTGTGCTTCGAGGCCGATCCGGTCGACGGGCATCTGCCCCAGGTGATGCTGCAAGGCTTGATCATCCGGTACCACCAGGCCGTCATAGGCATTGGCCAGCACCCGCGCCGCCACCGGGTTGGGCGCGGCCACGATGCGGTGCCGAAACCCCAGTTCGCCGAGCTCACGGCGCAAAAGCGCTTCGAATTGCGGCCAGGCGCCAAACAGGCCAAGGCTGGATTCGATCTCGAACACCACGGCCCGGGGGTAATGCACGCTGACCTGGGAACTGAAGCGATAGGCCCAGGCGGCGAGAAACTGCTGCCAGCGCTCGATTTCACCGGCGTCGTATTCAGCCGTGGCAAACCCCTTGCTCAAGGCCTGTGCCGCGCTCATGGACTGGCCGGGACGCAAACCCAGCGCCCGCGCCGCAGCGTTGACGGCCTGCAGCACCCGGCGCTGGGCCGGCCCGGTCAGCAACGCCAGGGGTTCATCAGGATCGGCGCGCTGACGCAATGCCGCGTCCAGCGCCAATTGCGGGAAAACAATGCAGACCCAGCGCATGGCAACCTCAATGCCCCACGGCGAAGGCAATCGGCACCGAACGGGCCAGGCCGCCGCGGCACTTGAGCACGCGCAGCTGTGCCGGCCGGGCATCGATGGCGATGCGCAGGGCCGCGGGCGAAGGGTTGATCGCTTCACTGAGGGGACGATAGGCGAAGGCCAGGGTCTGGCCGGTTTCCGCCGCCACCTGCAAACGACGCAAGGCGCGGTCATCGGCCTTGTGCGGCCAGCACAGCACCGCGCCGCAACTGCCCGAACGCAGGCATTGCTCCGCGGCCCACAGCGCATCGCGCTCGCTGGCCCGGATGATCGACAGCTGACGCAGATCGACCCCGGCGCCCTGCCACGCCTGGGGATACGGCACATAAGGCGGCGCCACCAGCACGATGCGTTCGCCCGCCGCCGACAGCCGTGCCAGCGTGGGCCACACCAGTTGCAACTCGCCCACGCCCTGCCCGGCCAGCAGGATTTCCGTCAGCGCCGCCTCCGGCCAGCCGCCGCTGGGCAATGCCGCGTCCAGCGCGGCATGCCCAGTGGGTTGCGGGCTGGCGGCCGGCGGCGCAGGCCGGCCCCTCCAGACCTGGCCGCCATTGAACAGCGTATCCAGCGCAACGACGGCCCCCATCAGCCTTGCCTCACCAGGCCACAGAACACGCCTTCGATGGCCAGGTCCTGATCGGCGTGCACAATGATCGGCTGGTAGGCCGGGTTGCGCGGCAGCAGGCGAACCACATCGCCGACCCGCTCGAAGCGCTTGATGGTGACTTCACCGTCGAGCCGCGCCACGACGATCTGGCCGTTGAGCGCCTCGGGGTTGCGGTGCACGCCCACCAGATCGCCATCGAGAATGCCGTCCTCGATCATCGAGTCACCGCGCACCCGCAACATGTAGTCCGGCACCCGCGAGAAAATCGACGGATCGAGCAGCAAGCGGCTATGGATTTGCGCATCGACCCCGATCGGCGCACCGGCCGCCACCCGGCCAAGCACCGGGATGTCCAGCAACTCGGGACGCGGCGGCTGCCCGAGCAGGCGAATGCCCCGGGCCTGATGCGGGTTGACCTCGATAAACCCGGCTTCGGTCAGCGCCAGCACATGCTTGCGCGCCACACTGCGGGAGGCGAAACCGAACGCCTCGCTGATCTCGGCGAGGCTCGGAGGCTGACCGTGCTCGGCGATGCGATCGCGGATGAAGGTCAGGATGGCGGTACGGCGGGGAGTCAGAGTCGTCATGGAGTACATTTGTACTCTTTCAGCATTTACCTGGCAAGGACTTGTAGGAGCTGTCGAGTGAAACGAGGCTGCGATCTCTTGAGGCCAGAGCAAAAAGATCGCAGCCTGCGGCAGCTCCTACAGGAGGCCGGTTCAGTCCACGGATAAAACCTGCCGCTCGTCGCCTTTCTGAAAAAATCAGCATTTGAAGAAAATAAAAATCCATACAAAAGTACAAAACGCGCACTTACTCCTACAGAAATACTTTACTCAGAATAGCAAGATCATTTCTGTGTGCCGAAAACTAAAACACCGTTTCAAAAAGGAATTCCACGGATCCACATTTGAACCCGCACCCACTAGAACCATTAAGTTTCCCAATCACATGTAGGAGATATCTTAAAAAGCCATAAGAAACCCCCCTACAACATCACTTGCACCCAACGCCAAAATCAACTAATCAATACCCGGCAGCAAACCACAAACGAAAGCTAACTAAAAAAAAACAACCTCAGGGTGGCACCATTCAATGACTAAAAACATTTTACCCAGAGCGCTCTCCCTAACCTCCATATTCATCAAAGAACAACTAAAAAAAACCATCGCCTTTTTCTGGATCATGATATCCCCTTGTGCAATGTTCTATTTTTTTGCAACAACCAGGCAAGACCCCAACTATTTCTCCGGCAATTACATTACGATTTCGGCATGGTTTTATGCCTACATCTCTTCAAGTGTCGCACTATTCGGATTCGCCTTTTACATAATCGGAAGAAGGGAAAGCGGATTCACCCGATCATTTATTTGCTCCAGGGAATCAAAACTGATTTTTCTTTTATCGCACTTCATTGCGCACTCGCTAATATCAATATCTTATTGCGCAACCTTTTACTTGACGACCAAGCTTCCATTTGGAAACTACGCCCTCGGTGAACTACTGAATCTCGCACCACGCTTCTACATCTGCTTTATCATGTTTTGCGCTCTCGGGGCTGCCTTCTCATTGCTACCGATCAATTTTCAGAACTCGAACACTTTGCTTTCCATTTTTTCGTTCTGCATGTTGATCCTCGGAGTCATGAGTGCCAGCAGACCAAACCCCATCACCGACGTATTGAACCTCGCAAACCCACTGACACTTGCAAGCCAAATAATGGAACAAGGCCTTGAATCCAACAAACTCATCACAGCTGCAATAGTTCTTTTGTTTATTTTTGTACTGTACAAAACGTTCAAGCACCTAAGAATAAATCCCGTATGGAGCAGGTACTGATGAAAAAATTCACGGCGCAGAACATTGACTTCTCCTATACAGATACGCCCCTCTTGACCCGGGCATCTCTTGAGGTTGCTCAAGGCGACATTGTCGGCATTCTGGGGCCCAACGGATCGGGAAAAACAACCTTTTTCGATATCGTCTGCGACCTTAAAAAAGCAAAATCCGGCCTCATAAAAAACGACTTCAATCACTTTTTATACCTTTCCCAAATCATCTCCACGCCCCCACCGCTGCGCATGCGTGACATATTTAAGATGGTGACTGCGCTGTCATCAAACGAGCCCATGACGCAAGATAAAACCCTGAAGAAACTAAGTGCCTGGAGCCCAGCGATCGTTAACCGATACCAGGACATATGGAACAAAAAATCATCGCTGTGCAGCTACGGAGAGACACGCTGGTTCTTTACGCTTTCCCTTCTTTCAATATCTGCAGATTTTGTGATTCTCGACGAACCTACTGCCGGCGTAGACCCGGAATTTCGTCACTATATCTGGCAATGTCTTCACGGCGCTGCCAGGGAGGGCACGCCATTCTGGTTTCCTCGCACAATGTTGATGAAGTCATTAACCATTGTGATTATTTTTATATGATCAGCCAGCAACGCTTCAATCGCTTTAACAGCGGCAGTGAGTTCATGCAGAAGTATGGAGTAAACACTGTGGACGATGCGTTTATCCGGGCCGTTACTGAACCTGTATTCGCAACATAAACCACCGGAAGCGTACGCGGGGGGAGCTGCCGCAGACCGCGACAACTCCCGATGAGGAATGGAATTCGATTCAGTCGGTAAGTCCAGCCAGATACGCCCACGGATAAATCCCCCGCTCATGCCCATCGCTGAAGACCAGTTGCAGGCCATAGCCCTGGGGGTTCAACTCGATCACCCGCACCCGGGCATCCACCAACGGCGCCGCCCCCCGCAATCGAAACGCCCGACACTGCGAACACGGGCACTGCCGGCGCAACTCGGCGTGGTCCAGCAGTTGTTCGCGACCATCGGGCCAGTTCAGGCGCAGTTGTTGTTTGCTGCGGGAGTTACCCACCGCCAGCGGATTCATTGCAGTTGACTCAAGGCAATGCGCACGGCCTTGCGCACTTCCGGGTCGCCGTCGTGTTGTGCGGCCTGCAATGGCGCAATGGCCCGTGGGTCGTTGAGTTCGCCGAGGGCCAGCGCGGCTTCCTTGCGCAAGTTGCTGATGCGGTGGCCGAGGGTGTCGATCAGCGCATCGAGCGCAGGTACAAAACGCAAGCGACCGAGGCTGCGGGTGGCGCGCAGACGCACCTGCCAGTAATCGTCGCCCAAGGCGTCGACCAGGGCCGGGCCGGCGTCGGGGTGGCCGACTTTGCCCAGGGTGGTGGCGGCTTCTTCCCGGACTTGCCAGGCATCGTCCCGCAAGGCCTGGCGCAGGGCCGGCAGCACCAGGGCGTCAGACGCCAGGCCCAGCGCACCGGTGGCGGCTCGCCGCACGTCGGTGTCCGGGTCGGCGCTGGCCAACTGCGCCAGTGCCGGCAAGGCATCAAGCTGCTTGAGCCAGCCAAGCACCCCCACCGCCTCGCGGCGCACGCTAGCGCTTTCATCGTCCAATGCCCGGGCCGCCGCATCGGCGGCATCGGGGCAACGCAGCTCGCGCAACGCCCTGAACGCGGCAATGCGTACGCCGCTGTCGGCATGCCCGGTCCACGGCAGAATGACCCGGCCCGCCGCTTCGCTCTTGAGCAGGCTGAGGCTTTGCGCAGCGGCCGCCTGCACCGCCGGGGATGGATCCGTCAGGGCCTGGCACAAGGCTTCGACCACGGGCGCGTCCTCCCAGGCTTCCATCAACCGGGCGGCTTCGGCGCGAACGTCTGCACTCGGGTCTTCGGCCAGTCGATCGATCAACCACTGCAGGCCGTCCGGCTCCTCGAGATCGGCCAGTTCGATCAGCGCGATCCGGCGTACGCCGGGGTCGTCATCGGTCAGCCGTGGTTGCAGGGCCAGAATGTCGTCGTTATCGGTTACATCGAATAGTGAGGTCATAGGGCAAATCGCGGCAGTTTGTTTTCAGGGGGAAGTCCGAGCGGGTTCAGGCGCGGCAGTTGCCGGCCGTCTTCGTGCCGCAGGAGTTCGAGGCAATGGCGCTTCAGATGCGAGAATTCAGGGCGGGTCATCAGTTCCGTGCTGCGCGGCCGGGGGAAGTCCAGACGCAGGTCTTCGATGATTCGCCCGGGGCGCGAGCTCATGACCAGCAAGCGGTCGGCGAGGAACAGCGCTTCGTCGATGTCATGGGTGACAAACACCACGGTGGTGCGGATGCGCGTCCAGATGTCCAGCAGCAGTTCCTGCATGTTCAACCGGGTCAGGGCATCGAGGGCGCCGAAGGGCTCGTCCATCAGCAACAGGCGCGGACGGTTGACCAGCACCCGGGCGATTTCCACCCGCTGCTGCATGCCACCGGACAATTGATCGGGCCAACGCCCGGCAAAGCCTTCGAGGCCCACCAGGGCGAGGATTTCATCCGCCGCCTTGAGCCGTTCGACCTTGCCGACGCCACGCATTTTCAGGCCGAACGCCACGTTGTCACGCACCGTGCGCCACGGAAACAGTGTGTGCTGCTGGAACACCATGCCCCGTTGTGGCGATGGCCCCGACACCGGCGCGCCATCCACGCTCAAGCTGCCGGTGCGCGGTTGCAGGTGACCGGCCAGCGCGCCGAGCAAGGTGGATTTACCGCAACCGGACGGCCCGAGGATGCACACGAACTGCCCCGGTTCAATCTGGCAGTCGAGGCCCTGCACCGCTTCGAAAGCCCCGTGGCCCTCGCCCAGGCTGATCGACAACCCGCGGATATCGATACGCCCTTCCAGGTGTTGAAAAACGCTCATCAGGCTTTTCCTCGTGGTCGATGCCAAGGCGTGAACAGCCCGCCCAGACGCTTGATCAACAGGCTGCTGCCCATGCCGAGCACGCCGATCAGCAACATGCCGACGACAATGTCGGCGTAGTTCTGGATGGTGTAGGACTCCCAGGTGTAATAGCCGATGCCGAATTGGCCGGAGATCATTTCCGCCGTCACCAGGCAGAACCACGAGGTGCCCATGCCGATGGCCAGGCCGGTGATGATGCTCGGCGCCGCGCCCGGTAGAACGACCTCCAGCAGGATGGCCCGGCGCCCTGCCCCGAGGCTTTTCGCCGAGGCGATCAGCCGTGGGTCGACGCCTTCGACGCCGTGAACGGTGTTGAGCAGGATCGGGAACAGGGCGCCGGTGAAGGTGATGAACACCATCGACAGTTCCGACGAGGGAAACATCAGGATCGCCAGGGGAATCCAGGCCACGGCCGGGATCGGCCGCAGCACTTCCAGGGGCGGCAGCAACAGATCTTCGGCCCATTTCGAGCGGCCGATGGCCAGGCCCAGGGCCACACCGATGATCAGCGCCGCGAGGTAGCCGGCGAATACCCGGCCGAGGCTGCTGCTCAGGTGCTGGGCGAGTTTGCCCGAGTCGCCGAGGCCAAGAGCGGCTTCAATGACCGCCAAGGGTGTCGGGACGTTGGCGAAGGTCACCAGGCCAAGGTTCCAGTGGTGGCTGGCGGCAAGTTGCCAGAACAGCAGGCAGAGCAGCAGTGAAGCGGCTCTGGGAATCCAGCGTAAGAATGATCGGTACACAATTCTTCCTCACAACCCTGGACCCTTGTGGGAGCGGGCTTGCTCGCGAAAGCGGTCGGACATTCAACATTGATGTCGACTGACCCACCGCTTTCGCGAGCAAGCCCGCTCCCACATTTGATCGAGTCGTTCTAGGGGTTAGCGAGCGGCCACGGCCTGGGTCGTGGCATCGGTGAAGTCGAATACCTTGCCGCCCTGCGCCGTGGCGAACTGTTGGGCCTGGCCTTTGAGCAGGAACGCGCTCAGCCGCCCTTTCCCGTCGGTGGCAAACCACGCCTGATCCGCCAGCAACTTGATCCCGCTGTCGCTGGCCTGGGTGTACACCGCACGGATGCTCTTGCCTTCCTGTTTCAACGCTGTCAGCGCGGTAAATGCCAATTCCGCCGAGGCGTACTGACGGACTTTCGGCTCGCCACGCACCCAGATTTCCGCCACATGGCTGAATTCGGTGATGGCTTTGCCGCTTGCCGCATCGACGGCCTTGAGCGGCGTCTGCTGGTAATTTCCAAGCTGCGCGCTGTAGTCCAGATTCGAAGCCTTGAAGGCGGCGCGGATGTACTGGTCGTCGATGAAGGTGTTGAGATCGAGACCGCGATCGGCCTTCTTCAACAGCTTGAGGGTATCGATGGCGGTGCCCACGGCCTGGCGGTATTCCGGCTTCCAGCTCAGGTCGCGGGTCTGCACGCCGAGGGGGCCATGGAACAGGTAGTTGACCTCGGCATCGACCCCGGTGACCTTGGCGATCAACTCGCTGTATTTCTCCGGTTCAGCCGCCAGCAACTGGTTGGCTTCGATACTCGCCCGCAAGTAGGCGACGACGATTTCCGGGTACTTTTTCGCATAGGCCTGATCCACCAGCGCACCGTGAAAGGTCGGCGCATCGGCCTGGGAGCCGTCATAGATCTTGCGGGCGAAACCACGGCTGGGGAACAGCTCGGCGAAGGGTACGAAGTCGGCGTGAGCATCGATCTTGCCGGCCTGCAACGCGGAGCCGGCGACTTCCGGCGGCTGGGCGATGATGTTCACGTCCTTGAGCGGGTCCCAGCCCTGGGCCGCGACAGCGCGCAGCAGCATGCCATGGGCGGTGGAAGCGAACGGCACGGAAATCGTCTTGCCCTTGAGTTCGGCCAGCGACTGCACGCCCGACGCGCTCGGCACCACGATGCCGTTGCCACTGCCCTTGGTGCTGCCCGACAACACGCTGATGAACAGGCTGTGCTTGCCCGCCGTTTCGAAGGCCACGCCGTTGAACGCGCCGGGGAAATCAGCCATGGCGCCGAAGTCGAGTTTGCCGGCGACCATCTCATTGGTCAGCGGTGCGCCGCTGGTGAAGTTTTTCCACTGCACCTCGTATTGGGCGTCTTTGTAGGGGCCGTCGTGGGGCAGGTATTTGTCCAGCAGGCCGAGTTCGCGAATCAACAGGCCACCGGCGGCGCAGTTGATGGTGGTGTCCTGGGTGCCGATGGCAATGCGGATGGTTTCGGCCGAGGCCGACAGGGTGAAGGAAGCCAGTACCAGACCGGCCAAAGCTGCACGCAACATCATGAGTGTTTCCCCTCGAATCATTTATAGGATGTTCGTCTCCGCCACGATCAGGGCGTGGTGGGAAACGAGGGGTGTTCTGGATCAGGCGTCCGGTGGTGGCCGGATGGCTTTAAAAATTATTTGAACTGGTCACGATCCCCTGTGGGAGCGGCGGTGCGACGATTCGACTTGCTCGCGAAGGCGGACTGACATTCAACATTGATGTCGACTGACCCACCGCTTTCGCGAGCAAGCCCGCTCCCACATTTGATATGTGTTTCAGCGCAGCAGGTACGGGATTTCGACTTTCACCGCCCCGGTCGGGCAATCCTTTTCACAGGGCATGCAGTACCAGCATTCGTCGAACGCCATGTAGGCCTTTTGCGTGGCGGGGTTGATCGCCAGCAGGTCCATCGGGCAAACGTCGACGCACACGGTGCAGCCTTTGTGGGCGATGCATTTGTCCTCATCGACCGTGACCGGTGCGTTGGAGCGGAAGAAGATTTCCTGGGGTTGGTAAGCCATGTTCGGTCTCTCTTTTGTGGTCGGCATCAAGCCGCATCGGCACCGACCCGCAGCCGGTCGTAGGCCTGCATCTCGTCGGCATCCAGCGGGATGATGTAAGGCTCGACGGCTTTCCTGAAACTGCTCATCAAACCGTTTTCGTCCTTCTTCAGGTGGCAATGGCAAAACCAGTCGCGGTCGTTGCGCTGGGGGTGATCGACGCGATGGTGGTAAAGCCCCCAGCGGCTTTCAGCGCGGAACAATGAAGCGCGGGCGGCCATTTCGGCGCAGTCGCGGATCATGCTGACTTCCATGGCGCGCATCAGCTCGTGGGCGTTGTGGGCCTTGATCTGGTCGAGGTCGCGCTGGATGTCGCTGAAGCGTTGCAGGCCGATCTGCATCTTCTTCGTCACTTTCGGCGGTTGCAGGTAGTCGTTGACGAAGCGCCGCAGCTTGTACTCGACCTGGGCCGGTGGCAGGCCGTGTTCGCGGTCCAGCGGTGCATAGACCCGCTGTTTTTCGCTTTCGATCTGCGCGGCATCCAGCGCGGAAAACTCACGCCCGGCGACAAAATCCGCCGCGTTGTTGCCGGCAAACCAGCCATAGGTGAACGCACCGAGCATGTAGTTGTGCGGCACTGCCGCCATGTCCCCCGCCGAGTACAAGCCCTTGACCGAGGTCTCGGCCTTCTCGTTGACCCACACCCCCGACGCCGAATGTCCGCTGCAAAAGCCGATTTCCGAGATGTGCATCTCGACCATCTGCGTGCGGTAGTCGGTGCCGCGATTGGCATGGAACTGGCCACGGCTCGGACGCTCGTTGCTGTGCAGGATCTCTTCGATGTTCTGGATGGTTTCCTCGGCCAGGTGATCGAGCTTGAGGAACACCGGGCCGTTGCCGCTTTCCAGCTCCTGATGGAACTCCCACATCATCTGCCCGCTCCAGTAGTCGCACTCGATGAAGCGTTCGCCCTTGTTGTTGGCTGTGTAACCACCCAGGGGGCCGGTGACGTAGGCGCAGGCCGGGCCGTTGTAATCCTTGATCAGCGGATTGATCTGGAAGCATTCCAGGTTCGCCAGCTCGGCCCCGGCGTGGTAGGCCATCGAGTAGCCGTCGCCGGCATTGGTCGGGTTTTCGTAGGTGCCCATCAGGTAACCCGAGGACGGCAGGCCCAGGCGGCCGGCGGCACCGCAGGCGAGGATGACCGCCTTGGCCTTGATCACATGGAAGTCCGCCGTGCGGCAATCGAAACCCATCACGCCGTTGACCGCGCCCTCTTCATCCGTCAGCAAACGCGTGCACACCAGGCGATTGGTGATACTCACCCGCGCGCGCTTCAACTGGCGGTACAGGACTTTCTTGATGTCGTGCCCCTCCGGCATCGGCAACACGTAAGCGCCCATGTGGTGGACCTTCTTCACCGCGTAGTCGCCGGTTTCGTCCTTCTCGAACTTCACGCCCCAGCGGTCCAGTTGCTCGATGGTTTCGAAGCTGTGGGTGGCATAGGCGTACACCGCGGCCTGGTTGACGATGCCGTCGTTGGCGATGGTGATTTCCTTGGTGTACTGCTCCGGTGTCGAGTGGCCGGGAATGATCGCGTTGTTCAGGCCGTCCATGCCCATGCTGATCGCACCGCTGCGCTTGACGTTGGCCTTGTCGATCAACAACACCCGCAGGTCGCGGTTGCGTTCCTTGGCCTTGATCGCCGCCATCGGCCCGGCGGTACCGCCGCCGATCACGACGATGTCGTATTCCTGCTCCAACGTGCTGCGCGTCATGCCTGATCCCCTTTTTGCCGGTCGATCCGCAGGCGGTACTGGAAGGCATCGCCACGGTAGTAAAGGTGTTCGAAATCCACTGGCCGGCCTTCGGCGTCGTGGGTCAGACGCTCGATGCGCATGATCGGCGAACCGGGCTCGACGTTCAGCGCCTGGGTCAGGTCGCTGTCGGCCAGTACCGCATCGATGGCCAGGTCAGCGTGACCGAGCGCCAGGCCGCAGTCGTTTTCCAGGATCAGGAAAATGTCGCGGGTGACCAGGTCGGCTTTTTCCAGGCGCTCACCAACAGCTTTGGGCAGGTAGGTGATTTCCAGGGAAATCGGCTCGCGATTGATCAGGCGCACCCGTTTGATCTGCGCCACGACCTCGCCTTCGGCGACCTGCAAACGCTCGGCGACCAACTTGTCGGCAGCAATGAACTTGAAGCTGCGCAGGCGGTTGATCACCTCGTAGCCGCGACCGGTCATGGACTCGGCCAGGCCTTGCAGGGTGCTGACGTTCTGGAAGGTTTTCGGCTTGGCGACGAAAGTGCCCTTGCCGTGGATCTTGAAGATCAGCCCTTCCTTTTGCAGGTCACCCAAGGCCTGGCGCACGGTGATGCGGCTGACCTTGAACAAGGCGCCAAGCTCGCTTTCGGAAGGCATCTGGCTGTCTTGCGGGTATTCGCCGTCGAGAATGCGGGCGCGCAGCACGTCTCGCAGCTGGGTGTGCAGCGGGACGCTGCTGAGGGATAGAACGTTATCGGTCATGGCAGATCACTTGTTATAACGAGTTATGACGTGATCTTAGAGAGGTTATGACACGCTTGAGAAATACCGAATGCGCATAAGGTTAGATTCACCGGTAAAAGCAAAAGATCGCAGCCTGCGGCAGCTCCTACAAGAGCTGCCGCAGGCTGCGATCTTTTGACCCCGCTCAGCCGCGCTTGAGGATCCGGTCCATCACCCAATCGGTCTTCAGCGCCTCTGCGGCCGCAGCCGGATGCTGCACCTCACCACGAATATGCGCATTCATGCCCAACACGTGGTGCCACTGAATGTGCGCGTGATGCTCGATGGTCAGGCTGAGGTCCTCGTCGGCGTGCAGCTCGACCGGGTGCTCGTCGAACACTGAAAAGCTGATCCGGCCTTGACTGCCAATCACTTCGACCCGGTCTTCTCGGCGATCGGCGGCGAAGTTCCAGCAACCCATCCCCAGTGCCCCGCCGGCAAACCGCCAGGTGGCGCTGACGGCATCTTCGGCCGCGTACAAACCGGCCTGCCGTGCGGTGAACCCGGCGACTTCGACGATATCGCCAAACAGGTACTGAAACAGGTCCAGGCCATGGCTGGCCAGATCGGCGAAGTAGCCACCACCGGCAATCGCCGGATCGGTACGCCAATTATTCGCGCCCGCAAGATCCGCTGCCGACGGGGTTTTGGTGAGAGTCCAGCTCAAGTGCCGGACCTCACCGATCCGCCCCTCCTCCAGCCATTGCCGCACTTGCCGGAAGCGTGGCAGCGAACGCCGGTAATAGGACACGAACAGATGCAGCCCGGCATCGGCGAACACCTGCTGCATCTCGCGACTTTGCCCGGCGTTGAGCGCCATCGGTTTCTCGACGCAGCAATGCTTGCCGGCGGCGGCCACCTGCAAGGCATAGGCGTGATGGCTGTCGGGCGGAGTGGCGATGTATACGGCGTCGACCTCGGGATCGTTGATCAGCGCATGCGCATCGGTGTAGACCCGCGCGATTCCGTGGCGCGCGGCGTAGTCGGTGACGGCTTCCAGGCGCCGCCCCATCACCGCCACCAGCGCCGATCCAGGCGCCTTGTAGAAGGCCGGTGCGCTTTTGCGTTCAGCGACACTGCCACAACCGATCATGCCCCAGCGCACCAGGTTCATACGCTCTCCTTGCTGTTCAGTCGATACGCAATGCGCGCAGGTCCAGTCGACCGTCCTTGAGCGGCGGGCACCAGTAGTAGCCGCCGGTGACCGGACGGCTGATGCGGTACAGGCCGTCGGTGATGCCATCTTCCAGGCCACTCATGCGGCGCAGTTGGGCTTCGAAGGCGTCGAGGGAGAAACCGAAGGCCAGGAACATCAGGCCGGCGCGGTCACCTTCGATCCACGGCATCGAGCGGCGCACCACAAAGGCCTCGGGCGCAAAACTTTCCTGGGCGGTACGTTTGACGTGGGCGGAAACCGGCGCATCGTCGATCTCTTCGTTATCGCTCAGGCGGCGGCCCATGATGTTGTCTTTCTCATCCGCCGACAGCCCGTGGAAACCTTTCAGGTCATGCTGCCACTGCTGGATCGCGGCGAAGCTGCCACCCACCGTGCCGTCCGCGCCTTCAGCCACCAGTGCAGCAGCTACTGCGGCTTCGTCGTGGGGGTTTTCGGTGCCATCTTCGTAGCCGGTCAGGTCATGGCCGGTCATGTGGCGGAAGGTTTCGTTCATCTGCACCAGACGCAACGCCGGGGCCAATGCCGCGGTGATGGCGTTGCTGCGGTTGAGCAACTCGCCACGGTCTTCGCCGTGCAGCCAGCACCAGAGCGCGTGTTGGGTCGACGGATTGTCGACGCCGACGCCCGTCAGCGCCGGGAACGGCCGCAGTCCTTCGATCTGCCCGTCCAGCGCCTTGACCAGGGACTCGCCGAAGCCGGCCACCACCGACTTGCCGTCCACCAGCCCTTGCAGGTTATCCAGCGCGGCCGGCAGTGCAGCGGCGGATTCGAGCGCGAAGAACATATGGCGGGCTTGAGGAGGAACGGGGGTGGCGAGAATGCCCGGCTGGTAATGACTCATATGAACTCCTTGAAAAAGAGCATGGAGTTTAACCGGTGTGTGAGGTTTTGTGTGCCGATGGAGGTCAAGAACCTGTGGCAAAGGGGGCTTCTGTGGTGAGTAGGACTCTGGGTGAGCGGGCTTCTGTGGCGAGGGGGCTTGCCCCCGTTGGGTTGCGAAGCCGCCCCAAAACCTGCCGCCTCGGTATGACTGGAAATGTAGGGGACCGCTTCGCGCTCCAACGGGGGCAAGCCCCCTCGCCACAGAAGCCCGCTCACCACAGAGTCCTACTCACCACAGAAACCGCTCACCACAGAAGGATCAGACTACGCTGGGGCTTTCACTGCGGAACGCACTCGGGCTCATGCCGGTCCAGCGCTTGAACGCCCGGCGAAAGCTGCGTACATCGCTGTAGCCGACTTCCTCGGTGATGCGTTCGATGGACATGTCCGGGTTGGCCAGCAGGCTCATGGTGCGGGCCTGGCGCACTTGTTCCAGCAGTGTTTCGAACGTCAGCGCGTGTTCGGTGAGGCGCCGA
Organism: Pseudomonas sp. PDM32; assembly: GCF_019219225.1. Classification (NCBI taxonomy): domain Bacteria; kingdom Pseudomonadati; phylum Pseudomonadota; class Gammaproteobacteria; order Pseudomonadales; family Pseudomonadaceae; genus Pseudomonas; species Pseudomonas sp. PDM32. Next base: position 333,648 of record NZ_JAHUWE010000003.1, read on the forward strand.
CGCAAGGTGCGGCTGCTCATGTTCAGGTCGCTGGCGATTTTCTCGATGTGGCTGCCCTCGGTCAGGTCCCGGGCAATCGCCCGTTCCACCGCCTGGATCAGGTCCATTTTCTGGTGCACCTGCGCGGCTTCCAGTTCGAGCAGTTTCACAGCCTGACGCAGGGCCAGGGAGTGGTGATTGGGCAACTGGACGTCCAGCCAATGCCCATCGATCACCATGCGGTTTTGCAGGCAACCGAAACGCACTTCCGGCCCCAGCAGGCGCGAATATTCGCCGAGATAGTCCGGCGCCGCATGGATGAATTCCACGGCCATCGGCTTGAAATCCGCCCCAACCAGGGCCCGGCCGTACACCAGCAGGCTGGCGAAAAACTCCTCGACCGCGAACAACTGCACGTCGGCGAACGGCAAGCGGCATTCGACGTCGACAAATACCCGGTCACCCGCCTCCTCCACACTGGACACGACAATGCCGCCCGAGGTGTGTTGATGGCGAATGCCCAGTTCAAAGGCATCGCGCAGGGTCTTGCACAGCGACAACACATGCCCCAACAGCCCCAGCGTGCCGAGCACATTCTGCGCGCCGACCCACAGGCCCAGCCCCTGATTGGGCAAGGCCTTGAGCGCACGCTGAATCATGGCCACGGCCTGGCGATAGGAAATGCGCTGCGCCGGATCCTGAAGGTCTTCAAAGTCAAACCCCAACCCCCGGCACAGGCTCTGGGGGTCGATGCCTTTGTGCTCGGCGACTTCGGCCAGGGTTTGCAGGAGAAACGGCGACACCAGCGCCAATTCGAAGGTGGGATCGATCACTTTCATTTGCATGGGGCCATACATTCCGGGACGAGCTGCATTCTTATTTTTGTAACCGGTTATGTCGAAGGAAGTTAGCACAGCGTTCAAAGGCTGTCCGCAGAAGTCCCCCTAAATGGCCGCCAATACCCTGCCTTGCAGGGCGCGGACAGCTTATTTCTATGGGGCGGCCCTCGTAGGGATGCCGGACAGCCCGCCAACAATAATAATGAGTACACCCATGATCGCGACTCGCACGACACTTCCCCTGATGGTCATCAGCCTGGCCGGCGTCTGCGCCCTGCAACCGGCCCTGGCCACCGAGGCTGGCGTGGACAACATCGGCCCCGGCACCGACGGCTTTTTCATGTTGCCGCTGTCGCCCGACAGCCTTCCGGACAACATGGTTGCGTTCAACCTCTACTACAACCACTACAAATCCACGAAGCTGAACATCAGCTCCCTCGGCGGCAAGGTGCCGAACGTCGAGATCGAATCCACGGCCGTCATTCCGCGCCTGGATTACCTCAGCCCGGTGCGCGTGTTTGGCGGCCGGCTGGCCGGCTACATCGCGCAGCCATGGCTCAAGCAGGAAGTCTCGGTGTTCGGCCTGCCGCAGGACACCCGCGAAGGCATGGGCGACACCACCATCGCGCCGATCATTCTCTGGGACATGGGCCCGAACCTGACCCTTGGTGCCGCCATTGAAGTCACGGTGCCGACCGGCGAATACAGCGTCGATCGCCTGGCCAACACCAGCAACAACTTCTACACCTACAAACCACTGTTCTCCTTCACCTGGCTGCCGACGGACAGAACCGAGGTGTCGATGAAGACCACCTACAGTTTCAACGAGAAAAACAAGGACACCGATTACAAGTCGGGGCAGATTTTCCACATCGACTACTCCGCCAGTTTCAAGATCACCGACGACCTGATGTTCGGGCTGAACGGCTACTACCTCAAGCAAACCACCGATGACAAACAGTTCGGCCACACCGTGCAGTTCAACGGCCAGGACGTGAACGACGGGGTGCGTGGCCAGGTGTTTGCGATTGGTCCGGCGCTGCACTGGACCTTTCTCAAATACGCCAGCGCGGAGATTCGCTGGGCCAAGGAGTTCGACGTGGAAAACCGGCCTGAAGGGGAAATGCTTTGGGCCAAGGTCAGTATTCCGTATGCGTTTTGACTGAGCTGACGCCTTCGCGAGCAAGCCCGCTCCCACATTTGGAATGCATTCCCCTGTGGGAGCGGGCTTGCTCGCGAAGGCGGTGGCACCTCCACAAAAGATCCTTCAGGAATACACCGACCAGCTATCCACAATCTTCCCACCCCGAACCGCCAGCAGATCCCCAAACTGCAACAACACCGCCTCCGTCTGGGCAGGCCGCAAGAACACCTGGTCCTCAACCCCAAGCCCCACCGCCGCCGAACCATTGACCATCTCCTGGTTCGAACTGCGGCCATACACACCATTGCTCTGCAACCCCGCCGGCGATTCGAACTCCGCCATCCAGTTGCCGCCGTAGATAAAAAACGTCTCGCGCTGATTGGTGTCCCACCAGGAAAACAGCCTGGACTTGTCGTCCAGCGCCGGAATGTTCACCGCCCCCGTACTCTTCAACACCGGCGTAGCGATATAAGCCGCTGGCACATGCTCCACCAGCGACGGCAAGTCATAGTGAGTGGGCTTGAGCATCGCCGTCCCCACCGACACTTCGCTGCTGAGCTGCTCTTGCTCATGCAGGCGATAGCTCGGGCTGCCGGCCGTATTGAGGGTCAATCCTTCTCGCCATAAACCGGGGTATTGCTGACGGGTGAAATCGACGCAGCGCTGGTAGATCATCATCACCTTGGCGAACAGCTCTTCGGGCGAACCCAGAATCCCCGGCACGCCCATGCCCACGAACGGGTCGTAGCCCATGAACCCGGCGAACTCCAGGTGCTGCGGGTGCTGGCTGATCAGCGTCAGCATCTGCCCCAGTACGCCCAGGTCGCTGATACCGCCGCGATGCAGCCCGACATCCAGCTCGATGTTCACCCGCACTCGCGTGCCCAGCCCCTGAGCCAGGGCGAGGTATTGCTGCAAACGCTCTGGCGTATCGAGCAGCCATTGCAATTGCTTCGAAGGGTCGAAAGGCCCCTTGTGCGACTGATAGAACAACTCGGCCGAACGCACCGGCAGCGGCTTGCCCAACAGAATATCGGCCTCGGGAAACTGCACGGCATCATGATTGAGAAAGGGTTGGTGAAACGACATCAGGCGTTGCGTGCCGGCGCGCTGGGCGATGTAGGCCAGAAGCCCCGGTGCCGGCAGCGATTTTTCCACCAGCCGCAGGTGTTTGCCGCCACGCTTGACCGATTGCATCACCACGTCGATGTTGTGATCCAGCCGATCAAGGTCGATCAGCATCACCGGCCGCATCGGCCCGTGGTCCTTGAGCTCGCGGTTGAGCAGGCGGAAATAGTCGCTGTAGGGCGCACCTCGGTCACCCGGCCGCAGCCACGCCCCGACACCCGCCAACAAGGCGCCGACGCCTGCGGCACCCAGCATGAAATTACGGCGATTGACGGCCATCAGCTCACCCCCAGGATCGATGACAAATGCGCATTGAGGAATTTGCCGCTGGGGTCGAGTGCCTGCCGCACCTGGATGAACTCCTGCCAGCGCGGGTACAGCGGCTGCAGGTTTTTCGCGTTCAGCGTGTGCAACTTGCCCCAATGCGGCCGACCGTTGTACTTCCAGAAAATCGGCTCGATGGCGGCGAAGAAGTTGTGATGATCCATCTGGTAATGCTGGTGGACCGAAATCGAACAGCTGTCGCGGCCTTCGAACATGCTCAAGGGAATGTCATCGGCCTTGACGTAACGGTATTCGATGGGGAACCAGGTGCGCAGGTCTTTGTCCTGGATCAGCTTGAGGATCTCGCGCAAACAGGCCGGGCCGTATTCGGCCGGCACGGAATACTCCATCTCGTTGAAGCGCACCGTGCGCACGTTGGCGTAGATGTCGAACGAGTCACCCACCCGGTCATCGAAGCTGGCCAGGTGGCGCAGGTTATTGAGCATCGTGCGGCGCAGGTCCGGGAAGTCGCTGGCGTACTTGTCGATCTTCTCGATCAGGGTGACAAACTCGTTGCCACCCTCCTCATCCGCCGGGACCGGCGGTGTGGCCGGGTCGGTGGTTTCGTTCAGGGCGATCGACAAGGCGTAGTCGGAATGGGTCACCACAAGCATTTCCCAGTGCTGGTTTTCCCGGGTGTTCTTGTCCAGGTCTTCGAGCAGCTCTTCGGTTTTGGCGATCCACTGCCGCTCCCTCAAGCGGTACGCCGGGCGGTTTTGCAGGCGCACCCGGGTTGCCACGCCCAACGCTCCCAGCGACACCCGGGCGGCGCTGAACACCTCAGGATGGCGATTGGCATCGCAATCCAGCACCTCGCCGCTGGCGGTCACCAACTGCAAGCCGCAGACATGCGCCGAATAGGATTGAAAGTGCTTTCCGGTTCCGTGGGTCGAGGTCGAGATTGCGCCGGCGAGGGTCTGGTAATCGATGTCGGCCATGTTTTGCAGGGCCTGGCCGATGTCCTTGAGCGGTATGCCCATGCGTGACATCGGCGTGCCGGCGGCGAACTCGGCTTGCAGGGTTTTCGGATCGTGATCGAGCAACCCCGAAAAATAGCTCAGCGACAGCAAGGTGCCGTCGGTGGGCACCAGCGCGCTGAAGGAATGCGCCGAACCCACCGGGCGGATCTTGCCGGGGGCCTGACGCACCACTTGGGTCAATTCATCCAGGTTCTTGGGCGCCAGCCGCGCCGCCGGCAGGCAGCTCTGGCCGCCCGACCAGTTGCGCCAGGGAATCAACCGCGGCGCGCGCAGCAACTCGGCCAGCGCCGGGGCTGAGCCGAGCGCGGTAAAGGCGCCGATGACGCTCGCCCGTTGCAACAACTGACGCCGTGTCAGGTCCATCGTCATGAATCGCACCCTGCCGTTCTTGTTATTGGATTTGCTGGCCGGACATAAAGGCAATCAGCGCCAGGAACTGTTCCTGCGAACACTGCATGCACATGCCCATTGGCGGCATGCCGTTGTAGCCGTTGATCGCGTGATCGAGCAGCGTGTCGGCGCCCTGCAGCACCCGTGGCGCCCAGGCCTTGATGTCGCCGGTCAGTGGTGCCCCGGCCGCCGGGTTGGCGTGGCAAAGTTTGCAGCTGTTGTCGTAGACCTGGGCCAGCTCGGCGTCGGCGGGCCTCGCGGCACCAGCTTCGCTGCGGGTCGGCGGGTTTTTCGGCTCTTCGCCGCACCCCGCCAGCAACGCCGCAAAGACGCCCCCCGCCAAGGCCAAACAAAGGCTAGGCTTTTCAGTTAATCGGCTTGCCCGCATGGCTGTCCTCTCATGGGCTGCCCGGTCGGCCGGGTGCAGCTTTATTGTTGTGATCAAGGAGAGCTCAACACTAAGGCACTCCACCCGGGCGGGTTGAGGGCATTGGGGGCCAACAAGGGGCGCTTCTGAGGCCATGACGGAGGGCGCCGATAGATCCGCGAACGACAAAACGCTGAGATGAGTCATGACAAGGGTTGCTGAGGTCTGCTAAAACGATTCATCAGTGCATCACCCAATCCAGAGGGGTAGCGACATGACCACAGCCAATATTCTCCAGAACCTGTTCCCGAGCCCCGCCGACATCCCGGAAAAGTACCGCCTCGACGGCCAGACCGAACAGCGTGAGTACCTGGTCGATGGCGTACTGAGAACCTGGAACGGGCCACTGGCCCAAGTCCGCAGCCCGGTGTACCTGACGGGTGCCGATGGCGACGAACAAGTGATACTCGGCAGCACGCCGCTGCTCGATGCCGACACCGCATTGACCGCCCTCGACGCTGCCGTGCGCGCCTACGACCGCGGCCAGGGATTGTGGCCGACCATGCGCGTCGCCGAGCGCATCCAGCACGTCGAAACCTTCCTCGGGCGCATGCGCGAACAGCGCGACGCCGTGGTCAAGTTGCTGATGTGGGAAATCGGCAAGAACCTCAAGGACTCGGAAAAGGAGTTCGACCGCACCTGCGACTACATCGTCGACACCATCAACGCGCTGAAAGAGCTCGACCGCCGCTCCAGCCGTTTCGAACTGGAACAGGACACCCTCGGCCAGATCCGCCGCGTGCCGCTGGGCGTCGCCCTGTGCATGGGGCCTTACAACTATCCGTTGAACGAAACCTTCACCACGCTGATCCCGGCGCTGATCATGGGCAACACCGTGGTGTTCAAACCGGCGAAACTCGGCGTGCTGCTGATTCGCCCGCTGCTGGAAGCCTTCCGCGACAGCTTCCCGGCCGGGGTGATCAACGTCATCTATGGCAGCGGCCGCGAAACGGTCAGTGCGTTGATGGCCAGCGGCAAGATCGACATCTTTGCCTTCATCGGCACCAACAAGGCCGCCAGCGACCTGAAAAAACTCCATCCCAAACCCCACCGCTTGCGCGCGGCGCTGGGCCTGGATGCGAAGAACCCGGGCATCGTCCTGCCGGAAGTGGACCTGGACAATGCGGTCAGTGAAGCGGTGACCGGTTCGCTGTCCTTCAATGGCCAGCGCTGTACGGCCCTGAAGATCCTGTTTGTCCACGAAGACGTGGTCGAGTCCTTCATCGACAAATTCAATGCCAGGCTCGCCAACCTCAAGCCCGGCATGCCCTGGGAAAGTGGCGTCGCCCTGACGCCCCTGCCGGAATCGGGCAAGGTCGACTACCTGCACGCACTGGTGGCGGATGCCGAGAGCAAAGGCGCCAGGGTGGTCAACCCCAACGGTGGCGAGGCCCGGGCGTCGTTCTTCTACCCGGCGGTGCTGTACCCGGTTACGCCGCAGATGCGGGTTTATCAGGAAGAGCAGTTCGGCCCGGTCATCCCCATCGTGCCGTACCGTCATCTGGATACCGTGATCGACTACGTACTGGAGTCGGACTTCGGCCAGCAGTTGAGCATCTTCGGCACCAATCCGGTGGCGGTCGGCCGGCTGGTGGACACCTTTGCCAACCAGGTCGGGCGCATCAACCTCAATGCCCAATGCCAGCGTGGCCCGGACACCTACCCCTTCAATGGTCGCAAGAACTCGGCCGAAGGCACCCTGTCGGTGCATGACGCACTGCGGGTGTTTTCGATCCGCACGCTGGTGGCCACCAAGTTCCAGGAGACCAACAAGGACCTGATCAGCGAGATCATCAGTGGCCGCAGTTCGAGCTTCCTGACCACCGACTACATCTTCTGAGGAGAGCCAGCCTGAGTACATCCAGAGCCGATCGACTGCCACCGCTGCTGCGCCGATTGCTGCGTCCGTTACTGGACCCGTACCGGCGCTACCGCCATGCCCGGGTGATCCACGCGGTGCGGGTGTCGCTCGGCTTGCTGGCGACGATCCTGCTGACCACCGGGATCAAACTGCCCCACGGTGAATGGGCGTCAGTGACCATGCTAGTGGTGATCGGCGGCTTGCAGCACCACGGCAACATCGGCAAGAAAGCCGCCGAGCGTGCCATCGGCACCTTGATCGGCGCCGGTGTCGGCCTGGCGCTAGTAGCACAACAGGCCTGGCTCGGAATGCCCTGGCTGACCTATTTCGCGATGTCGGTGGTCTGCGGGTTCTTCTCGTATCACGCCATCGGCAAGGGCGGCTACACCGCGCTGCTGTCGGCGATTACCGTGTTCATCGTCGCGGGGCATGGCGACAACCCGGTCACCGATGGCTTGTGGCGCGGGGTGGATATCCTGATCGGCATTGCCCTGGCCCTGGCGTTTTCCTTCGCCCTGCCGCTGTACGCGGTGTATTCCTGGCGCTACAACCTGGCCGATGCCCTGCGTGATTGCGCGAAAGTCTACGGGCGCATCATTGACGGCCAGGCCATCACCGCCGACGAACACCTCAAGCTCATGACGCGCCTGAATGCGGCGATGGTGCAACTGCGCTCACTGATGCCGTCGGTGTCCAAGGAAGTGAAGATTTCCATGACCGAGCTCGATGCCATCCAGCGCAACCTGCGCATGTGCGTCAGCACCCTGGAAATCCTTGGCAATACCCGACCGGACGCCAATGACCCCGAGGCCATGACGCTCCTGCAAACGGCATTGAAAGCCGAACATCGCCAGATCCGCGTGCAATTGATCGGCATGGCCCGGGCGTTGAAATCAGGCGCCGCCCAGCGTCTCGATCGGCCCATGGAGGTGCCGCTGGTCAGCCTTGATGCACCGGTCTACAACAGGCTGGATGGCTATCGCCTGCTGACTCAACAACTGGCCGCCAACATCGGCGAGATGCGCCAGCGCCTGGCCAGGAGCGCGCCGCACTGGAACATCTGACGCCGGCGAAGCGGGTTACGGCGTCACCGTGCGCCGAAACTTCAGCGACCAGCCTTGTTGCATACCGGCGGCGGCCAGCAGGATTGCCGCGACACCGATCCACTGCAGCGGCTCCAGACGATGGCCGAAGGCAAACCAGTCGACGAAAATCGCCGCAATCGGATAGATGAAGGACAGCGCCCCTGTCAGCGCAGTGGGCAGTTTTTGAATGGCGCCGTACAGCAACACATACATCACACCGGTGTGCACCATGCCCAGTGTCACCAGGCTGACCCATGCGCTCGGCGCCTGCGGCAGTGTCGAAAGATTCGCCAATGGCGCGAGCAACAACACGCCGGTGCTGACCTGGATCAGCGCAATCAGGTGCGGTGGCGTCCCCGTCAAACGCTTGATGATCAGCGCGGCAATCGCATAGAGAAACGCTGCGCCCAACGCAAGGGCAATGCCCGTCAGGTAATCGCTGCCGCTCTCGCCCTGGCTGCCATGGGCACTGACGATAGCCAGCATCCCGAGAAACGACACGCCCAGCCAGACCATTTTCTGCGCGGTGATCTTTTCGTTGAGAAACAGCGCCGCCAGCCCGACCAGCATGAACGGCTGAACGTTATAGACGGCGGTGCCGATGGCAATCGACGCCCGGGAATAGGACGCGAACAACAACACCCAGTTGCCGACAATCGCCACCCCGCTGAGCACGGCGAGCAAAAACGTGGTGCGGGTCAGAATGCCGGGGCGCAGAAAACCAAAGGCGGCGCAAATCAGCAGCAAGGTGCCGGCACCGAACAGGCAGCGCCAGAACACCACATCCAGTACCGGTTGCCCGGACACCAGCACGAACCAACCGATGGTGCCGGAGATCAGCATGGCGACCGTCATTTCAAACGAACCGCGGCGTAGGGATTTGTCCATCATCAGACTCCTGTGTTTGTGGCCAAAGTATGCCAATGCACCACAGCGCCACTCCATAGCAAAAAGCAGGCTAAACTCTGATTCAGCCTTTTTTATGAAGGCAGTTTTGAAAAAATGCCTAACAGAGGATTTCGCCATGACCGATGACATCGACCAGGTGCTGATCACGGCCCTGATGGAAGACTCGCGACGCTCGCTCAAGGCCCTGGCGCAAATCAGCGGCCTGTCCTCCCCCAGCGTCGCCGAGCGCCTGCGCCGCCTGGAAGAGCGTGGCGTGCTCAAGGGCTACACCGTTGAAATCGACCCGAAAAGCTTCGGTTATCAACTCCAGGCCATCGTGCGTATTCGCCCGTTGCCGGGCCAGTTGCAAGAAGTGGAGCGGCAAATCATGGCCATTCCCGAATTCACCGAGTGCGACAAGGTGACCGGCGACGACTGTTTCATCGCACGCCTGCACGTGCGCTCGATGGAACAACTGGACACCCTGCTCGACCGCCTCAACACCCACGCTGAAACCAATACGGCCATCGTCAAGAAAACCCCGGTCAAGCGCCGGTTGCCGCCCATGGCGTGAGTGATATTTGTTTCAGACTGAAGTAGATTGATGGTTTCCGGCGAAGGATTGACGGCATGAAAACTCAGGCAATGCTCCTGGTGGCAATGATGCTTGCGGGTTGCGGCACGATTCAGACGGTTGTGCGCAGTGACGAAGTGGCCTCGAAAAGTCTCAAGGAACAAAAGAGTTACTGCGGCGCGGTACCGCGAATCTACAGCGGCGTGACCTACGACTTTTGCATACTGAACGCGCCCCTCGAAAACGGTCGGGATGCGCAGGTACATGGCCCCGCCCCCGCCATCGTGCTGCTCGACGCGGTCGTGTCCGGTGCGATGGATACGTTGCTGCTGCCCTACACCATTTACCGCCAGCAAGCTGACGGCAGCATTGTCATTACCGAGTAGCCCTGGATTCCAGGCATAAAAAAACCCGCCTGAGCGGGTTTTTTACTTCAAGGTCGACGATCAATCATCACGGCCCATGATGCCGAACAGCTGCAACAGGCTGACGAACAGGTTGTAGATCGATACATACAGGCTGATGGTGGCCATGATGTAGTTGCGCTCGCCGCCGTGAATGATGGCGCTGGTCTGGAACAGGATGCAGACCGAGGAGAACAGCACGAAACCTGCGCTGATCGCCAGTTGTAGACCGCTGATCTGGAAGAAGAAGCTCGCCAGCGTCGCACCCAGCAGCACAAAGAAGCCTGCCGTGATGAAACCACCGAGGAAGCTCATGTCCTTGCGGGTGATCAGCACATAGGCCGACAGGCCGCCGAACACCAGCGCGGTCATCGCGAAGGCCGAACTGACCACTTCAGCGCCGCCCTGCATACCCAGGTAACGGTTGAGGATCGGACCAAGCAGGAAACCCATGAAACCGGTCAGGGCGAATGCCGACACCAGGCCCCAGGCCGAATCACGGAGTTTGTTGGTGAGGAAGAAAAGACCGTAGAAGCCAATCAGCACCACGAAAATATTCGGGTAGCCAACACGCATCTGCTGGGCAACGTAGGCCGTCACACCACTGAATGCGAGGGTCAGGGCGAGCAAGCCGTATGTGTTGCGCAGGACGCGGCTAACCTCTAGCTGCTCAGCCTGCACGCTGTTATTAACTGCGTAATCCTGTTCGCGCATGGCGACACTCCTGTTGGTTTGAAACGTTCAGTCGCAAAGATCATAACAGACACTCTGTAACTAGCTATGCAGAGAGTTTGACAGTGTGTTTCATTCAGGTATTATGGCGCCCGCAACGCAAACGGAGGTGTGGCCGAGTGGTTTAAGGCAACGGTCTTGAAAACCGTCGACTGTAACAGGTCCATGAGTTCGAATCCCATCGCCTCCGCCATCTTTATACAACAAAGCCCTGATTTTTCAGGGCTTTGTCGTTTCTGGCTTTTGGTAAAGTTTTCCAGCCCACACTTCAGCCCACTCCTTTGCAGCAGCAAACTGGAAGATGCCCAAGCGTATCGATACAAGCGTAGCACCCCTGACTCCCCTCCAAAAAAAGACGGCCCGAAGGCCGCCAAAGTACTGCATGGAGTTAGTTTGCGGGTGGCTGCTCAGGATGCTTGCCGGCGTGCACCGGCGGTAGCAGCCATGCCGCGAGTGCCGGTAGCAACAGGATGGCGCCCCAAACGTTGACCAGGAACATGAACGCCAACAGCACGCCCATGTCGGCCTGGAACTTGAGGGTGGAAAACACCCATGTGGACACGGACACCGTCATTGTCATGGCGGTGAACAACGAGGCAGTGCCACGCTGCTTTAGCGCTTCGACAAACGCCTGACGCAGGTCCGAATGACGTGAATGCATTTCGTGCTTGATCCGCTCGAACAAGTAAATGCCGTAATCCACGCCGACCCCGACGCCCAGTGCCACCACCGGTAGCGTATTGACCTTGAGACCAATACCCAGCCATGCCATCAACCCGTTGCACAGCACCGTGACCAGCGCCAGTGGAAGAATGATGCACAGGGTGATACGCAGCGAGCGAAAGCTCAGCAGGCAGAGTAAGGTCACCGAGCCGAAAAGCGCGAGATTCACCCACTTGTCCGCCGCCTCGACCGCCTCATTGGTCGCGGCCATTACCCCGACATTGCCACTGGCCAGCTGAAAACGAAGATCATCGCCGTCGTGGGTTACCTTGAACGCTTTTATCCTTTCGATGATGTTGCTGATAGTCGAGGCCTGGTGATCTTCGGTGTACAGCGAGATCGGCATGGCACTGCAGGTGGAGTTCATCAGTTCATTGCCAAGGCGCGTGGCGAAACCCACACCTTGGGCAATTTGCGCCTGCTCCTCGGGAATGGTGCGCCATTTGATGAAGGTTTCCGCGTAGCCCTGGGTGATCTGCCCGACATAGCCCGCCAGCCCTCGCACCGTACCGACGCCCGGGGTCTGCTTCATCTCGAATTCGAAATCTTCGACTTTGCCCAGAATGTTGCGATCAACACAGGGCGACTCGTTGCCCTTTGCCTCAACCACCACCTGCAACAGGTCAACGCCGATGGCGAAGTTACGGGTGACCATCGCCACGTCCTGGTTATAACGCGAATCGGCACGCAGCTCCGGGACACCCTGCCCCGTGTCTCCCACCTTCAACTTTCCCGCCTGCCACATGCCAACACCGAGCAGAACCACCGCAATCAGGATGACCGGCACACTGCCCTTGCGGGTTGCCAATCCCCCCAGGTGCTCCCACAGCCAGTCCCCAGAGGTTTCCTTGCCCCGCAGGCGCTCGGCATCCCTGGCCGAAATACGCATGTAAGACAGCAGGATCGGCAACAGCAGTTTGTTGGTGAGGATCATCAGGCTGACCCCCAACGTCGCGGTGATGGCCAGTTCCCGCACCATCTCGATCTGCACGAAGGCGATTACCAGGAACCCCAGTGCATTGGCCAGCAGCGCCATGGCACCTGGTATGAAAAGTTTCTGGAAGCAATTGCGCGAAGCGGTGATGCTGTCGTGACCACGCAACACCTCCAGTTTCCAGGCGTTGGTCATCTGCACCGCATGGGAGACACCAATGGAGAAAATCAGGAACGGCACCAAAATCGACATGGGGTCGAGTGCCAGTCCCAACAGCGGCAGCAGACCCAGTAGCCATACCACCGGGACCATGGCGCAAACCAACGCCCAGGACGTCAGCATCAGCGAGCCGCAATACCAATACAGCAACAGTGCGGTGATCACGAAGGCCACGGCGAAGAACAGCAACACCCCGGCGGCACCGTCCGCGATATCCCCGGTCGACTTGGCGAAGCCAATGATGTGCACACTGATGCCATCTTTTTCGTGTTTGGCGCGAATTGCCTCCAGGGACTGGCTGACAGCTTGCAGATCCAGACGCAAACCGGTCTCCGGGTCCACTTCCTGCAAGTTCGCCACCACCATGGCGGCGCTCAAGTCATTGGAGACGATACGGCCGACCCAATCGGACTTCAGCACATTTTCGCGCACCGCCTTCAGTTGCTCTGCAGTACCGGAGAAGTCGGCCGCAACAATGTTGCCGCCCCTGAAGCCGTCTTCTACCACCTCGTTGTAGCGCACATTGGAGGTGAACAACGAAGTGACCGAGCTACGCTCGACGCCCTTGATGTAGAAAACCTCCTCGGTGACCTGATGCAAGCTCTCCATGAATCCGGGGTCGAAGATCTCGCCCTTTTCGTTCTTCAACGCCAGCAATACTTTGTTGGCGCCGCCGAAAACCGACTGATACTTGAGAAAGGACTGCATGTACTCATGCTGCAACGGGATCATCTTGGAAAAGCCCGCCTCCACACGCAGTCGTGTGGCGGTGAAGGTAAACAGCAGCGTCAATAGAATGAAAAAAATCAGAAGCGGGCGACGCAAGTGAAAAATCCACCAGGACACCCGACCGACCAGACTACGGGAGAAGTGGTGGCGGTCGAGCACCTGAACGTCGCCCACAAGCTCGAGCCCCTGATTGTCGTGGTACCTACTCATAGAAACCTCAATTGGCTGTCGCTTGCGTCAAGCTCAGGGACTGAACACCGGCATCGCCCACGGCCAGGGCACCGCCGGTCACCGCAACAATCTGCGAGAGCCCGCCACGGGCGGCGTGACTCAGCTCAAAGCTTTTGCCATCGTCGTTACTCAGTGCCAGCAACCCGGCATTGCCGACCAGGGCGATACGCCCGTCAGGCAAAACCTGCCCTCCTTGCAGTGCAACCTTGGCGTCCAGGGGAATCAGCTGCCAGGTATCTCCCCGGTCGTTTGAGCGATACAGATTGCCGCGCATGCCGAAAGCCAACAGCGCACCACTTGGCGTCTGCAGTCCGCCAAAAAAAGAACCCTCGTAAGGGGATTGCAACGCTTCCCAGTTCAGCCCCAGGTCACGCGAGCGCAGCAGGGTGCCGGATTCGCCGAAAAGGAACAGGTCACCACCGACCTTCAGCACTTTGGCGATGTGCCGATCAAAGTCCTCCCCCATCACCGTTTTCTTGCTCCAGCTCAAGCCAGCGTCGACGGATTCCAGATAGTGACCGAATGCGCCATAGGCGACGAAATGCTGGCCGCCCAGGTAGGTGACACCGAGCAGCGAATCATGACCGATACCGTCCACCCCTACGGCTGTCCATTGCTGACCGCCGTCGGTGGTGCGCAACAGGGTCGCGCCATGTCCAACGGCGATACCCAGTCGGTCGTTGGCGAAAGCAAGCCCAGTCAGCGTTCGATCGGCTGACGTATGAATGCCCTGCCAATGTTGCCCATCATCCGCGGAACGAAGGATCCAGCCGCGCTCGCCGGCACTGAACAGTTGACTGCCCACGCGCTGGATATCGAGCAGGATGATTCGCTGTGAATTGATCCCGGTCTGGATCGAGCCAGGCGTCTCGGCATGTACAGCAGATGCCGCGATGAGTGCCGCCCACAACACCCTGTGAACGGACTTGCCCAAAATAGCCATTGGCCGCTCCTCTCTTGTATTTGTAATCGACGACCCGCAACCGGGTCGCCTTGAGACTGCCTGAGGGCTTAGTGACCAGCGCGACGCAGGGCATCGGGCTGGAAGTCGGCCTGACGTCCCTTGACGCCGAACTTCCAGGGTTGCTTGACCTCATTGTCCAGGCCCGAGACCATGTAGTTGCCGTTGCTCAGGTCATGGAAGATGTTGGCGCGGTACCACGGCACACCGACGTCATAGAACTGGATCATCGGGTGCACGCCAATGCGCCATAGCTGGCCGCGAGTGTCGTAGGCGTCTTCGAGCAACACGGTCCAGCTGTCCTCGTCGAGATACATCACGCGCTTGCCGTAGATATGCTTCTGCCCGGCCTTGAGCGTGCCCTCGACGACCCAGGTACGGTGGAGTTCGTAGCGCATCAGGTCGGCATTGACGGTGCCTTTTTGCAGGATGTTTTCGTACTTCAGCGACTTATCGGACAACTTGTAGTCGTTGTACGGAACATAGATTTCCTGCTTGCCGACCAGTTTCCAGTCATAGCGGTCGGGCGCGCCGTTATAGCCGTCGTACTGGTCGGTCACCCGCATGCTCTCGGTGCCATCGCTGACGTTGTCATACGCCAGATCCGGCGCGCGGCGCACACGACGTGCACCGGCGTTGTAGATCCAGGCCGAGCGCGCTTCCTTGACCTGGTCCACCGGTTCACGCACCAGGTAGACCGTGCCCTGCAACGTGGCCGGTTCAAGGAAGTAGCCAAGGAAGGAAAACAGGTGGTTGTCCATACTGCGATCCATGTTCTGGTCGAACACGCGGTTCTCGCGGAAACCAACCTTGTAGAACTCGCCGCTGCTACGTACCGGGAACCAGTGATAGGTCCGCTCGAAGCCTCCGCCCAAGTAGCGAACCAAGTGGTTCCAGATTGCTTCCTGACCGTTCTTCGGGATCGGGAACGGTATGTTCGAGCCATTGAGGTTGCTCAAACCGAAACCCTGCAACTCGACCTGAGTGGACTGAGTCTTGGCTTTGGCGGTGACTTCAGCCGGCAGTGCGGCGGTGCGCCGGGTCTGGTAGATCGGCATCTTGAAGTTGTCATACTTCTTCAACAAAGCCAGGGTGCCGGGCGACAGCTTGTCTTTGTACTGATCGGCATTGGCCGCGGTGATCACCATCTGCGGCTTGTCTTGCGGGAACGGATCAACGTAGCCCTTCTCCGGACTCCAGCCTGCCGGAGGAGCCGTCAGGCCGCCCTGCCAGGCTGGAATGCTGCCATCGGCATTGCCGGCCTTCTCGGCGCCAACCGGAGTGAGGTCGTTACCAAGGCGAGCAGCCTCTGCATCGGTCAATTTGGCGAAAGCGTCGTTCCCGCCAAGCAACAGTGCGATGGCAATAGCCAGGGCACGCGGGGTGTGGCAAGTATTTATTGTTTTCATGCCTTGTTCCTCATCAGAACTTGTAGCTGTAATTCATCGAGTAGTAGTCCCGGTCACGCAACGGGTCGTACTTGGCGTCGTTGTTGTACGTCACATAGTTGAACTCCAGGC
The DNA here is from genome assembly GCF_019219225.1 of Pseudomonas sp. PDM32. Lineage (NCBI taxonomy): Bacteria > Pseudomonadati > Pseudomonadota > Gammaproteobacteria > Pseudomonadales > Pseudomonadaceae > Pseudomonas > Pseudomonas sp. PDM32. The sequence goes on from NZ_JAHUWE010000003.1 coordinate 349,720, forward strand.
TGTGGGCCTTCAGGTAGTCGAAACGAACGCCGGCACCGACGGTAAACCGGCCTTCGTTGAACTGGCCGTCCATCGAAACCCCTTCCACGTCCTGCCCCAGGAACAAACTCGGGTAAGTGCTGACGCCTACGCCCAACAGGTCCGGGTACTCCAGTTGCCCTCGCAATCTGTAGCCCCAGGCGAAGTCGGTGATGTAACCGTCGTTCTTGCAGCCGTCGGGTTGCGGGTTGGTCGCAGTGCCGCAGAGGTTCCCGCCATAGCTGGGCGCCGAACCCGGGCCAAAGATGAAACCGCGACCGTAACGAATGTCGCTGTCGCCCTGAGGGATGTCGTTCCACTGGAAGGCAACTTCACCGGCCACCTGCAGGCTCGAGGCGCCCAGAACGTTGGGGAACAGGTTGATGCCGTTGATCTGCAGCTGGGTTTTATCGAAGCGGTCATACCCGGTGATATAGGCATTCGGGCCAGCGGCTCGCGCGCCCGCGCCTTGCGGCCCCACCCCTTGGGCAGCGGCGGCAAGCAGGTCGTTGCCGTTACGTTGTACCGGCGTGTTTGGCGAGTAGCTCAGTTCCGCACCGACCGACCAACTGGCCAACGTGGTGGCGGCGCTCAGGCCATACAGGTGGATGTCTTCGGGATACTCCCAGAAGGCAGTCGTCGAGGTCGCACCGAACGGCAGATTTTCATGGACCTGCACCGGGTTGAGGAAGGGTGCTCGCGCCCCGGCGGGGATCCGGCCCCAATCGCCGCTGTGGGCGGAAATGATCGGCGTACGCGAGTGGATGGTCATGGCGTAGGCACCGAGCTCGGTGTCTATCGATTCGACCAGATAGTGCAGCGCCACACCCCATTGCCCCGAATCCCGGGCTTCATCGCCAGTGCTCAGCGGGACGTTCATGCCATTGCGAAAGCCGACCGGGTTGCTGACGTTAGGCAGCGACGTGGCCATGGTGCAACCACCCGGATGAGTCGAAATGATGGTTTCGGTGGTCGACCAGTAGTTGCCACAGCCCTCAACGGCAGTAGGCTCCCACTTGAACTGGTAGAACGCATCCAGCGACAGTCCGTCACTCAAACCGAAGCTGCTGGAAATCATCCACACCGGCAGCAACGCTTCCTTGATCTCGGTGCCCGGACGGCGCAGAGAAGGAACGTCGATCGGGTTGATCTGGTTGAGCCCCTGAACAAAGATGCTCTCGCCCCAGTTCAGCACCTGACGACCCAGGCGCACCTGCAGCGGGTGATCGTCCAGGTGGTAGGTGTCGTAGACATAGGCGTCGAGCAGGTAAACGCCTTTGTTCCTTTGCAGGTCGTCAAAGCCGTTATCGGACAATGGCTTTTTCTGGTAACCGTTGGCCTGGTTGCCAAAGTGCACGTCTTCGTCTTCCAGTGCCTGATCGTACCAGCCCTTCACGCGCAGCATGCCGCCCATGTCGCCGTTGTGCAGGTTCAGTTCGGTGAGGAACTTGCCGATGGTAGAAAACCGGTCGCCGCGATCGTAGTTGAGGTTGCCGCCATCGGTATTGGAACCGCCCAGGCCGTCGGTCTTGCCGATCACCTGTCCGTCGAGTCGACTGTACAACTCGTTATCACGCCCTTCGGCGCGCCAGCTGCTGCCAACGGAAAGTGTGGTGTCGAGGCTCCCCGACCAACCGCTCTCGGTATCAAAATTGAATGCCTGGGCATTGCCGGCGCCCACTCCGAGAATTCCAAGCACGACTGCCTGACCAAGCTGATGCCGGACAAAGCCTGTTTGTGGCGAACTTATTCTTATCATTGTTCACATTCCTAAATAATCCCGACGCTACGGTTCAACCCACCACTCTTTGGCTCCTGGATTTCCCTGTGAAAAAACCTCCCTCCCCAACCACCCGGCCGCCAGAGACTGGCCGGACAAGTAAACATTGACTGCGCAGCGCTTAACCCTCCCGAGATGGGAGGGGGTTGGGAGGGAGGCAGGAAAGGGAGTCACACCGCACTGGCGAATGGGAAATGCAGGCGCACGCCGCTGCCGGCTGTTGTGCACAACAGCCGGGGCGAATCAAGCAGGAAGGGAGAAACAGCCGGGGCGCAAAGCCCGTCCACAAGTGCTCATCGATGACCTGGCAGTTGCCGGCTCAAGTCATCCATGGTCGATTGCGCCCGGAGATGGGTCGCTCAACCAACTCGCCGCGAACTGCCCTGCCAGAACGGTTCACGCAGTTCGCTCTTGAGCACCTTGCCAGCGCCCGAGAGCGGTAACGCAGCACGGAACTCCACGCTTTTCGGCGCCTTGTAGCCGGCGATCTGACGCTTGCAATGGGCGATCAATTCTTTGCCATTCGGTTCAGTGCCAGGCTTGAGTACCACCACGGCATGCACCGCCTCGCCCCATTGCTCGCTAGGGATCCCGATCACCGCACACATGGCGATATCCGGATGGCTGCACAAGGCATTCTCGACCTCCGCCGAGAACACGTTTTCGCCACCGGTGACGATCATGTCCTTGAGGCGGTCGACAATGAAGATGTAGCCATTTTCGTCCATCCTGGCCCCGTCCCCCGTACGCAACCAGCCATCACCAGGCAGAGCCGCCAGGGTTTGCTCGGGTTTGTTCAGGTACCCGCTCATTGCATTCGGGCCCCGAACGACGATTTCACCGATGCAGCCACGAGGCACCTCACGGCCATCGTCGTCGACGATCTTGACTTCCACCGCCCGGGTGGCACGACCACAGGAGCGCAACATGCCGGCAGCGGCGGCCGCCGCGGTGTGCTGAGCCGGGCCGAGCAGAGAAACGATGGGCGACATCTCCGTCTGGCCATAAGCCTGGAACAGCTGCAGTTGCGGCAGCATGGCCTGCAGGCTCCACAGCGTCTGCTCCTGAATGGGCGAAGCGCCATACACCAGGTGCTGCAACGAGGACAGGTCGTAATCGTCCACCTCGGGATGATTGATCAACAACTGAATCATGGTCGGCACCAGCATGGCCACCTGAATGCCGTGACGCTGAATCGCCGCCATCGCTTCGGCCGGCTGGAACGCCGGCAGTATGACGTGAGTCGCGCCTTCGAGCACACCGACATAACCGGTGGACATGTCCGCCAGATGGAACATCGGTGCTGCGCGCAGCATGACCGAATCAGGCGGTACCAGGCCCTCGACATCCAGCGCAATCTGGCTGCTCCAGAAGGCCGTATGACTGATCATCACGCCCTTGGGGAAACCCGTGGTGCCGCCGGTATAGAACACACCAAGGAGTGAATCGCCGCCACGTCGGGCATCCTCCATGGGCGAGGCCCGGGCAATCAGCGTTTCGTAATCCAGCATCCCATCCGGCGTGGTGCCGTCACCGACGTAGATGACATGACGCAACGAAGGAACCTGCCTGGATAACCGCAGACCGATGTCCTTGAAGGTCTCGTCAACCAACAGTACCGAGGTTTGCGAATCGGTCAGCGCATACGCGTTCTCCTCCGCACTCCAGCGTGTGTTGCAAAGATTGAGAACGGCATCGGCCCAGGGTACGGCGAAGCAATATTCGAGGTAACGATCAGAGTTCAAACCCAGCATGGCGACGCAATCGCCGCTCTGTACGCCAAGCTCACGCAACGCCCCGGCCAGTCTCGCAACACGCTCGACAAACTGGCGCAGAGTGCGACTGCGATCGCCGTAGATCGTCATTAATCGCTCGGGCGCGCACTGTAGATTACGGTGCAAGGGCTGAGTGAAGTACATGGTCTCTCCTGAAGTTGCAGCTATTGTTATTGTCCGTGCCTTGACGGCAGGAGACGGCAATGCCGGGCGCTCACCGCTTGGGGGCAGGAGCATTGCAGGTCTGGAGCCATCAGCGCTCACATGAACCCTGCATGCACGGTTTCACCACCGTTACCCGGCACCCTACCCCAAGGTGAAAACTGGCAACCCTCCCATCTAGGGAGGGGTGGTGGCGCGGTTCAACGGTTCAACGGTTCAATACCTGGACTTTTGCGAGGATGCCAAGGCGATACTGCGTTAGTTAAGCAACCCGACTTGCCGCGCCTTGCTCACTGCATCCTCGCGAGAAAAGGCACCCAACTTGCCGAAGATATTCTTCAGGTGCCACTTGATGGTTCCAGGCGAAAGATCGAGGGCCTTGGCGATGCTCTTGGTTGACAGCCCACGGGCCAGATGTTCGACCACTTCAAGCTCACGGGGCGAGAGGATATCGCTGCCGGGCGCAGGTGCCCGACCACCCTCACCTGTCCCGCTCGAGAGGCTCTGCGAATCGGCGCCATGCATCAGACAGTGTTGAATGTAGTCACGCTCCAGCGCTGTCAGTGCATCGACACTAAGCGATTGCAGCAGGCGCAGCCCCACCGTTCCTTCATCAAGAAACACCCGGAACATCCCGTATTCGCAGGCATTGCGCAGTGCCGTGGACATGTGGCGCTGGGCCTCTTGTGGTTCATGGAGCGCTGTCCTGGCAATAGCGACACGGATTCGCAGCACGGTAGCTGGTTGTAACTGCCCCCACTCCTGACAGACCAGTGCCCAGCTTTCCCCTACCTCGATCGCGCATCGATAGTCGCCTTCGGCCAGGGCCAAGGCCGTGTGTGCCATTGCGCAGGCCAGGGGGATCTCCGCCCAGGCACAACCGCGCTTGTCCAGGTAAGGCATGGCCAGCGCGCGCAGTCTGCGAAACAGCTCGCGCGCGCGGGCCAGATCATGCTGATGGCAGGCAATACGTATCTGCTCGGCAAAACGCCACGCCTGCAGGCGATCAAGGCCAATGCTTTCGGCGATCTCGCCCAATCGATCGAGGGTGGCGTGGGCCGCCTCCAGCCTGCCCGCAGCACACTGCAAATGCGCCTGGGCAAGGTAGGTATACAAAATGCAGTCAGAGGTCCCCAGGACCTCGGCGACCCCGAAGCAGCCTTCAACGTAGTCCTCGGCGGCTTCCAGGCTGTTCAAGTGATAGCAGGTCAACGCCAGGGTGGACTTGATGAAGATGGCGACATCCTGCGCCAGCGACTCGTTGCGCGTCACTTGCACCAGGACACCTTCGAGATCGCGGCGGGCCTGGTTCATATCGCCCTGGACAAAAAAACTGAGGCCACACAGCGCATCGAAAAACGGCCGGGCCCGAGGGCCTTGCGCGCGCCGGAGCAGACCTCGCGTGCTGTAGACCAGATCCCGTACAAACACTGTTCGTCCAGCCTTGAGCAATGCCACGCCACCAAGGGTATAGAGCATCAGCAGGTGAAAGTGACGCTGGCTGGGCGGCTGTGCCATCAAGGGCTCGAGCAGCGCCAGTACAGCTGTCGTATCGTCCCTCCTGAGCAGGTACATGGCCCTCAGCAATTGCAATTCAGTGTCTATTTCCGGCCGGCTGACTTCCGGGTGAGCTTCGATCGAAGCGAGTGTGAGCTCGAATCTCTCCATGCGATTGCAGGTGAGTTCTGCCCAGGCAACCGCCAGGAGCAAGTCAATCTGCTTGGACCAGGCTTCACGCGGCAACTCGTCGGCCAACTGCAGCAGTTGTGCAAAATGCGCGTCACCGATCAGCGACCTCGCCGCCCGTGCCAGCAACTGCACGCTGCCCTCAAGGTCCTGGGCTGCCTGAGCATGACGAATCGCCTCGACGTACAAACCGTGATCAGCAAACCATTGGCTGGCGGCGTGATTGACCCGAATTACCTCCACAACCGGCAGCTCATTGCGGCGCCGTTGCAGATACCCGGAAAACATCTGGTGGAAACGGAACCACTGCAGGCGACCCTCGAGGTCGATCGGCAACAGGAACAGGTTCTGCTCGAGCAATATGTCAAGCACCGCCGCGTTTTCCGGGCTGCCCGTCAATGCGACGCACAGCTCGCGATTGAATCGTCGGCAGGTCGAAACCTGGACCATGGCAGCGATTTGCCCGGCAGAAAGCACACGACTGATGCAGTCATCCAGGTAGGCATCGAGACCTGATTCATCGATCGCCATGACCATGCCGCCACAGGCTCGCAGGCTCTGTTCAAAATTACCGCTGTGGCGAAGTGACAGGACACCGATCTGCAGGCCCGCGGCCCAACCGTCCGTCAGCTCATACAGACGTTGTTGCTGCTCGCCGGACAGGTTTTCGAGACCGTTGAGCTCAAGCAGACTGAACTGTTCCTCGGCCGTCAGGCGCAAGTCGGCAAAATCAATCTGGGTCAACTGCCCCTTGATGCCGATCGCCAACAGATTGAGCGCCGGACGCTGGCGTGTGGTGATCACCAGATGGAAGTTGTCCGGCGCCAGATCGATCAGGCGCTGGATCATCGCCAATGCCGGCTGCGCAGTGAGGAAATGCAGGTCTTCGAGGAATAGATAAATGGATCGAGGATGCTCGTAGAGCGCGTTGACCAGCAGCGACAGCAACACCTCCAGCGAACGCTGGTCAGTGCGCTCGCTCAGGCCAATGATGTCGTCGCCGACAGCCAGGCCCGCGGCCCCCAGGCTGGCGACCAGATACGCCGCCCAGAGCGTCTCGTCGTCGGCCCCCAGGTTGAACCAGGCGACGTCCAGCCCCGCACCGATCAAGCGCTGGCGCCATTGCGCCGCCAGTGTGCTCTTGCCACTGCCCGCAGGCCCCAGGATCAAGGTCAACTTGCGCTCGCGCCCTGCCTCGATCAGTTCCAGCAGACGCTCACGCGGCAGCGACCGGGGATCGATTCGGGGCGGCGACCATTTGGTGCGGATGAGTATCGTGTTGGAGGATTTCATAAGGCTAGCGAACCAATGAACTGCTCATGTCACGCTTGATGAATTCTAGCGCGCTGGCGTTCCTGCGCGAGGAAGGACGAGATGATCGGTGCAACGGTTTGCGCCCGGGCCACCAGGAACAGATGGCCATCGCCGATCACATGCAACTGCGAATTGGGAATGCGCCTGGCCAACAGGCGCATGTTGGGCAGCGGAATGATCGGGTCGTCATCGCCGGCCAGAATCAGGGTCGGCTGATGGATCCGATGCAGCCAGTGAATGCTGGTCCAGCCCAGGCCCGCCAACAGTTGCAGGTAGTAACCGCGCCTGCCGCCGGAACGCACCTTGCTGGCGAACGCTTGTGCCAGTGCCGGGTCATGGCGAAAAGCACCGCCATAGATGTCCGGCGCGATCCGCGCGCCGTAGGACGGCTGAATGTAACGGCGCGGAGTGGCCATCCTCCAGAGCACTTTGGGTTTGGCCGGCAGCATCACCATGCCCGCACACGTGGCGGCCAGGATCAGTTTCTTGCAACGCTGTGGAAAGTCGTGGGCGAACTGTTGTGCCAGCGCTCCGCCCCAGGACACGCCGATCACGTTGACCTGGCCAACGTCCAGATAATCGAGCATGCGCGAAACCCGTTTCGCCAGGTCAGAAAACCGGTAAGGCAAGCTCGGCAGGGAGGAGCCGCCGACACCGGGCACGTCGAAGGCGATCACTTGCATGTCCGGATCAAGCGCCCGGACGAATGGAAACAAAAGCTCCAGGTTGGCGCCAATGCCATTGAAGACTAGCAACGGCGGCAGATCGGCCTTGCCTGGACGAATGGCAACGCGCAGATGGCCACCCTCCAGTTCGATGGTGCGATAGACAAAGGGCTGTGACATGTTACGGAGGTTCCTTCTGCGGCGCCGGGCCAAGGGATCTGGAACGTGGACAGGACGGGACGCAAGCGCCCGTCCGGCTACAGCGAGTCAGCGCACGTGCACGTAGGTGCCAGGAGCCGCTTCAGCCGCGACGTAAGCCTTGTTGCCCAGCTTGACGGGGGCCTTCCTGCTCTGACCGGAGCGTGCTTGCAACCAGGCCAGCCAGTGAGTCCACCAGGAGCCGGTCTCTTTACTGGAACCTTCCAGCCAATCCTGGGCATCAACCGGCAGGCTGCTGCCGGTCATGAAGCGGGCCTTGGGGTTACCCGGCGGGTTGAGGATGCTCTGGATATGCCCGCTGTTGGACACCACGAACTCACCCTGGCCGCCGAACAGGTGCATCGAGCGGTAGCAGGCATCCCATGGGGTGATGTGGTCGGTCAGGCCTGCCATGCAATAGAAATCGCTGGTGACCTGCTTGAGATCTATTGGAGTGCCGCAGACCTCCAGAGCGCCGGCACGGGCCAACGGGTTGGTCTGGTACATCTCGATGAATTCGCCGTGCAGCGCGGCCGGCAGGTTGGTGGTGTCGTTGTTCCAGTAGAGGACATCGAATGCAGGCGGCTCGTTACCGAGCAGGTAGTTGTTGATCCAGTAGCTCCAGATCAGGTCATTGGGGCGCATCCAGGCGAAGACTTTTGCCAGCTCACGACCTTCCAGCACACCCGCTTGATAAGAACGGCGCTTGGCCGCCTCCAGGGTTTTCTCATCAGCGAACAGCGAGACCTGGGTGTCGGGGCGAATATCGAGCATGCTGACCACCAGGGTGAAGGCATTCACCTTGCTCTCGCCCAGTGCCGCGTAGTGGCCCAAAAGCGATGACATGGTGCTGCCTCCGGAGCACGCGCCAAAGGTGTTCAAATCAGTGCTGCCGGTAATCGCCAGCACTGCGTCGACCGCCTCTTTCAGGGCTTCGACATAGGTGGACAAGCCCCACTCGCGCTGCGCCTTGCCCGGATTGCGCCAACTGACGGCAAAGGTCTGGATGCCACTGTCGAGAAGAAAACCAATCAGGCTCTTCTGCGGCGCCAAATCAAACAGGTAGAACTTGTTGATCTGGGGCGGCACCACCAGTAACGGGCGCTCCAGCACCTGCTCGCTTCGAGGTTTGTACTGAATCAGCTCCAGCACCTCGTTTCGAAACACCACCGCGCCAGGCGTCGTACCCAGATTGCCGCCCACCTCGAAAGCCGTCTTGTCCACCTGGCTGGGCATGCCACCGTTTTCAATCAGATCGCGGGTCAAGTGCGCGAATCCATCCAGAATGCTCTTGCCACCGGTTTCGAAGAAACGCTTGAGGGCCGCAGGGTTGGCCAGGGTGTTGGTCGGCGCCATCGCCTCGGCCAGCAGGTTGATGACGAACTGGCCACGGCTGGCATCCTGATCGCTGAGGTTGCTGCTACTGATCCAGTCGTTCATTTCCCGGCACCAGGCCAGATAGGCTCGCATATAGCGACGATACAGCGGGTTGCCCTGCCAGGCTGGCTCATCGAAACGCTTGTCCCCCGCCGCCGGCTTGAGATCCGAACGGTCGAGCAGGATGTTTTTCAGTTCCATGCCGAACGCCGCCATGTGTCGGGCGCTGTGCACGGGTTGCTTCAACACTTGTTGCAGGACCATGCGAGCGCTGCTGAGTATGTCGCGCCCGCGAGGGCCGAATGCTGGATTCAGGCTAAGCGTGTGCTTGGCGGCTTGCAGGGAGAGCTCTTTATCATTTTTGTCCATTGTGACACCCCATGCTTGACACTAGGCCCCTTGGTGGATCGGGGCCTTGATCGCTTCGTGGAAGTAACTCGAATCACAGACAGGCTCACAGGGGACGCGCGTCTTCCTTGAGCATGGCGGCAGCCTTTTCACCGATCATGATGGTCGGCGCGTTGGTATTGCCCCCGGGAATGGTCGGCATGATCGAGGCGTCGGCAATCCGCAGGCCTTCGACACCGCGCACTCGCAGACGCGCATCGACCACGGCCAGCGGGTCACTGTCAGGGCCCATCTTGCAGCTGCCTACCGGGTGATACTGGGTATCCGCGCGACGGCGTATGTCCTGCTCGATCTGCCGGTCGTCATTCCAGTCGACGGGATAGATCAGTTGCGGCCCGAAACGGGCGAAATGGGTGGACTCGAGGATCCGGGCCTGGGTCTTCGCCGCCTGGATCAGCAACTCGATGTCTTCACGCCGATCGAAAAAGCGTGGATCGATGACCGGCGCGTCGAGCGGATTGCGGCTGCGCAGGGTCACGGTGCCTGTGCTTTTCGGGCGCAGTACCTCGATATGGCAGCTGTAGCCATAACCCCAATGCAGGTGTCGACCATGGTCGTCGACCACGGCGGTGACGAAGACCATCTGCAGGTCCGGTTTGTCCAGCGCCGGATCGGAGCGCAGGAAGGCGCCGGCCTCGGCGAAATTGGTGGTCAGCATGCCGCTGCGCTTGCTCGCCCACTCCACGGCAGCCGCCGCCAGCTTGACGCTGGAACCCACGGTGAGGCCCAGGCAACCCTCCGGATGACTGACCTTGTACGGCACCGTGTAGTCGATGTGATCCTGCAGGTTCTGGCCGACGCCTGGCAGGTCCACCAGCACCGGAATACCCAGCCGGGTCAACTCCCCGGCCGGCCCGATGCCCGACAGCATCAAGGCCTGTGGAGTACCAAAGGCGCCAGCGGCGAGAATCACTTCACGGCGGGCACGCACTTCCTGCACATCCTTGCCGTTGTGGTAACGCACACCCACGCAGCGCTTGCCCTCGAAGATCAGGCTGTGGAACGGAGCGTTGAGGTAAAGTTGAAGATTATTCCGATCAAGGATCGGCCACAGGTAGCCCTTGGCCGCGCTGCAGCGTTCTCCATCCTTCTGGGTCACCTGGTAGCGGAAACAACCGTCCTGCTGGCGACCGTTGTAGTCGTCAGTACGGGCGATGCCCTGCTCCTCGGCGGCACTCATGAAGACTTCGCACAGAGGGCTCGGCGACTTCAGTTCAGCGACATTCAGCGGGCCGCCAGCGCCATGGAACTCGCTCTCGCCAAAGCGCTCGTTGTGTTCCGACTTCTTGAAATACGGAAGAACCTCCTCATAACTCCAGCCGGGGTTGCCGAGGTTCTCCCAATGGTCATAGTCCCAGCGATGGCCGCGGACGTAGACCATGCCGTTGATCGAACTGGACCCGCCCAACGCCTTGCCACGCGGCTGGTAACCCTTGCGCCCGTTGAGCCCCGGCTGGGGCACGGTTTCGTAGGACCAGTTATGGAAGCCTTCGCGCATCATCACCACTACGCCCGGTGGTGCCTGAATCAACACTTTCTTGTCACTGCCACCGGCCTCGAGCAGGCAAACACTGACCTGAGGATCTTCACTGAGGCGCGCCGCCACCGGACAGCCACCCGAGCCGCCACCCACCACCACGTAATCGAACACACTCTGACTCATATCATTCTTCCTCAAGACTTCACATCCGCATCCGGCTTGCCCAGGTAAAACGCCAGCGCCAGGCTCTGAAGCCGGCCGCCAAAGGGTGGATGGAAGAGATGGGTGGGAAACCAGGTACGCCTCTTGAACACAGTGCGTGCGTGACTGAGCTCGCGAAACCCTTCTTCTGCGTGATAGTTGCCCATACCGGAATTTCCCGTGCCACCGAAAGGAGCACCGTGGTTGAAAGCGTGCCAGCCCCAATCGTTGATGGTCACGCCACCGGAATGGGTCCGTTTGAGCAATCGATCGATGCTCATCGTGTCGGTTGAAAAAATGTACAGCGCCAGGGGACGTTGCCCGCTGTTGATGTGAGCCACCACACCGGTGAGGCTGTCATAACCCAATACCGGCAGCAGCGGACCGAAAATCTCTTCCTGCATCACCCGCATTTCCGGCGTCACACCCGTCAGGATGTGCAACGGCATCCTGCGCCCCGGGGCAACCTCGCCACAGACAATGATCCGGGCGCCCTTGGCCCGCGCATCTTCAAGCAGGCCCTGGAGGCGCTGAAACTGACGATCATCGATGATCGAACTGTAGTCATCGTTAGCGGCAGGCCGTTCGCCGTACAGCGCCTGGAACTGACTGCGGACTTCGCCGACGAAGCGCTCGATATCGTCCTGGGGAACCAGGGCGTAGTCCGGTGCGATGCAGATCTGCCCGCCATTGGTGCCCTTGCCGTGAACGATACGTCGCGCGGCATCGCTCAGGTTGTAGTCCGCCAGCACCACCGCAGGCGACTTGCCACCCAACTCCAGTGTTACCGGTGTCAGGTTGGCTGCGGCGGCACGCATGACCAGACGCCCGACCCCGGGGGACCCGGTGAAGATGATGTGGTCGAATGGCAGCGAAGAGAAAAAGCCCGGGTCTTCAAGCTCACCACCGACCAGGGCCACTTGCGAGTCGTCGAACACCTCTGCCAGCAGACGCTTGAGGACCTCGTTGGTGTGCGGGTTGAACTCGGACATCTTGAGCATCACCCGGTTGCCTGCGGCGAGCGCACTGACCAGACCCGCAATGGCGATGTAAACCGGAAAATTCCATGCCGATATGACCCCCACCACGCCTTTCGCCTGATACTCCACCCACAACTGATTGCCCTTGAACAGCAGCTCTGTGGGGCGTCGGCTTGGCTTCATCCAGCTCCCCAGATGCTTGAGGGTGTGATTGATGTGCAAGATGCAACCCATCAGGTCCAGGAACTTGGTGTCGACGGCGGAGCGATGGCCAAAATCGGCGCTCATCGCCGCGACAATGGCGTCCTGGTAACGCCGTAGCTGGGTGCGCAGTGCGATCAGATTGGCCTGGCGCTCAGCCAGCGAGGAATGAGGTTGAGCACGGAAAGCCTCACGCTGGGTATTGAACACGCGGGCCACTCGCTGAACCGCCATTTCCTGGATCATGCCTTGATTCCTCTGAACTGAAGACCACCAACACCCACTGTCGCGTTCAACCATGCAGGTATCGCTGCGTGAACAGAGGGTATGGCCGTCACTGTGGACTTCAAATAGCCGAAGACATCAAAGCTATTGCACTTGACCTCAGTTGCTGGCTGCCTTGCCTGGCACGACACTCGGATGAAATCTTCGTCGCGCAAACAAAGATGCCACCCGGAGGTGGCATCGATGGGTTACTGCTGCTTCTGCTGCCGCGCGTTCTCTTCGATCTGTGCATCCACCCGCTTGCGTACCTGGTCGATACTGAAGCTGGCCGGTTTCTGGCTGGGCGGGTACTCGACGAAAGTTTGCAGGAACTTCGCGGCTTTCATCGTGGCCACACCAAGCAGGTAAGCGTTCTTGATTATCCAGTCGTAGTACTGATTGGAAACAACGTCCGCCCTTTCGTAAGGGTCCATGCGCAAGTTGAAGATCTTTGGTGCCCGCAGACAGACGAAAGGTTCGCTCCAGACCTCGAAACCTCCTGGCTTGCGTTGCTCGCAGAACACCGCCTTCCAGTCACCGAAACGCGACGCGACCAACACGCCGTCGTCGTTGAAGTAGTAGAACTCCTTGCGCGCACCGCTCTTGGCCTTGCCGGTCAGATAGTCGAGCTGGTTGTAGCCGTCCAGGTGCACCTTGAAGTTCTTGCCCGAAAAATTCGCCCCCTTGAGCAGGCGTTCCTTGACGTCGGTATCACCCGCTACCGCCAGCAAGGTCGGGAACCAGTCGAGTCCGGAGAACATTTCAGTGGACACTTCACCCGCCTTGATCTTGCCCGGCCAACGAACCATCGCCGGCACACGGAACCCGCCTTCCCAGTTGGAGTTTTTTTCGTTGCGGAACGGTGTGGTTGCCGCGTCCGGCCAGGAAAACTGATTCGGACCATTGTCGGTGGTGTAGACGACAATGGTGTTGTCGGCGATCTTCAGGTCGTCGAGGGTTTTCAGCAGTTTGCCGACGTCACCATCGTGCTCGAGCATGCCGTCCGCGTACTCGTTGCCGGGCATGCCACTCTGGCCTTTCATCGAGTCGCGCACATGGGTAAACAGGTGCATGCGGGTGGTGTTCATCCACACGAAAAACGGTTTGTCTGCCTTGACTTGTCTCTCCATGAACGCTTGAGCAGCGGCGGTGGTTTCGTCGTCGATGGTTTCCATGCGCTTGGCGGTCAATGCGCCGGTGTCTTCAATCTTGCCATCGGCATAGGAATGGATGACCCCACGCGGTGTGGCGGCCTTGACAAAGTCCGGATCATCTTTAGGCCAATTGGCACGCTCGGGTTCTTCTTCGGCGTTGAGGTGGTACAGGTTGCCGAAGAACTCGTCAAAACCGTGATTGCTCGGCAGGAACTCATCGCGATCGCCCAGGTGGTTCTTGCCGAACTGACCGGTCGAATAGCCTCGAGCCTTGAGTGCCTGCGCAATGGTAATGTCGCGCGCCTGCAGGCCGACTGGCGCCCCGGGCATTCCGACTTTGGTCAGGCCCGTACGCAACGGTGTCTGGCCGGTGATGAACGAAGAACGTCCTGCGGTGCAACTGTTCTCCGCGTAGTAGTCAGTGAACATCATGCCTTCGTTGGCAATGCGATCGATGTTCGGTGTCTTGTAGCCGACCACGCCATGGCTATAGGCACTGATGTTGGTCTGGCCGATATCGTCGCCGAAGATCACCAGAATATTGGGTTTATCCGCCGCCCCGGCTGTCGCCGAAAGGCCTATCAACGAGACGCCCACCAGGGCCATCCGCGACAACCACGCGCGCTTGTCTTTCATGATTTGTCCTTGTTGTTTTGACTGAATGCTTCGGATTGTCCGGACAGCGGTGGCGCTTAGATTCCGGTCAGCCCGCCGCTACAGATCAACGTCTGGCCACTGACATAGTCGGACTCGGGAATGCAGAACATGTACACCGAGCCGGCAGCTTCTTGCGGGGTACCGGCACGCCCCAACGGAATGCTGCGCTCGAGCATGGTCATCAGGTCAGGGTTGATACCGACCTTGATCTCGCGACCTTCGATCTCGGCGGTGGCGTTACCGTCGGCAGTGGCTTCGGTCAGACGAGTCTTGATAAAGCCGTAGGCCACGCAGTTGACGGTGGTGTTCAGGCGCCCCCACTCCTTGGCCAGCGTCATGGTCATGCCGGTGATACCGGCCTTGGCGGTGGAATAGTTGGCCTGACCGGCATTACCGAACAACCCGGCAACGGAGGAAATGTTCACCACTTTGCGAATGTTACGCAGGCCGGCGTCCTGTTCAGCCTTGACCAGGTTGCGGATGACCGGCTGCGCCGCGCGCAGGATGCGAAATGGCGCGGTAAGGTGCACATCGAGCATGGCGTACCACTGCTCGTCAGTCATCTTCTGGATCACGCTGTCCCAGGTGTAGCCCGCGTTGTTGACGATGATGTCCAGCCCCTTGTAATGCTCGACCGCGGTGCCGACGAAGCGCTCGGCGAAATCAGGCGCCGAAACGCTGCCGATACAGGCGACGGCTTCACCGCCCATGGCCTTGATGGCCTCGACCACTTCCTGAGCCGGCTCGGCGTCAAGGTCATTGACCACCACGCGGGCACCATCGGCTGCCAGCTTCAGGGCGATGGCGCGGCCGATTCCACGACCGGAACCGGTAATCAGGGCAACTTTACCTTCGAGTTTCTTGCTCATCTGTCTCTTCCGCAAAAGGTTGAAAAAAGGGGTTAGCCAATGGCGATGGCGATCAACGCGTCGCCGACGATCTTGACCTGGCCGTATTGGTTGACCGTGGCCACTTCGACCCTTGCGCAGCGTTCGCCGTTGACCTCGACGATCTCGGTTACCTGGCCCTTGCAGGTGATGACGTGCCCCAGGTGAGTGATGCCCTGGAAGCGCACGCCAAAGCTGCGCAGCCGGCTTTGCGGCACCCACTGGGTCAGCAGGCGACCCAGCCAGGCCATACTCAACATGCCGTGGGCAAACACGTCCGGCATGCCGGCCTTGCGGGCGAAATCCACATCGATATGAATCGGGTTGAGGTCGCCCGAAGCGCAACCGAACCGCGCCAGCGTGGTGCGGTCGACCGCCGCCAGCGTCAGGGGTGGCAGCCGGTCACCGACCTTCACGTGTTGCAGTGAATGACTCATGGTCGGAACTCCTCAGTTGCGGACCACGAGCACGGTGCGCAACTCGGCGACCAGCTCGTTTTTGTCGTTATGGACTTGCGAGGTCTTGACCAGGAACTCCAGCGCGCCGTTTTTCTTGTCGAAAATATCGGCGATCCGCGACTTCACGGTGACCGTTTCCCCGGCGCACACCGGCTTGTGATAGGTGAAGCTCTGTTCACCGTGAAGAATCTTCGCGATCGGGATTTCCAGATCCGCCAGCATGCTGTCCACGGTGCCGGCATCCAGCTCGGCACCGAACAGGAATGTCGGCGGGACCAGCACGTCGCACAAGCCTGCTCCTTGGGCGGCAGCGAGATCGGTGTACAACGGATCGGTCTCGCCAATGGTCCGGGCGAATGCGCAAAGGCGCCCTCGCTCAAGCGTCATCGTGGTGGCGGCCAGTTCGTGGCCGATCCACTTCTTGTCGATCATCCGTCGCCCCTCAGACTTTTTCGTAGAGGGTGACGACGCAGGCGCCGCCCAACCCGAGATTGTGTTGCAGGGCCAGACGCGCGCCGTCTACCTGACGTGGACCTGCCTCGCCACGCAACTGCTGGACCAGCTCGGTGCACTGGGCCAGGCCGGTGGCGCCCAGTGGATGGCCCTTGGAGAGCAACCCGCCGGAAGGATTGGTGACGAATTTGCCGCCATAAGTGTTATCGCCGTCCTCGACAAAGCGCTCCGCCCCACCGATCGGGCACAGGCCCAGCGATTCGTAGGAGAGCAGCTCGTTCTGTGCGAAACAGTCGTGCAACTCGACCACCTGGATATCTTGCGGACCGACACCGGCCGCCTCGTAGACATTCTGCGCGGCCGTGCGGGTCATGCTGAAACCGACCACTTCGCGCATGTCTCTCGCATCGAACGTCCTGGACGTGTCGGTGGTCATGGATTGCGCACGAATGCGCACTGCGCCCTTCAGGCCGTGGCGTTTCAGGAAGTCCTCCGAACAGAGGATCGCCGCCCCGGCGCCGCAGGTCGGCGGGCAAGCCATCAGGCGCGTCAGCACGCCGGGCCAGACGGCGGGCGAGTTCATCACGTCTTCGGCGCTGACTAGGTTACGGAACAACGCCATCGGGTTGTTGGCAGCATGACGGCTGGCTTTGGCGCGGATCTTGGCAAAGGTTTCCAGGCGGGTGCCGAACTCCTGCATGTGCGCCAGGCCAGCGCCACCGAAGTAGCGCAGCGCGAGCGGGATGCCGGCGTGCCCGACCAACTCATCGGTGGCCAGGTCGAAGCGCTCGAAGGGGCTGGGGCGGTCGTCAAAGAGCGTGCCCAGCGCACCCGGGCTCATTTGCTCAAAACCCAGGGCCAGGGCACATTCCGCCGCACCGCCGCTGACTGCCTGGTTGGCCAGGAACAGCGCGCTGGAACCGGTGGAGCAGTTGTTGTTGACGTTGACCACCGGGATACCGGTCATGCCGACTTCGTATAGCGCACGCTGGCCTGCAGTGGAGTCACCATAGACGTAACCGACGTAGGCCTGCTCTACCTGCGCGTAACCCACGCCGGCATCGACCATCGCGGCACGCAAGGCGGCAGCGGCCATTTGCGGATAGGGCGCGTTGGCGCCCGGCTTGACGAAAGGGATCATGCCGACCCCAATCACATAGACATTGCGACTCATAGCGGCTTTCCTGAATTTAAGTTGCGGCACGGTGTGACTTTGTGGGCTTAATGTGATGGCCGTGCGCAAAACCGCCAATGTCATGGCGCCGCAAATGACTTGCAGAATCCACCAATGTCGAATCCAACCCCCGTTACCTTCGCCTCCGTTTTCGTCTCCTCCCTGCTCGCCGCAGCCCGTGATCGCGGCTACGAGATCGAGGGTTTTCTACGCGACGCAGGGATCGATCCACAGCAGCCTCAGGACTTGGACCACCACGTCACCGTCGACCAGTACGTTGCGCTGCTGCGCAAGACCATCAAGGGTCTCGATGACGAAGGCATCGCGCTGTTTTCGCGAAAATTGCGCCGCGGCAGCTTCATGCTGATGATGCGTTCAGCCCTGACCGGCGACACTCTGTTCGGCGCCCTGCGGGAATTCACCCACACCCTGCGGCTCCTGCAAGACGACCTTGACCCGGTGCTGCTGGACGACGGTCGGCACGTAAGGGTCGAACTGCACTTCCTCACCACTCAGGTCGAGTCCCGCGATTTCGCCCACGTGCTGTTTCTGCGACTGATCTGGCGCGTCATGGCCTGGCTGGAAGGCGGGAGCTTGCGCCCCGCTGGTATCGACGTGGCATTCACACAACCTGAATCGGTTGGCGACTACCGCAAGCTCTTTCCTACGGAACTGCGCTTCGGCACAGCCTTCTCGACTATCTGGTTCGACTCCCAGGCACTGCAGGCTCCCGTGCGCCGTGACAGTTCTCATCTGCATGAATACCTGGCCAAGGCCCTGCTCGACCTTCTGGTGCCCGCCATACCCGCACGCGTCAGCGACCGGGTGCGGGTCTATCTGCGTGAAGAACGCGCGCGCCATAGCGGCTGGCCAGACCTTGAACAGACCAGTGCCGCCCTGCACTGCTCGGCCAGTTCATTGCAACGTCACCTGGCTCAGGAAGGCGCCTCTTTCCAGAACATCCGCGATAGCCTGCGCCGCGACTGGGCGATCTACCGACTGAAAACCAGCAAGCTGCCGACACCGGTGCTGGCCGAGGAACTTGGCTTCGCCGACAGCGCCAGCTTCCAGCGCGCCTTCAAGCGCTGGACCGGCCAGACCCCGGGCCAGGTTCGCAAGGGCAACTGACCGATTGAGGTCAAGTGCAACAGCTTTGGGGCCAGCGGCTATGTGCGCGCACGCCCCCTCGTTCTAGGCTCGCATTTCGCACGCTGCCATCGGTGGCGAAGCCCAAAATTGCGGAGACCGAGCTTATGTTGCCCCAACTGCACCAACATTCCTGGATGGATAGCGACATCGAGGCCTATCGCGACCAGGTACGTCGCTACATCGCCAATGAGATGACACCGCACAACGATGCCTGGCGCGAACAGGGCTACGTACCGCGCGAGATCTGGCAGGGCTTTGGCGAGATGGGTTTTCTGCTGCCGGAGATCAGTGAGGAATACGGCGGTGCCGGCGCGCCGCTGTCCTATCAACTGGTCGCCCTGGATGAACTGGCTCGCGCCGGAATGCCGCCCAGTACTGCGGTGCACTCCATCGCCACCCACTACATCCTCGACTACGGTACCGAAGAGCAGAAGCAAAAATGGATTCCCCGCCTGGCCAGCGGCGAGCTCTTCGCCGCCATCGCCATGACCGAACCCGATTGCGGCTCCGACCTCAAGACCCTGCGTACACGCGCCCGCCGTGATGGCGACGAGTACGTGATCGACGGCTCCAAGACCTTCATCACCAACGGCTACAGCGGCAACCTGGTGGTAATTGCCGTGCGCACTTCCGACGATGGCGCCAAGGGTATTTCACTGGTGGTGATCGAGACCGGGAACCTCAAGGGCTACAGCGTCAACAAGCTGAAAAAGATCGGCCTGCATGGCTCGGACACATGCGAAATGTTTTTCGACAGCGTGCGCGTACCGGTCGCCAATCTGCTCGGCCCGGTCGAAGGCAACGGGTTCATCCAGCTGATGAGCCAACTTTGCTATGAACGCATGTTGCTGGCTGTGCCCGCCGTGGCGGTCATGGAGCGTGCGCTGGAACTGGCCACGGACTACGCCAAGGAACGCCGGATGTTCGGCCAGAAGCTGTTCGACCTGCAGAACACCAAGTTCAAGCTGGCCGAGTGTGCCACCATCACCCACATCGCCCGCACATTCGTCAACGACTGTACCCAGCGCTTGCTCGACGGCAAGCTCGATCCTCAGGCCGCCTACATGGCCAAGTTGTGGTGCAGCGATATGCAGTGCAAGGTCACCGACGAACTGCTGCAACTGTTCGGTGGTTACGGGTATATGGACGAATACCCTATCGCCCGGATGTTTGTCGATTCGCGCGTACAAAAGATCTATGGCGGCGCCAATGAAGTCATGAAGGACCTGATCGCTCGTCAGCTGTAGGTCTGGGCTGCGCCTTTTTCTTTGGCAGTTCCCCTCCCTGGCCTCTGCTTGTTTTGTTAGATGAAAAGCCCGCTCATCGAAGCGGGCATTGACTGTTGTTGCCTCCCTCCTCCTGCTCCGAAAGCCAACATTCCCGACCGACGCAGTTGTTCCAGCCTCTCCCCCCTCTTCGACATTGCACGGGAATGGGGACTGACGACCAAAGAAAATCCCAGCCAGGATGTACGCAAGAACAAGGAGTCGACGAGGGACGGGCGATTTTCACAAGAGGGTCTGATGCGATTGCTCAGTGTGAACCCCACTTGATCACTTTCGATCGCATGCCGCCTTGAATGAATAGGCTCACGCGGTGCGCGACAGGTTTCGTGCCAATATTCGCATTACAGAGGCAGAGGTCGATCCTGCACGACCCGCTTCATAACGAGTGTCGACGTCAAACGCTGCACATTGGGCAATGTCGAAAGACTCTCATCGTAGAGTCTTTGAAAAGCTGGCAAGTCCTGGGTAATGACGTGAAGCAAGTAATCTGGCTCCCCAAACAGTCGTTGAGCATCGACTATTTGGGGAATGCCGAGGAGCGCCGTCTCGAAGGCCTCGACAGCTAGCCTGTCGCCCTCGCGGAGCGTTGCAAACACCATAGCGGAAAAATTGAGACCCAATGCGCCTGGGTCCAACTGCGCTCTATAGCCTAGCAAAACACCCGACTCCTCCAGCGCTCGCACTCGCCGATGGCAAGGTGAAAGGCTCAATCCGACGCGCTCGGCCAGTTCGGTGACCGAGAGTCGCCCGTCCTTTTGCAATTCAGAAAGAATCTTTCGATCAATCCTGTCCATTTGGAAGAATCTCCCGTTTCCAGGCTTAATGCCGAACATCTTTGAAAATAAATTCTAACAACTTTTCACTATTCTTCCTCGCATCCATTTCTTCCGGAGCAGGACGATGAGTTATCAGCAAAACAAGTGGGTGGCCCCATGAACCTCAGTGTGTTCATTGCTTTCTGGGCTGTGTCGATTCTATTCGTCATAACCCCGGGCGCAGACTGGGCCTACGCCATATCCGCAGGTTTGAAAGGGAGGGTCGTCATACCTGCCGTGGGCGGACTTCTGTCCGGCCACCTGATTGCAACCATCGTAGTGGCCGCGGGCGTCGGCACGCTGGTAGCCAACCACCCTTTGGCCTTGACGGTGCTAACGATTGCCGGAGCGGCCTATCTGCTTTGGCTGGGTATCAACATGCTTGCCCGCCCCTCGACACCACACGCCGATGATATCCAGGCTTCGAACTCCTGGACACGCTGGGCGATCAAGGGGCTGTGCGTGAGCGGGCTCAACCCAAAAGTATTTCTGTTGTTCCTGGCGTTACTACCGCAATTTGCCCACGCCTCCGCCCCCTGGCCCGTGCCGCTACAGATGATTGCACTTGGTCTGATCCACACGATCAGTTGCGGGGTGATCTATCTTTTGGTCGGCTTCGGTTCTCAGGCCGTTCTGCATACACGCCCCGTAGCGGCTCGGTTCGTCAGCCGCTTCTCTGGCGCGGCAATGATCATCATCGCAGTCATTCTGCTCGCCGAGCAGATACTGGATTAATCCTTTTTTTATCGAGGCAATGTTCATGAGCGATCAGCCCGCACCTTACGGCAACGCAACTCGCGCGCAAGTGGCGACCCGAGTACGCATACCGCATCTGAAACAAATGAAAATGGAAGGTCGGAAATGGGCGATGCTCACTGCATACGATATGTATAGCGCTGCCATTTTCGAAGACGCGGGTATACCGGTTCTTCTGGTGGGCGACTCTGCCTCCAACAACGTCTACGGCAATGAGTCCACGCTATCGGTAACCGTTGATGAACTGATTCCGCTGGTTCGGGCGGTCAGTCGTTCCACTCAGCGAGCCCTGGTGATTGCCGGTCTGCCTTTCGGTTCTTATCAGGCCTCGGCCGAGCAATGTTTCCATACCGCCGTGCGCTTCATGAAAGAAGCCGGTGTTCACGCGGTCAAACTGGAGGGCGGCATCGAGATGCTGCCTCAGGTCGAGAAACTGACGAGTTCAGGCATACCGGTCATGGCCCACATCGGCTTCACGCCACAGTTCGAACATCAATTGGGTGGCTTTCGTGTCCAGGGCCGGGGCGAAGATGCACAGCGCTTGATCGACAGTGCCAAAGCTTTTGAAGCCGCAGGCGCGTTTGCGATTTTGATCGAGATGGTGCCGGGCGATGTGGGTCGAGCGATTACCGAAGCGGTTTCGATTCCAACTGTTGGTATCGGCGCGGGAAACCAATGCGATGCCCAAGTCCTCGTCTGGCAGGATATGGCCGGACTGCGCACCGGTCGCATGCCGCGTTTCGTCAAGCAATACGCCGATCTTCGCTCGGCTCTTCACAACGCGGCGAAGGATTTTGCACTGGATGTAGGTGCTGGTACTTTTCCCGGCCCCGAGCACACTTTCTAGCCCAAGGATCCGCTATGAAAAGCCTCAGAGAACGTGCTGCCGAAGGTCTTCAGGTCGGAGACCACTTCACCATCGATCGTTGTTTTTCGGATGAGGATGTCCGCCGATTCGCGCAGATCTCTCGGGACTACAATCCTGTTCACTGCGACGCGCATTACGCATCGATTCGCGGGTTCAAGGCACCTGTAGCCCACGGTCTACTGACAGCCAGCCTCGTTACCGAAATCGGCGGACAAATTGGTTGGCTGGCCAAAGGAATGAGTTTTGAGTTCAAACGACCGGTTTACCCAGGAGAACAGATCAGCTGTCACTGGCTTATTGTGAACATCGATGAGCGCGGTCACGCAAAAGCCGAAATCAGTGCTTCCAACGCACAGGGTGTCATCGTGCTGAAGGCAACGACCACGGGGGTACTGCCCGGCGTCGATGAACGTGAACGCATGAAACAGATGCTTTCTGAAGGCGACCCTACCAACGGTGCAACCTCTTGGTCGAGGTGATGGCCACGCGTTGGCGACTGTCCTGTCTGTATCTGAAAAAACTTGCCGCAGCGGGGCGTCCCTGCCCCGTCTGCGACGGACTCACGCAGCCTTCAGCGTCCTGAAGCGAATGTTCAATGCCTCGACCGCAAGCGAGAAGGCCATTGCAAAATAGACGTAGCCCTTCGGTACGTGCATCCCCATTGCATCGGCAATCAGCACGACGCCCACGACAATCAGGAATGCCAGGGCCAGCATTTTCAGGCTCGGATGCTTGTCGATGAACGCACTGATCGCCCCGGCCGCAAGCATCATGATCAGCACCGCGACGACGATGGCGGCGATCATCACCGGTACATGAGAAACCATTCCGACAGCTGTGATCACCGAGTCCAGCGAAAAGACGATATCGATGATCGCAATCTGAATGATGGTGCTCAGAAAGCCCGCACCCTTTTTACCAAACTCAGACTCCCCCTCCTCGCCACCTTCCAGTTCCTGGAAGATTTCGCTGCTGCTTTTCCACAGCAAGAACAATCCTCCGAAGAACAGAATCAGGTCACGCCCCGAAATCCCTTGATCGAAGACATGAAACAGATCGGCAGTCAGTTGCATGATCCACGTGATGGACAGCAGCAGAAGAATGCGCGTGACCATGGCCAGTGCCAAACCGAAGAAGCGGGTTTTGGGCTGCATGGCTTTGGGCATGCGGCTGACCAAAATCGAAATCATGATGATGTTGTCGATACCCAAAACGATTTCCAACACTGTCAGGGTAAAAAACGCGATCCAGATTTCCGGATTGAGAAACCATTCCATAACGTCAAAACTCTCGATTGCCCAGAAAAAAAGGCATCACCAAAATCGGTGATGCCCGCATGCTCAAATGAGCGAGTCGTGGTAAGCCACATCGCCTCGACGGGGGCGACCAAACCAATCGTCGATGCGGCGATGCACTGATGGCACCTGTCAGCCAATCAGACGGTGAGAAGCGAGTTGCCATCCATCTCAGACGGAATCGGCAAACTCAGCATCTGCAACAGGGTTGGAGCGATATCGCACAACCGGCCATTCTTCAGCCCGTGTCGCCCTGGTTGCTCACTGACCAGAATCAGCGGCACCGGATTCAAGGTATGCGCCGTGTGGGCCTGGCCAGACGTCGCATCGAGCATTTGCTCAACGTTGCCGTGGTCGGCAGTAATCAAACATTCACCACCGGCTGCGAGAGTTGCTTCAACTACGCGACGCAGGCATTCATCGAGCACCTCGACCGCCTTGACGGCAGCATCGAATGAGCCTGTATGACCCACCATATCGCCATTGGCATAGTTGCAAACGATCAGATCGAATGTGCCGCCGGCGATGGCGTTGACCAGTTTGTCAGTCAACAGCGGGGCGCTCATCTCAGGCTGCAGATCGTAGGAAGCAACGTCAGGCGACGGAATCAGGATTCGCTCCTCACCCTCAAAAGGCTGCTCTCTACCGCCGTTGAAAAAGAACGTCACGTGGGCGTACTTCTCGGTTTCGGCAATGCGCAATTGCGTTTTCCCAAGTCTGGCCAAGTGTTCCCCCAAGCTGTTGTGAATAGCTTCGGGAGGGAATGCACACAGGCAACTCAGCTCTTCGGAATACTGCGTCAATGTGAGCAAGCGATCCTTGGCCACCACAAACGGCCGCTCGAACGCCGTGAAATCCGGT
This sequence comes from Pseudomonas sp. PDM32, assembly GCF_019219225.1. Classification (NCBI taxonomy): domain Bacteria; kingdom Pseudomonadati; phylum Pseudomonadota; class Gammaproteobacteria; order Pseudomonadales; family Pseudomonadaceae; genus Pseudomonas; species Pseudomonas sp. PDM32. The sequence continues at coordinate 374,042 of NZ_JAHUWE010000003.1, forward strand.
TGGATCAACGCCTGGGTCAACTCCCGCGCCCGATCGGGGCGAAAGTTCATGAAGATCATGGCGTCATCCGCACCGACACTGACGGACTGCCCAATCGTGGTTGGCTTGACGAATTCGTCCGACTCCCCACGTTCGTAAGCGGCAGACAAAGCTACCGACGCCGTTTCAGCCTGATGTTCGGCTTCGCCGCCGACAATCAATCGGTAGGCCGATTCCACGCGACCCCAGCGGTTGTCGCGATCCATTGCATAGTAGCGACCGACCAGCGAAACAATGCGTCCGGCGCCCAGTCTCGCAAACGCGTTTTCCAAAGCCTCAAGCGAGGCTAAAGCGCTCTTGGGCGGCGTGTCTCGGCCATCGAGAAAGCCATGCACATAAACTTTCTCGACACCCTGCTCAACCAGGCAACCACAAGCCGCGATAATCTGATCGATATGACTATGCACGCCGCCCGGAGAAAGGAGCCCCATCACGTGCACAGCACCATCGCGACTCTTCACCCCTTGGAGCAACGCCTGTAGTGCCGGGTTTTGTGAGAACTCTCCTTGCGCGAGCGCTTTATCAATTCGGGTCAGGCTCTGGTAAACCACCCGCCCCGCGCCGAGGTTCATGTGGCCAACCTCGGAGTTCCCCATCTGACCCTCTGGCAGTCCAACAGCAAGACCTGACGTTTCGATTTCGCCGTTAGCGAAACGCTTAAGCAACGCATCAAACGTCGGCTTTCTCGCTGCGGCGAAAGCATTCGATTCAGTAGCCTGCCGAATACCAACACCATCAAGAATAATCAAAGAGCGCGTAGTCATCGTGCCCCCCTAGAAGATGTAGTCAGTGGTCAAGAAGCTCGACTCGCGATTGCGAATAATGTCGCTGACCAGTTCCTTGTTACTTTCCTGGAACTTGGTGGCGACAAGCGTGCGAATGGAGAACACGCGCAAGGCGTCATGAACGGATAGCGTCCCTTCGGCAGAGTTTTTGCGACCGTTGAATGGAAAGCTGTCTGGGCCGCGCTGGCATTGCGCGTTGATGTTGATACGCCCCACCTGATTGGCGAAGGCATCGACCAAACGACCCACTTGCGCGGAATCCTTGCCGAAAATACTGAGCTGCTGGCCGAAATCGGAATCGAGGACGTATTCGATGACTGTTTCCAGATCACGGTAAACCACCACAGGTACAACCGGCCCGAACTGTTCTTCGTGGTACACACGCATGTCGGAAGTCACCGGGTACAGCACCGCAGGATAGAAGAACGTCTCACAGACTTCTCCCCCGCCGGCGTTGATGACGTTGGCGCCTTTGCTGACAGCATCGGCCACAAGCCCGGTCAGAAAATCAGTCTTGCCTGGCTCTGGCAGGGGCGTCAAAGCGACACCCGGCTCCCACGGCATACCCGGTTTCAGCTGGGCCAGCTTCGCCTGGAACTTGTCGAGGAAAGTGTCAACGACGTTTTCATGAACGAACAGGATTTTCAGCGCAGTGCAGCGTTGCCCGTTAAACGAGAGCGAGCCGGTAACAGCCTCGGAAACGGCGTTATCCAGATCGACATCGGGCAGGATGATGCCCGGGTTTTTCGCATCCAGACCCAGCGCGGCACGCAGACGGTGTGGCTTAGGGTGCAGCTTTTTCAGGTCGCTGGCAGCCTTGTTGGTTCCGATGAACGCAAAAACATCGATCTTGCCGCTGGCCATTAAAGCGCTGACGGTTTCCCGGCCGCTGCCGTAGATGATGTTGATAACCCCGGACGGGAAGCTGTCACGGAATGCCTCAAGCAAAGGTCGAATCAGCAGTACACCGAATTTGGCCGGTTTGAACACGACGGTATTGCCCATGATCAACGCCGGGATCAAGGTCGTGAACGTCTCGTTCAGGGGATAGTTATAAGGCCCCATGCACAGCGTTACGCCCAGCGGAACGCGGCGGATCTGGCCCAAGGTGTCTTGTTCGAGCTCAAAACGGCTGGAGCGACGATCCAGCTCCTTGAGGGCATTGATCGTGTCAACGATGTAGTCGCAGGTGCGATCGAACTCTTTCTCCGAGTCTTTGAGATTCTTGCCAATCTCCCACATCAACAATTTCACTACCGCTTCACGTTGTTCACGCATGCGGCTGAGGAAAGACTCCACGTGCCGAATACGCTCGACCACACGCAGGGTTGGCCAGACGCCTTGGCCACGGTCATAGGCCTGTACCGCTGCATCCAGTGCGGTCATGGCCGTTTGCGCGTCCAGAAGTGGGGTACTGCCCAAAATCACGGACTCGTGACCCGATTCTTTTTTCAGGCATACAGGACTGCGGACGGGAGCGAGCGCGCCGTCCCACAACCGCAGCTCGCCATTGACCAGATATTCGCGCTGTTCAATGGAAGGTCCTGGACGGTATGCAGCAGGGATTTCGTCCGCGCTCGGGAAGAGAGTTTCAAGTCGGTTGTTCAACGTCATTTTTCATACCTCTGTGCACACTGTGCAGTGCCGGGAGAGAAAGAACCCGGCACATGGTGCTTTGCACGTTCAAATAGAATTCAGATCGCGATGGGTTCGGCAGCCGGCGCCGTTTGAGCCGCCCAGCAGATGGCAGCAAAGGACATCGCATCCAGCGAAGCTCCGCCGATCAGGCCACCATCGATGTCCGGTTGATCGAACAATTGCTTGGCGTTCTCGGCCTTCACACTCCCGCCGTACAGAATCCGGCAATCGGTGGCGGCCGGGCGATCCTGTTCAGCCAGCCATTCCCGGATGTGCCGATGAACAGCTTGAGCCTGCTCTGGTGTCGCGGTTTCGCCAGTACCAATGGCCCATACAGGTTCATAGGCAATCACACCCTTGACCAGGTCCTGAATGCCCACTGCCTTCAGTACTGCACTCAATTGTTGGGTGACGACTGCCTCTGTTTCCCCCCCCTGACGTTGAGCAAGTGTTTCACCCACACACAAAACCGGGATGAGTCCGGCACGAAGCGCGGTAGCAAACTTCTTTGCCACAAGCTCATCGTCTTCTGCATAAAGCGCACGGCGCTCCGAATGCCCGACGAGCACATAGCGGCAGCCAATGTCCTCGAGCATCGAAGCACTGACTTCTCCGGTATGTGCGCCTGACAGATGGGTGCTGAGATTCTGGGCTCCCAGCGAAACATCAGAATCATCCAGCAGATCGGCTACGGTCGTCAGGTAGGGAAACGGTGGGCAAATTGCCGTTTCAACGCTTTCAAAGCGCGAAATCACCGGAAGTAAGCTGCGCAGCAACGAAGCATTCGCCACGCTACTACCGTTCATTTTCCAATTTCCGATAACAAGTTTCTTTTTGTGAGAAGAGGTCTGCATGATTCAGGCTTTCCTGTTCAGAAGCGCGGCCGTGTTGTAAGGCGCTCGCTCTTGCAAGGCCTCTTCTATACGCAACAATCGGTTGTATTTACCCACACGATCCGAGCGGCTCAGAGAGCCTGTCTTAATCTGCCCCGCGCGAGTGGCAACGGCGAGGTCGGCAATGGTGGTGTCCTCGGTCTCACCCGAACGATGGGAAATAACTGCGGTGTAACCGGCATCTTGCGCCATGCGGATGGCGTCCAGCGTCTCGCTGAGTGTGCCGATCTGGTTGAACTTGATCAGGATCGAATTACCGATCCCTTTCTGAATGCCTTCGCGCAGAATTTTGGTGTTGGTCACAAACAAGTCGTCGCCCACCAGTTGCACGTGGCCGAGCTTCTGAGTCAGTCCCGCCCAGCCATCCCAATCGCTTTCATCCATCCCGTCTTCGATGGAAATGATCGGGTACTTGTCGCAAAGCATCGCCAGGTAATCGGCGAAACCTGCCGAATTGAATGACTGGTCTTCGCCGGCGAGTACATAATTACCGTCCTCGTAAAATTCGGAGGCAGCACAATCCAGCGCCAGCGTGATGTCCTTGCCCAGCTCGTAACCCGCTCGACTTACGGCTTCCTTGATAACAATCAATGCTTCTTCATTGGAGGCAAGTGAAGGAGCAAACCCACCCTCATCCCCCACCGCGGTGCTCAGGCCGCGTTCCGACAAAACCTTCTTCAAGGAGTGGAACACCTCGGCGCCCATGCGCAGACCTTCGCGGAACGACGAGGCTCCGACTGGCTGGATCATGAATTCTTGAATATCGATGTTGTTATCGGCGTGCTCGCCGCCGTTGATGATGTTCATCATCGGAACGGGCATGCTGAATTTGCCCGGTGAGCCATACAGCGCAGCCAAGTGTTCGTACAGCGGAACACCCTTAACCGCAGCCGCAGCCTTGGCGGTGGCCAGGGACACCGCGAGGATCGCATTGGCCCCCAGAATGCTCTTGCTCTCGGTACCATCCAGGGCAATCATCGCATTGTCGATTTCGCGCTGATTCAGGGCATCCAGTCCGATCAGGCATTCACGAATCGGGTTGTTCACATTCTCGACCGCGCGCATCACGCCTTTGCCCATGTAACGCGATGCATTGTCTCTCAGCTCGAGCGCTTCACGGGAACCCGTGGACGCACCGGAGGGAACGCTGGCCGTTGCACTGACGCCACACGCGAGGGTCACAACCGCTTCGACGGTGGGGTTGCCTCGCGAGTCCAGAATTTCACGGGCAAGGATGTGTTGGATTCGGCTGTTCTTGTTAAGCATGATTTGTCCCCTTCGAATGGTTCACTGCCGTTACCTCTTCGCCTTGCGGCGTCAGCAGCTCCTGCTGTTCTGCGTACTGCGCTCGAAAATCGAAATCGCGTGGCCACGACCCAAAATCGTGGTTATCCACGGCTTCGTGATCAGTTGAACGGGTTTCACTCATCAAAGCATCCTCACTCAGCGAATGGCTTCGCCAACGCACACGACTCGAAGGGAATTGGTCCCACCTTGGGCGTTGGCGTAATCGCCTTTGGTAATCAGAACGTGATCACCGGCCTTCACCACACCGCGTCGGGTCAACTCTTCAACCGCTTTCTCATTCACCATTTCAGGAGCGAAGTCGTCACTGTCGAACGGAATGGTCGCGACACCACGGAACAACGTGACGCGATTCTGAGTGGCCAGATTGCGAGAGAACGCAAAGATCGGAAGGTGCGAGCGAATGCGCGACATCAAGCGAGGTGTATCGCCGCTTTCCGTCATGCAGATGATGGCTTTGACACCGTGCAGATGGTTGGCCGCGTACATGGCGGACATCGCGATGGACTCGTCGATTTTGTGGAACACCTGGTCGACGCGATGTTTGGAACGATGGGACTGAGGATGCTTTTCTGCGCCGATGATGATCCGGTGCATGGCCTCGATCGTTTCGATCGGATAGGCACCCGCCGCGGTTTCGGCGGAGAGCATCACGGCGTCGGTGCCATCAAGCACTGCGTTGGCAACGTCGAACACTTCTGCACGAGTCGGCATTGACTGCGTGATCATCGACTCCATCATCTGAGTGGCAGTGATCACCACACGATTAAGCGTGCGGGCACGTTCGATAATCAGCTTTTGAACGGCTACCAGTTCCGCGTCACCGATTTCCACCCCCAGGTCACCCCGGGCCACCATCACGCCTTCAGATGCTTCGATGATCTCATCGAGAATTCGCAGGTCATTGACGGTTTCTGCGCGTTCAATCTTGGCAATCAGGCCGGCCTGCCCTCCCGCCTCCTGCATCAGGCGACGAGCCAGGTGCATATCCGAGGCGTCGCGTGGAAACGAGACAGCCAGGTAATCCACCTGCATGTGTGCAGCCGTCTTGATATCGGCGAAATCTTTTTCGGTCAGCGCCGATGCCGACAGTCCACCGCCTTTGCGATTGATCCCCTTGTTGTTGGACAGCGGTCCGCTTATCAGGACTTCGCAGATCAATTGCGTCGCTTCGACTTTCAGAACCTTCAACTCGATTCGTCCGTCATCGAGTAACAGAATGTCGTCTGGGCGGCTGTCTGTGATCAAGGCCTCGTAGTCGATTCCGACCCGCTGATTGTCCCCGGCATTTTTGTCCAGCGCAGCGTCGAGAATGAATTGCTGCCCCTTCTCGAGAACGACTTTCCCTTGCGCAAACCGTGCGATGCGAATTTTAGGACCTTGCAGATCGGCCAGTACTGCCACGAAACGACCATGTTTGGCAGCCAGCTCACGCACCAGCCGGGCACGAGCAATGTGATCTTCAGCCTTCCCATGGGAAAAGTTCAGGCGCACGACATCAACGCCCGCTTTCACCAATCCCTCGAGGGCTTCGAATGATTCTGTTGCTGGCCCCAACGTGGCCACGATCTTGGTTCTGCGCTGCATGACAGATGCTTCCTCAAACAGGGTTTTATTATTGAACGCAAAGGAAATCTGGATGCGCTTGTGATTATTTGCGTGCAAATAATCAATCAGCGCAAAGCAATCCTATTGACTGCTAAAACTGCCAGGGACCGAAAAATAGCTCTTTACCTCAATCTTTTCGTGCTGCCACCCAGTACCCAGGTAAGCGCCATCGAAAAAACGCTTAAAAAATCTTGGCACATTGACACACCAAAATGCAATGCTATTTTAGTCAGCACAAATACACGCATCCGGCCACGACCCGGATCGCACTACTCTGCCGAAGGGATACTGATCATGCTGCCAAGACACCTCTCCATCGCCAGTCGAATGGTTCTCGGGTTCGTCATCATTGCCGCGCTGAGCATTGCGCTAGGGGTCTTCGCGCTACGTCAGATCGATGAAGTGCAGGTCCAATCGACTCAGATAAAGGACAATTGGCTTCAACGGGTACGTGCTCTGGGGGCGGCGAATGCCGCACTGAACCGCTACCGGATGGGATCGATGCAGCACATTCTTTCGGTCAGCGAAAAAGACATGCAATCTTACGAAGACAAAACCGCCGGGCGGTTGCGTCAGGTTCGCGAGCAAATGCAGATCTACGCCCAGTTGCTCACGAACGAGGACGATAAGGGCAGGTTGAGCGCGTTCAATGCCAGCCTTGACGTGTATGCAAAAAATCACCTCGAATTGCTCAAGCTTTCTCGCAAGGGTGACAAGACGGGCGCCAGGGAATTTCTGATGGCGATCAGGGATTCCTACGATCAGATGACGCAAAACTTCGAAGACCTCATCGACCGTTCAAACAAAGGCGCAGAGCTGGCAGGTAACGAGTCGATCGATGCCTATCAACGCGCCGTCCAAGGTGTGGCATTGGTCATCATCCTGGTTGGTATCGGGACAGTTCTGGTGGCATGGCTACTGACTCGCAGCATCACTGCGCCCTTGAATGTGGCCGTTAAAGCCGCGAAAACAATTGCCGAAGGTGATCTGAGCCAGCCCATTCAACCAACCGGCAACGATGAAGCTACTCGTCTGCTCGAGTCCTTGGCGACCATGCAAAGCAATCTGATAAAAACCCTGGGACAGATCTCAGGCTCATCCCGGCAATTGACCAGCGCCACCGCGCAACTGAACACGGTCACGGAAGCTTCCAGTCAGGATATTCAACAGCAACACGCCGAGATTGAGCAGGCAGCCACCGCGGTGACCGAAATGACCGCAGCCATTGAAGAAGTCGCCCGCAATGCGCTATCCACGTCCGAGCTGTCCGTGGCGTCACGGGACATTGCCCTGAAAGGGCAGCAACGCATGGTCGAAACATTGGATGCCATAGAGACGCTCACCCGAGATGTGCAACTCAGTTCGGAGCAGATCGAAAGCCTGGCCGAACAGTCGCAACGTATTGGCAAGGTACTGGACGTCATTCGCACGATTGCCGAACAAACCAACCTGTTGGCACTCAACGCCGCCATTGAAGCGGCTCGAGCAGGCGATGCGGGTAGAGGTTTTGCCGTCGTTGCAGATGAGGTGCGCGCCCTCGCCCACCGCACTGCACAGTCGACGCGGGAAATCGAAGAGATGATAAGTGGCATCCAAAGCGGAACGGATACTGCCGTTTCAACCATGCTCAGCAGCAGTGAGAACACCCGTCTCACGTTGTCTTTGGCCCAATCCACTCAAAGTGCGCTGGCAGAAATTGTCGCCGCCAACGACGACATCAATCAACGCAATCTAATGATCACGACGGCCACCGAAGAACAAGCGCACGTTGCACGTTCCGTTGACCGCAACTTGCTCAATATCCGTGATCTATCCGTTCAGTCGGCTACGGGCTCACAACAAACCACTGACGCTTCGATATCCCTCGGCCATTTGGCTGTCGAACTCAACAGCATGGTGGGTCACTTCAAGATTTAATCAGTGCAATTTTTTGCATAATGCCACGTTAAAAAGTAGTCAACGGCGACGAAACCTGTTCGAATCAAGCCATGCTTCATTCGCTCTCACTCGCCACTACTGCGGAAAGTGATCGTCGCCACTCTATTCGTAAGTGATCAAAATATGGCCTCAAGTGCCCTCGTACTACGCATCGCCGCTGAAATCCGGCAGAAAATCCAGACAGGCAAGCTGCCCCTGGGTGCTCATCTGAGCGCACAAAAAGTCGCCGACGAGTTCAACGTCTCCCGCTCCCCTGCACGCGAAGCGCTGGTGCTGCTCTCCGAGCAAAACATTCTCGAGCAACTGCCAAATCGTGGGTTCTTTGTGCTGGAGCTCGTGCAGGATCCGTCGCAAATCCACGATGAGGTACTTCCGCTTGAAGAGCCGGACGAATACTACCGACTCTCGGAAGACTGGCTGAACAATGCAATCCCCAACGAAGTGACAGAGCAGTTTCTGCGCACTCGCTACAACCTGACAAAGGCCCAGGTCATAGACATTCTCAACCGGGCGGCAAAAGTCGGTTGGGCCGAGCCAAAACCGGGTTATGGCTGGCGCTTCCTGGACGTGGCGAAGACACCGGAAACTCTCGAACAGATCTACAAGGTGCGCTCGTTGATCGAACCGGCAGCGCTGCTGGAATCGACCTACCATCACGACCTGAGCAAGCTCCAGCGCTTGAAAAAAGAGCAGCAGGACATGCTCAACGGCGGCATTGATAACCTGCCGGCTGATGTGCTGCTCAAAAATGGTATTCGCTTCCACGAAGAGCTAATCAAGCTCTCCGGCAACCCGCTTTATCACATGATCCTGGTCCAGATGAACAACATGCGGCGATTAATCGAATATCGCTCGATGATCGACCGCAAGCGCCTTTTCAAACAGTGCGCCGAACACATCCGGATGATCGAACTGGTGGAGCAAGGCAACAACCTTGAAGCCGCGCATCTCATGAAACAGCACCTGAGTGGATCCTTCGCTCACAAATCGCCGATTCTGAAATTAAGACCCGAATCCGCCGAAGCCAACCTTTCACTTTCAGGCATCGGCACTGGCCTCACATCACTTCTCGAGGAGAGTACAAGTTGAGCACCGAAGAACAATTGCGCGAAGAAATCTGCACCGTCGGCAAAAGCCTGTACGAACGTGGTTATACCGTGGGTAGCGCAGGCAATATCAGTGCACGCCTGGAAGATGGCTGGTTGATCACCCCCACCGACGCCTGCCTGGGAAGATTGAAGCCGGAAGAAATCGCGAAAGTCAGCAAGGACGGCACCTGGGTATCCGGCAACAAGCCGTCGAAAACCCTGGAGCTGCATCGTCAGGTATACGACCGCAACCCGGAAGTGAATGGTGTAGTGCACACACATTCGACTTCGCTCGTGGCTCTGACGCTCGCCGGAGTCTGGAACAAAGACGACATCCTTCCTCCACTGACGCCTTACCAAATCATGAAAGTCGGCCACATCCCATTGATCGCCTATCAGCGCCCCGGTTCTCCTGACGTGGCGGCACAAGTTGCGCAATTGGCCAACGATGTGCGTGGCGTCATGCTGGAACGGCTAGGCCCAGTGGTTTGGGAAACCTCAGTATCGAAAGCCAGCTTTGCACTGGAAGAGCTTGAGGAAACGGCGAAGCTCTGGATGATGAGCAATCCGAAGCCTGCACCGCTGGATGAGGAAGCAATTGAAGACCTGCGTCGGGTGTTTTCTGTTAAGTGGTGATGCCTCCAAGACGCAACACAAGATCTTCCATTGAATAATGCGTTGATACTCGCCTTGTTAATCAAGACCTCCATTCATCTCGCTACAGAGGTGATTAGCGAGGCGAATGTCCCCTTGCATAGTTGACACTATTTTCCCCTCAACCTAGGTCATGCAGCCTGACCGGGCACTATCTAACTGAATTTCCGCGCTATTACGCTCGTTCTTCGAATTAGGGGCAGATTCGTAAGGTGCGCCGATGTAGGGTGACAGCCGGCTGCGAGTTATTTTCAGACCATGCGACAGACAGCAATCGATTTCTGCGCTTCATGAAAGGCATAAAACGGCCATAAGCGGACCTTGGCAAGGACCGCTAACGGCCGAAGCCTGCCATTTGAGATGTCCAGCTAACGATCAACATCAGGCGTTCAAATCAACCACTAAATACCGTGCGCTGCGATGAACATTGCGACGGCCGACCGGCAATAGGATTCGACTTCATAGTCGTCCTTTGCTTTCGCCTCATCGAAGCGGGCGATCATCAGGAGATCGGACCCTTTGATAAGCGCGGCAAACAAGCGGGCAGACTCTAAAGGGTCGGGCACGTTCAGCATCGCCTTCGCGTGCAACTGACGCAACAGGGCCTCGATCTGGGCAATGACATAGGCGGGACCGGCTTCGTAATGGAGCTTGCTCAACGACTTTTGCTTCGTCTTGTCGACCATGATCATGGCTTCAACACTGCGCACTTCCGGACTCAACAACGTGCGCAACAGGAATGTCCCCACCGCCATGAGCTGATCTGCAGCCGAACCGTCGATGCCTTCAACAATGGCCTGTGGTGCAAACTGATGGCAATGGGCCGCGATGGCCGCGCTGAACAGCGCCTCCTTGTTCTCGAAGTGTCGGTAGATGCTTAGCTTGGATATTTTTGCCCGCTGGGCGACCTTGTCCATTGTTGTCGCTTGAAATCCCAACTCCACAAAAAGTTCGCCGGCGGCGTCGACGATCGTTTGGCTGAGCGCCTCGTTGGCTGGCCGGCCGCGCCGGGTCTGGCTGATTTCGGTCATAAAAATTCCAGTACTTGACGGTATCGTAATTTAGGGATTATGGTACTCGAAAGTATCCAAACAGTAAAACCCAAGTCCCTTCAGCCACAACGCGGAGCCTATCACCATGAATGACGTCATCATTATCGGCGGCAGTTTTGCGGGTCTTGCCGCCGCTCTCCAGCTTGGTCGTGCCCGCCGAAAAGTCACCGTTCTCGATACCGGACTTCCGCGTAATCGCTTCGCCGACCACTCGCATGGTTTGCTTGGCCACGATCACAAGCCACCGCTGGAAATTCTGGCCGAAGCGCGGCAACAGTTGGCGCGCTACCCTACGATCAGCCTTGTCACTGCCCGGGCCGAGAGTATCTCCGGCACCATTGACGATTTCTCCATCCTCACTGGCGATGGCGGAAGTCTCAGGGCACGCCGCCTGATCTTGAGTTATGGCGTCGCCGACCAGATGCCTGAACTTCCCGGCTTTGCCGAAGGCTGGGGAACCTCCATCGTGCCCTGCCCCTATTGCGACGGCTTTGAAGTTGCGGGCCGGCATTGGGGCCTCGTCTGGTCCGGCCCGCCGTCGCACAACTACGTCAGGCTATACCACGACTGGACCGACACATTGACGGTCTTCGCCAATGGTCACGACATTCCACCTGACATCCGGGCCGATCTGGCGCGCCGCGGCATCCCTGTCGTCGATGGCCGGATCACCGAAATCGACCATGACGAGAGCCATAACACCACCGTCAGGCTCGACGCCGGCCCCCCTGTCGCGGTCGACATCCTGTTCGCGCATCCGCGCAACAAGCCCTCCGCACGTCTGCATGAATCCCTGGGCCTCGCCACGGTCGATACGCCTCTGGGTATCGCCCTCAAGGTCGACGAGCGCCGCGAAACCAGTGTGCCCGGCGTCTACGCTGCCGGCGACCTCGCCAACCCTCTCATGGCTTCTGTCAGCACGGCTTCATGGCAAGGCGCGATGGCGGGCATCTTCGCCCAGCAGTCGATGCTGGTTTGAGATCAAGCAGCATCGATCACGCCAATTTCAACTTCACAATAGACGCGAGCGCCACCATGGAAGTCCTAAAGAAATTCAAGCCGCTAGACGATGAATTCCCGCTTGAGCGCCAACTCGGCATCTCGGCCGCGCCAATCGTACTTATCAACATATTCACGGTCGGTTCCGCTGACGAAGCGGGCTTCCTGGACGCCTTCAAGGCGGCAGGCGAAACCCTGAAGAAGCAGCCGGGCTTCATCTCCACCCAACTGCACCGAGCGATCGGTGATAGCCCGACCTTCCTGAACTATGTGGTGTGGGAGTCCACCGAGACGCTCCGCGATGCCTTCGCCCGTCCCGAATTCGTCGCGAAGGTTTCGGCCTATCCGTCATCCGTCGTAGCTACCCCGCACCTGTTCCAGAAGGTCGCCGTCCCCGGCTTTTGCACGGCCTGACTCCGGAAATATGGCAAGGCGCGATGGCCGGTATCTTCGCCCAGCAGTCGATGCCGGCTTGAGAGCACAGATTGGAGATGAGCATGGAGGCGCACATGTCCAGGACCAGAAACACCGAAGCCAGCATCAGCATTTCTCGCCCGACCATTTTTGAAAAAGGCTGACACACATGGAGTTCGAACACGTCACTTTCGACCTGCCACACGGCACCTTTCATGCGCTGAAGGGGGGGGATCCCGATGGTCAACCGACGATCGTCTTGCACGGTTTCCCAGATCATCCGCCGACCGCGAAGCTCTTCCTTGCCGAGCTCGGCCGCCGTGGCCGCCACGTCGTCGCACCCTGGCTTCGCGGTTACGCGCCGTCCCCGACCGCGGGGCCGTTCGACTTCGCAGCCCTCACCAGCGATGTGCTCGCGCTGATCGACCGCTGGTCTCCGGGGCGCCCCGTGGAGTTGATTGGCCACGATTGGGGCGCCCTGATCACCTATGATGCCTGCGTCACCGCACCGGGGTGGATCGAACGCGCGGTCGCGCTCGCAATCCCTCATCCACTCACGTTCATGAGCCGGCTGACGCACCTCGCTCAACTGCGCCGGAGCTCGTACATGGGGCTCTTTCAACTGCCTGGAAGCGGCTGGATCGCCACCGCCCGCGATCTTGCCTTCATCGACCGCCTCTGGCGTCAGTGGTCGCCCGGCTTCTCGCTCGATCCCGCTCTCAAGGCAGAGCTACACGAGCATCTGCGCAAGAGCATGCCCGCGCCCCTAAAGTATTACCGGGCGATGCTGCGCCCCGGCATGATTGGTGCGACGCGCCGCATGTCTCAGCCGATCACGGTGCCCCTGTTGCAGCTTCACGGTGCCAACGACGGCTGCATCCTCCCCACGCAGTTCGAAGACCGACATCGGTTCGCCGCCCCGCACGCGATGGAGGTCGTCCCCGGCGTCGGTCACTTCCTGCACATCGAGGCCCCTGAGGCGATCGCGGAACGGATCGTGGCATGGGCCAAGTAGCGTCCTTTCCTCCTTGCCTCGATCAAAGGCTAGCTGGTTAAAAACGAATCAAAACGAGGAGATGTCATGACAGAGCAAAAAGCCTATCAGGTCGCCGACTGGAATGGCGAAAGCGGAGAGTACTGGGCCGCCAACCAGGCCCGGCTCGACGCCATGTTTGCGGTATTTGGCCAGGCCGCGATAGAAGCCGCGGCGCCCGCCACGGGCGAACGCGTGCTTGACGTCGGTTGCGGCGCGGGCGCGTCGAGTCTGGCTCTGGCCGCCCGCGTCGGCGCGGGCGGACATGTGCTGGGCGTGGACATATCCGAACCGCTGATTGGACGAGCGCGCGAGCTTGCGCCGCAGGATACGCCGGTCCTGTTCCAGGTGGCCGACGCCAGTAGCGCCGAGCTGCCCGAGGGCGCGTTTGACATCCTTTTCTCGCGTTTCGGGGTGATGTTCTTCGACGATCCGACAGGGGCGTTCGCACATATGCGACGCGCGCTCCGGCCGGGCGGGCGGGTCGCTTTCATCTGCTGGCGCGGCGTGGCCGAGAACGATTGGGTGCGCCTGCCGATGGGCGCGATCAAGGGCATCGTCCCGCTGGCCGCACCGCCTGATCCTGAAGCACCTGGACCATTCTCGTTCGGTGACCGGGGACGCGTGACACGTATCCTGACGGCCGCTGGCTTTACCGATATCACTTTTGCGCCGTTCGATGTTTCCATCCCGTTCGGTGAAGGCGAGACTCGGGATGCGGCGATCGATGACGCGGTGAGGATGGCGTTCGAGGGCGGTCCGCTGTCGCTAGTACTAGCGCAACAAACCGATGACATCCGCGCCCACGCCTCGGCCGCGGTTCGCGCCGCCTTCGCCGGCCTCCCCGGCGAGCGGTCGGTGATGATCGACGGCGCGGCGTGGATCGTCATGGCATGTAATCCGGCAGCCAGCGCCTGTTAGCAGGGATGCCGCCCCCCACACTCAGTAGAGCAGTGCAACTTAGGTAAGTTAGATTAATGTCCCTTTTGGTTTGGTGATCCGTCCTTGGCAAAAGCGATACCGTCCGCTTCTGGCCGGTAGTTGCCCGTCGCGAGAGGCAGAAAACGGCCAAAAGCAGACCTTTAGAATTTCGGCCAGAACACCCTTCTCGGTCTGGGCAAGAATCAAGCTTCAACGGAAATTGCTGCGCGGTGCACTATGCTTATTTCTCTAAGGAACAGGGAGCTCAGGTATGGCCATTTATGAGGAAGTGCTGGAGTGGGCGGGAAGGTTGCCACTATGGCGTCAGGATGCCTTGCGACGCCTGTGTGTTCAGGGGGCATGGACCGAGGAGGACCTGAGTGAAATTCTAGACCTTGCCAAACAACATCATGCTGTCCCCAGTGCACTTCAACCAGCACCTCAACCGATAGGGTTCGCCGCGGAGCATTTCCCCGCAGAGGCGAATCAGGATCGGACGGTTGTCCTGCGAGCCCTACATTTGCTGACCAATGTCGGCAAGATTCCAAGCGACCAGATTTTGGAGTTTCAGTCGCAAGGGCTCACCATCGTGTACGGTGGTAATGGCGCTGGTAAGTCCGGTTATGCCCGCGTACTGAAACAGGCGTGCCGAGCCCGTAGCCCTGGTGCTGTATACGCCAATGCCTATGCCGCGAATTACCAGCAGCTCATACCGAGCGCCGCCATCGACTTCTCGCTGGACGGCGCCCCGGAGCAAACGATCTGGAGTGGTCAGCCTGGGGTTGTCCCGAGGCCCGAACTTCGGGGCATTTCCGTATTCGATGGCGACTGCGCCCGTCATTACCTACAGTCGCGAGAAGCTGCCACTTTTCAGCCGTCTGCGCTGATCTATCTGCAGCAGCTGGCCAACGGGCTCAACCAGGTTCTGAGGCCACGAGTCCAGAATGAAATTGCAGGTCTCGCTACAGACGTTACGCCATTCAATATCATTCCCGCCGATACCGAGGCCGGCCGGACAGTGCATCCGATTGGACCTACCACAGATCTGACGCGGGCACGTGAGTTGGCCACACTCACGCCAGATGAGCAGGCAGAGCGAGCTCGCCTTCCTCAGGAGATAAGCGAAGCGGACCCAACCGCTAGGGCGACGAACCTCGACAATGCCGCGACTCGGGTCGATGAGTTGGCCAACACCATCGCAGCGGCAGCAAGTGTTGTGTCCGATGATGCGTTGGATGCCAAGCTGCAGGCCCATCGAACCCTTGTCGATGCGGAGGTCGCGGAGCGTGCGGCATCTGCCCTGCTGCAGGCAGGGGATGCGACGCAGCTGCTTCCTGGAACTGGTCAGGGCCCTTGGGCAACGTTGTTCAATGCTGCGCGTGAGTACTCGATGGGCACGGCTTACCCTGGAGAAGCTTTCCCAGTTACCGATGACGGCGCAGTTTGCGTGCTTTGCCAGCAGGAACTGAATCCTGAGGCTCAGGACCGCTTGCAGCGGTTTGATCACTACATCCGGGATCGTGCGGCCGAAGCTGCTCAAACTGCCCGGGATGCCTGGCAGCAGATTGTCCGCGACGTTGGCCAAGCTAGTGTTGCTTTCATAGTTGCCCCCAACATGCAGGATGGTTTGAGGGCTCGAGTGGCAGCGCTGCCGGACGATATTCAGGCTTACCAGGAAGATTTGGTCGCTCGACTTCAGTGGCTCAGAACGGCTGTAGCTGGCGGGGAATGGCCGGAGCGCCCTGGATATCGAGGCCCGGGCCCGGCGGCTTCGCTCCATCAAGTTGCGGAAGCACTACGCGCCGAAGCGGCCCGCATGCGCGCAAACATGGATGCGGAAGCCCTGGCAGCCAAAAAGCTGCGACTGAAGGAGCTCGAAGCTAGGCAGCTCCTTTCCGAGCATATCCAAGGCATAGCCAGGGTCATCGAGAGTCTGGCCCGTAGGGCTAGGCTCCAGAGCTGTCTTGATGACATCGCTGCGACGCGCCCGATGACCACGCTTGCAAGTCAGTTGGGGAGAGCTTACGTCAGCGAAGCACTGGCTGGACGTATGAACGAGGAACTTAGCAGGCTGAATCTTCGGTACATCCAAGCCGGGATTTATTCTCAAGGAGATGCAGGATCGGTTCGCCTAGGTATTCAACTCCAAGGTTGCCAGCTTGGCCCGCACCAGGTTCTCAGTGAGGCTGAGCAGCGCATGTGCTCTCTCGCGTTCTTCTTCGCGGAGCTCCACCAGTCGGGGTCGACGTCAGGCATCGTTTTCGACGATCCGGTCTCAAGCCTTGACCACGGCCATCGAACCGCTGTTGCGCGTCGGATAGTTGAGGAGTCCGCCATTCGACAAGTGATCGTGTTCACCCACGATGCTGTGTTTTTTGGTGAGCTACTCACGCTTTGCCAGGATGCGGATCGGGTCCCGGTCGATCAGCTATCGAGCAGAAGGTCCTGGTTACGTCGATGCTGGATTACCTTACGACATGCGCCGGCATGCGGAACGGATTCAGCAGCACCGCACCACTCAGCAGCAGATTGCGGCTAACTTCAACAACCCTCCGGGAGAGGATGAGCGTCGCGCGATCCGCAACGCCTACGATGACCTGCGCGTGACGATTGAGGTTGGGATCGAGGACACGCTACTCAACGGAACCGTTGTGCGATTTCGTGATGGTATCTCGGTTGGCCGGCTCGATGGCGTGATGGTGGTGGAAGAGCAGGACTTTCGAGAAGTCCAGCGTCTACATGATCGCTGCTGCCGCAACGTGAGCGCGCACTCACATGCAGCTGGTCAGCAGCGGCCTGTAACGCAGCCAGACGAACTGCTCCGGGATATAGAGGGAGTCAACGCCTTGTTCGTGAGCATCCGAAGACGCAGAAACTGACTCCACGAAACCTGGGGGCGATTCAAGTTTGTATTCTTCTTACAGGCTCCTACTGGTTAATTGTCGTCAGCAGTTTAATCTTTGCTCGGTTGGCGCTGATGGAAAATTCGCGATCTGGCGCCCATAAAATCCGGCGACCGCTTTTGGCCATTTGCTGCCTATCACAACTAGTTGAAACTGACCCGTTGCTACCAGTAGAAAAGGCAGAATGATCCGCCGCCGCTACGATTGATCGCGTTCAATATATAGAGTTAAACAGCTGCTCAGCGTTCTTCAATTCACACGCCGCTTCTGTCTCCTCTCGCGTTGGAAAATGAAGGGGTGAACGGGACTTTTCCTTGTTGTCATAAATGTCGAATCCAGACGGCTCCGTGCGCGAATAAAAGCGCACACCACACCTTGCCGATTCTGTCTCTTTAGGGGTTGCTGGTATGACAACAAATCTCAATACCATCTCCTCACCTATAGTGTTTTATTCCTAATTCTTGTGTTTTAGCGGCATATAGCCATCTTATCAATCTCCCGTCACGGGACTCGACGAGCGGAAAGCACCTAGTCCAGATGCAGAGTTAACCGATGGTGAGCCGATGACAGCTTTAGGCCGAAGGCAGCTCAAGATTTCGCTATTTCGACCCGGAAATGTGTTCCGATGGCTATGCACGGCAGCAAGAAAAATCTGCCGTGGTTTTACAGTCCTCATGGCCCTCTCACAGTCTGCGCGCTTGGTTTTTAGCCGCTTCGAAGGCGGCATCCCGCGATGCACTTCCTGCCTCCCTATCAGTTGCTCACCTGCGAAACGACCTTGCGCACGACATACGGCAGGATACCGCCCTCCTTCAAGTAGAGAATTTCCTGTTGCGAATCCAGCTGCAGAATCAACGGCAGCGAGGTCTGACTTCCGTCCGCGCGATTGATCACCAGGCAGAGCTGGTTTGCCCCCACCTGCATTGTCTCCAAGCCGTTGAAGTCCAGCGTCTCATCCCCCTTTAACTGCAAGTTCGTCACGTCGACGCCTGCCGCGAAGGTAATGGGCAAGATGCCCATGCCGATCAGATTGCTACGATGGATACGCTCAAAACTCTGCGCGACGACAGCTTTGACGCCCAAGGTGGCTTGCGCCTTGGCTGCCCAGTCACGACTGGAGCCCGCTCCATAGTTGAACCCGGCGAAGATCACCAGCGGCATATCCTTGGCAACGTAGCTCAGAGCTGCGTCGTAAACGCGCTGGATCGAACCGTCAAAAGCCGTTGCAAAACCACCCTCTCCCGGCTGTTGCTCCAATAGCCGATTCTTCACTGCTCGATTCACGAACGCACCGCGCATCATCACTTCGTGATTGCTGCGGCGGGTCGAGTATTGATTGAGATCGTTCGGGTTTTCGCCGCGCTCGATCAACCACTGTCCAGCCTGGCTTTCGAGTGGAATCGCACTGGCCGGTGAAATGTGGTCAGTGGTGACGTTGTCGCCCAGCACCATCAAAGTTCTTGCACTATGAATCGACAACTCGGGTGAAGCTTCGGCTTTGACGTTTTGCAGGTAAATGGGGCGGCGCAGGTAAGTCGAATTCGGCGCCCAAGGAAACTGGACGCTGCCACTCGCTGACAGTGCCTGCCAGTGATGAGTGCCATCCCATAGCATCGCGTTACGCTGGCGGAACAAATCCGGGCGAACGGTCTGGCTGACCAGTGCCTGAATCTGCTCTTCACTGGGCATCAGTTCATGCAGGTACACATCGTTGCCTGCCGCATCCTGTCCTAACGGCTCAGTCTGGATATCCATATTGATGGTGCCCGCCAACGCATAAGCAACGACCAGCGCCGGCGAGGCCAGATAGCCGACCTGTACGCGAGGATTGACCCGCCCCTCGAAGTTGCGATTGCCCGACAGCACCACCACGGTTTTGAGGCCCTGGTCCGAGAAGCGCTCCATGTGTTCTTCGAGACTGCCGGAGTTACCGATGCAGGTCATGCAGCCAAACCCGGCGAGGTCGAACCCCAGGGCCGAGAAGTCGCTCAGCAGATCGGCCTTTTCCAGGTAGTCCGCGACTACGCGTGAGCCGGGCGACAGAGATGTCTTGACCCAGGGTTTACTGCGCAAACCGCGACGCTGAGCGTTGCGGGCCAGCAATCCCGCCTGGATCATCTGGCTCGGGTTTGCAGTGTTGGTGCAACTGGTGATCGCCGCCAGGGAGATGGCGCCATGGGTCAGGGCCTGGCCAAACGAAGGCTCGAAGTATTCGGCTTCAGCGTCCGAGGCACGAGCGATCACGCCCTCCCGCTCACCCAGAATTTCCTGACGAAAGGATGGCGCGGCGTCAGCCAGTTTGCGCCACTGATGCGGCTGATGAGGCCCGGCAACACTAGGCTCGATGACCGCAAGATCCAGCTCGATCAGGTCATCGAAATGCGGTTCGGGCAGTGAGTCGTGGCGCCACAGGCCCTGTGCTTCGAGGTAAGTTTCGATGCGCGCAATGGTGTCTTCGCTGCGACCGGTCAGGTGCATGTACTCCATCGTGCTGTCGTCGAACGGGAAGAACACTACCGTGGCGCCATACTCAGGGGCCATGTTCGACAGCGTGCCTCGCGCCGCCCAACTGAGCTTCGACAGGCCAGGGCCGCAGAACTCAACGAACTTGCCCACTACGCGCTTCGTACGCAATATTTGCGTGATGCGCAATGCCAGATCGGTTGCTGTCACACCGGGCCGCAGTTCATTGCTCAAACGAATGCCGACGACTTCAGGAAAACTGATCGGCACCGGCTCACCGAGCATGGCAGCCTGTCCCTCCAGCCCACCCACACCCCAGCCAAGAACGCCGATGGCGTTGATCATCGGCGTGTGGCTGTCGGTTGCTACGATATCGTCAGGATGCAGCAGTGGCTGGCCATCGGCAGTCTGGCTTTCCCATACCACGGTCGCCAGCGACTCCATGTTGACCTGGTGAATGATCCCGGTACCGGGCGGGACCACCTTGAAATTGGTCAGACTCTTCTGTGCCCACTTGATGAATTCGTAGCGTTCGGAGTTGCGGCGGTAGTCGATGTCCAGGTTCTTCTCCACCGCGTCCGCTTCAGCGTAGCGCTCGACAATCACCGAATGGTCAATGACCAGCACAGCAGGAATCATTGGGTTCATGGTTTCCGGTGCGCCACCCATTTCCGCCACCATGTCGCGCATACCGGCAAAGTCAGCAAGCGCCGGCAGGCAAGTCGTATCGTGGAACATCAGCCGGTTGGGGTAAAAAGGCACTTCGCAGGCCGGCGCCCCTTGGCGTATGCATGCGATGAAGTTGTCCAGCGACGCTGGTGAGCACCGCGCCACATTCTCCAGCAGAATACGGATTGAATAGGGCAAGCCAATGAGCTCGTCCGGGGTGAGTATCTTGTGCAGATCCACGTAGGCGTAACGGGTGTCGCCCACTTGAAGATGACTTTGATGACGTGCGTCGATGGCTGAAATCATGGGCTTTTCGTTCACCGGTTGAGTGCGTGCGCAAACGACTCTATACGGTCGTTCAGTTGAACCCAGCGTAACCAAAGGCCGAGCCGGGGAAAATTGAACAATGAGCAAGTCATCGTTCGCCAACGGAGAACGCAGCCTTGATGAGTCTGAAATTGTCAGGTCTTGCCCACTTCCCTACTCTCAGGGCCAACGACAATTTCCATGGAGACCATTTATGCTCGCCCCTACCGCAAAAGTCCTTGAAGAGCTTGCCCCGACCGGCGTGCTCAAAGCTGCCATCAACTTCGGCAACCCGGTGCTTGCACAGCGCAATGCCGAAACGGGCCAGCCTCAAGGAGTATCCGTCAGCCTGGCAATGGAATTGGGCAAGCACTTGGGCGTCCCTGTCGAGTTCATCACCTATGACGCTGCGGGGAAGGTTTTCGAGGCTTTGGCGCAAAATCAATGGAACATTGCATTCCTGGCCATCGAACCTGTGCGTGAAGCTCAAGTCGCCTTCAGTGAACCTTACGTGATTATCGAAGGTACCTATCTGGTCAAGGACAGCTCTCCATTCCGCAAGATGGAAGATCTGGATCAGCCCGGCGTGCGGATCGCCGTGGGTAAGGGTGCAGCTTATGACCTGTACCTGAGCCGGACTCAACAGCACGCAACTCTGGTTCGCGCGCCAACCTCTGCCGGAGCGGTGGACTTGTTTCTCGATGAGAACCTGGATGCGGCGGCGGGCGTGCGTCAACCGCTGCTCAAGGTCGCCGAGGCCAACAAGGAATTGCGCGTACTGGACGGCTACTTCACATCAATTCGCCAGGCAATGGGCGTTCCAGTGCGATGCGTCACGGGTGCGGCGTACGTCAGAGCATTCCTGGAAGAACAGAAAGCCAACGGCTTCGTTAACAAGGCACTTGCCGCAAGCGGCCAAAGTGACGTCACGGTTGCCCCGCTTCAAGTCAATTGAGGCCGCTGCGATGAAGGGTTGAAACGCACTTGCCTGCTCAGCGGCGAAGGCGTTTCAACCAGATTTTATGCACCGGCTCAGCGCAGAGCATCACCACTATCAAGCGCATGATCTGCATTGCCGTAACGATGCCAACGCCCAGGTTCAAGGCTTCGGCCGTCAGGTACATTTCCGTACTGCTGCCCGGCATCATGCCCAGTGCCAGCGTCATCAAAGGAAAGCCCAGCAGATATCCGATCCCAAGTGCCAGCAACAAGGTGCAAACAATCATGCTCAAGGTGAACACCGAAACCTTGATCAGGAATGTCGGTGAGGCCTTGAAGAACTGGCGATCAAAGTAGCCTCCGAGCGCACAACCGATCATGAGCTGACCGTAATGGCTCAGCTCAACGGGTAATGCCGTCTGCAGATTGAAGCTGGCAGTGAATAGCGCGCACAGCGCCATCGGGCCGAACATCCAAGGGTTCGGCAACTTGTACCGTTTCCAGATAATCGCCGTCAGCGCCCCGCCGAGCAACAATGGCAGCAGCCAATACCAATCACTGGGCAATCGGGCATGAACCACCGATGGAGAGATTTTCGAGGTGAAAAACATCGCGGGCGGAACACAAAGAACAATCAGCACGAGCCGAACACTGTGAGCTGCAGCGATTTGACTGACGTTGGCCTTATGCCTGATCCCCGATTGAATCATCTCTGCAAAGTTCGCAGGCATGAAGGCGAAAAAGGCAGTCGTCAGATCCATGCCTCGACGCCGCATGAACTCTATGCCGAGCAAGGCAAGCAACAAGGTCAGAAATGCCGCGAACAGCATCATCGCGAAATGCCCCAGGATCTGCTCCAGCACCGCGGGTGTGAAATGCAGACCGATGGATGTCGCAATCATCCATTGCCCAGTCAATCGACCATTGGGGATCTCCCCTACCCGCCAGCCTAGGCAACGCACCAGAATAACCGCCAACATCGATCCAATGATCCACGGCAAAGGCCAGTTCAGGTAACTGGCAATCAGTGCGCCGGTCACTCCAACCAGCGGTGTCGCCCACCACAATCCCATTGAGGTGAAAAACGCTCTCATACGTTGGCGCCACCAAAGACCATGCACACTGGACTCCCTGTCTCAATCACCTCACCCGTTGGGGTCAAGCTGCCAGTCGTTGGGTCAACACTGAAAACCACGATCGTGTCGCTGTCCTCGTTGGCCACATACATGCATCTGCCGTCGGGCGACAAAGCGAAAAATCGAGGAGTGAGGCCTTGCGTTGGCGTCGCTGATTCGAATGTCAGCCAGCCCGATTGGGGATCAATGCTGAAGCGCGCAATGCTGTCGCTTCCTCGGTTGGAGGCATAGAGGAAGCGCCCCGCCTTATCAACCTCGATCTCTGCGGCCGTGCTGTCGCCCGTGAAAGAATCCGGCAGCGCAGAGAGCACCTGCTGCGGCTGCAGCTCACCACTTTCGCTGTTGAAGCGATAGATTGCGACAGTCGAATCGAGCTCATTGACCGAGTAGACAACGGGCAATCCCGGATGAAACGCCACATGCCGTGGTCCTGCACCTTTGCGAGTAGCAACCGATGGACAGGCTGTCGGCAGCAACTTGCCCGATTGCGAGTCGAATCGATAAGTGAAGATCCGATCGAGACCTTTATCCGGCACGACCACTAGTTTTCCACTGGGGTCGAATGGATTGAAATGCGGTTTCGGGCCTTTTTGTTCAATTCGATGGGGTCCGATAGGCCCTTGCGTCATCACTTGATCGCAGAGCTCGCCGAGCTCTCCCGAATCGAGAATCGGTAAGACAACAACAGAACCACTGTAATGGTTGCTCACCACCAGAAAGGCGCCGTCCGGTGAAATCGCCAGGTGTGCGGGATTGTGGCCATGGGTGCATTGGCTATTGAGATAGCGCAGTGCGCCATCGGCGCCGATGCTAAATGCGCTGGCCTGATCCGTATCACCATGGACGCAGTACAGGAAATCCCCCTGTTTACTGATCGCAAGAAATGAAGGGTTTACCAAACCATCAACCAGTTGCACATGAGACAGGCGCCCAGTCTGTGAATCGACGCTGTAGACATTGATCCCGTTGCCACGGGCATTCCTTTCACGAGTGGTACGACAGCCTACGTAAATGAACATGAAGTCATCTCAAAAAGCGAACAGGTACATGGATAGCACTTGTCACGCGGTCAAGTGTGCGACGAACGCGCGAGCGGTAGGAGGGAGCGCTTCGAATCGTCGAGCAACAATATTCAACTGACGCTTGGCCCATGGCTCGGCCAACGTGACAGCCTGCAAATGGAAGGAACGCAGATAGGGACGCAGAACATCGCGAGGCAAAATGCAAATGCCCAGATTGGTCGAAACCATCCGGCACATGCATTCAAAGCTGGAAACGCGAACCCGCTGCCTGATTGGCTTACCTAACAATTCGGCTTGTTCACTCAGGAGCAAATGCACCGAGCTCTCCACGTGAGGACCAATGAATTCGAAGATCAGCGCTTGCTCGAAACTGGCTTGCGTCTGCGCCGCCAATGGATGCCGTTCTGGAACCGCAATCACCAACTCATCCACGCGATAGGGAACGGATTCCAACCCTTGTGAAGGCGTCTGTTCGGCAATGATGCCGACATCCGCACGACCGTCCGACACGGCTCGAACGATTGCCGCACCGACGCGCTCCTCGATATCGAACTTGATATCGGGGTAGGTTTCCATAAACCTGCCGATATCCAGACTCAGCTGTTGGGCCAACGCCGATGTAATGGCGTGCAATCGAACATGGCCCTTGATTCCAGCACCATACTCACTCAACTCCTGGTCCATCTTCTGAAGAGTTTCGTTCACCTGCAACGCGTAATGGCGCAGCGACTGCCCCGCAGGCGTCAGCTCCATTCCGCGCGGATATCGAATGAACAACGGGGAACCCACCTTCTCTTCAAGCTCGCTGATCCGCTTACTGACTGCGGAGGTCGCCAGATGGCAGAGCTGCGACGCCTTTGTCAGGTTTCGCTGCTCCGCCACAGCCATGAAGATTTCCAGGCTGAGCAGATCATGGCGCATTGGCCAATGCCTTCTCGAAGAAGTCTACCGTGCCGAAATTGCCGGATTTCAGCGCCAGGGCAACCGGGTCGTCGCGCAAGCCGAGTGTCCAGGGCACACCAGGATCGATGGTCGCACCAATTCGCAGAGCCTTGACTTGCAGTGCCTTGACTACCGCACCCGATGTTTCGCCGCCGGCGACCACCAACTTGCGAACACCCATGCCGTAGAGGCCGACAGCGACGGCGGACAATGCGTCCTCAACGATCTGCCCAGCAGCCTCAACACCGAGCTTTTGCTGAGCAAGCTTGACCGTCTCTGGATGTGCGCTCCCGTAGATCAGGACGGGGCCCTTTTGAATCAGATCCTTCGCCCATTCGAGTGCTTCAGCAACCTGATCATGACCATTGGCAAGACGCAGCGGATCAATGGAAAAGCTCGGACGGGTTTTCTGCCAGTGCTCGACCTGACCATTCGTCGCTACCGAACAACTGCCGGAAACAACGGCGCCCAAGCCCTCGATGACAGGCAGTACCGATGCCGTTTCGGACTGACCGAGCTTGCCTGCACGACGGAAGTTTTCAGGTAGACCCAGCGCAACGCCAGAACCGCCGGTAACCAGTTTATGGTCCGCCACGGCAGTGCCTATCGCATACAAATCTTCATCATCGATCGCATCGACAATGGCATAACCTCGACCTTGGGCAGTGAGGCTATTGAAAGCCGCGGAAATGGCTTGCGCGCCCTTGTTGACGACCGAATGTGCAACAAGACCTACCGGTTTGAGCGTCTGCTGCTGCAACACCCGAACCAGATTGGAATCGGTCATTGGCGTCAATGGATGATTACGCATGCCGGATTCGCTCAACAGCACATCGCCGACGAACAAATGACCGTTAAAAATCGTCCGTTTGTTCTCCGGGAATGCAGGACAAGCCACAGCGAACGAGACGTTCAAAGCTTCAGCAAGTGCGTCGGCGACAGGGCCGATGTTTCCGCGAGAGGTCGAGTCAAACGTCGAGCAATATTTGAAAAAAAACTGTTGGCAGCCTGCCGCACGCAACCATTCCAGCGCTTCGAGCGATTGAGTAACGGCTTCTTCCGGGCTGACGGTACGGCTTTTCAGGGCAATGACGACAGCATCGATGTCATCAGGCAGAGGCCCTTGCGGCACGCCGATCACTTGTAGCGTGCGCATGCCGCCACGTACCAGCGTACTTGCCAAATCCGTACCGCCGGTGAAGTCATCAGCGATGCAACCGAGTAGTAATTGACTCACTGTGGTCTCCTCGTGCCCTCCTCCTTTGGATATCCAAAAGGAGAACAGGCGATTTCTTGTTATAGATCCGCAACATTCCAGACAACGGGCGGCATGCCTGGCATGCCGCCCGTTTCAATCAGCCCAGAATGGCTTTGGCTACAGCTTCGCCGAACGATTTGGTACCGCTGGAGCCGCCCAGATCAGGCGTGCGCTGCTTAGGATCCTGCAGCACAACATCCACTGCCTTTTCCATTTCCAGGCCGGCCTTGATCAGCGCTTCTTTATTGTGGTGCTCGCCCATCCACTGCAGCAGCATGCCAACGGACAGAATCATCGAAACCGGGTTGGCCTTGTCCTGACCGGCGATATCCGGCGCAGAGCCGTGCTGGGCCTGGGCGCAGCAATGAGTGTCGCTGGCCATCATGGAACCGGCCAGACCCAGGCTGCCCGACAGTTCACTGGCAAGGTCGCTGATGATGTCGCCGTAGAAGTTGGTCGCGACCAGAACGTCGAAGCGCTCAGGGCTACGTACCAGGTGGGCAGTGGAGGCATCGACCAGCAGATCGTCCAGCGCGACCTCCGGGAAGTCCTTCGCTACATCGCGAACGCACTCGAGGAACAGACCGTCAGTCATGTGGAAGCTGTTGGCCTTATGAATAGCGGTGACTTTCTTGCCACGCTTCATAGCCAGCTCGAATGCACGGCGGGCGATACGCTCGCTGCAATGACGAGTGATTTTACGTGTGGATAAAGCCATATCCGGAGTCGGCATCACTTCGCCCCAACCACGGCTCATGTTGCGATCTGGATAAAAGCCTTCAGTCGCTTCACGCATGATCACCAGGTCCATGGTCTTGCCTTCCTTCATGTTGGAAGTCAGGAATGGACGAGTACGAGCAGGACGTACGTTGGCGTAGAGATCCAGGCCGATACGGAAACCGGCAGAAACGTTGCGACCGCCTTTTTCAGGCACTGGATAGTCGGCGTGCGACTGGGTGCCGAGAATGATGCCGTCGTAGCTTTTGGCCTTTTCCAGCACTTCATCACGCAAAGTTGTGCCGTATTTATCCAGGCTTGTGAAACCGACATCGTCGTAATCGAAGCTCAAGCCCAGATCGAATTTTGTGTTGGCAGCCTTGAGCACCGACATCGAAGATTCAACGATTTCTGGACCAATACCGTCACCAGGAAGAACCAAAATACGCATCGCATACCCCTTACTTATTGTTTGAACTGAATTTTTTCGAAGCCTGTGCGTGATGAACCGGCTCCATTTCTGTACATCGTAAATACAAAGTACAATATTGGCGAGACGAAGTCCTCAACCTTTTGCTCCCGTTCGTCCTGAGACGTTACGGGGAGCAGTAGCGCTATCGCCCTCGACAGATTGCATTTTATTGCATGAATATTCAGTTTGTGCAACCTTTACGCTCAACGGTCACCCATTTCACTTTCCCAGGAGATCCTGCATGACAGTTAAAACCTCCGATCTTTGCGATCAGTACCCAGACTCAATTCGCGTGCTGTCCCCGATTTTTCAGGACTTTGGCGGCAAAAATGATTTCGAGGGACGCGCCTTCACCCTCAAATGTTTCGAGGACAATTCCAGGATCAAGGAGATAAGCAGTCTGCCAGGACACGGCCGGGTGCTGGTGGCGGACGGTGGTGGCAGTGACCGCTACGCGCTGTTTGGCGATGTGATCGCTGAGGATCTGGTCAAGAACGGCTGGGTCGGTGTGTTGATTTACGGTTACATCCGCGACAAAGCGGCGCTGCGCGATATGCCGATCGCCATCAAGGCACTGGGCACATCCCCGCGCAAGACCGTCAAGCGAAACGAGGGACAGATTGGCATATCGGTGGAATTCGCCGGGCACACCATCGCCGATGGAGACCAACTGTTCGGCGATGACGATGGCGTGGTGCTGTTAAACGAGCTGAGCGCTAGCTGACAACCGATACTTCAAGGCTGCGCTGGTACTCCAGCTCATCCTTGGCCTCTTTATCTGTTTTCTGCCGCCCGACCACATCAAGGTGGTTGCGTAGAAATTCCGCCGCCGCCTCTCGCTGTCCACTTTCGATGAGATCAAGAAGATGGATGTGTTCTTTACATTGGTTGATCAAGCGAGGCCGATCCACGTTGGCCTTGTAGGCCATGAACCGACGCAATTGGTTCTGGCGGCGGATAGCCTCAAGAAAGAAAGCGTTGCCCGAGCAGCGCACCACCAGCTCATGAAGCTGCGAACCGATCTGAAACAGCTGCGATCGCGACAAGGTGAAAATGTCGCCATCGAGCAGTTGCTGCTGGATTTCCCGCGCTTTGGCAAACGCTGGCTTATCCACCTCGTAACCCGGTTCCAATACCGCAGCCGGTTCGATTGCCATGCGAAAGCGGTAGCTCTGAATATGGGCTTTGGAGTCGTGCAGAAAACTGTTGATCTCCCACCCCTGCCCCGGCTTGCGCTCAATCATTGCTTCATTGGCCAGCCGGGTCAGAACCTTCATGAGCTGTCCTCTCGGCACCTCATATTTGCGCATCAACTCGGCTTCAAAAAAAGTCGTGGGAATGTCACCACGCAAGACGTCGTCGACAACGCGCAAATAGAAGTCTTCAAACGGATCGACTTCCAGAGGGAGCTTGCGACTGTCGATTCCTCGCGCGTCAGCTGTCAGGAAATAACCTCGGTTCGGCTCCTTGGTCGCCAGACCCAATTCGGCCAACAACGCGAAACCTCGTCGAATCGGAGATCGGGAAACTCCCAACTCCTTGGCAAAAGACTCCTCGCGCAAAGGATCACCAGCGCGCATCGACCGGGCTCTGGCCATGTCGATGATCTTGGGTGCCAACTGCTCCGCAAGGTCTTTCTTTATCTTGGGCTTCATTTTGGCTGGTTCGCCCACCAAGGGTTGTTGAAGAGTCGATTCTGCTGAGTTCATGGAAACCGATAATCAGAGGAGGATGACATCAATGCATTGCCTGGGATGGAGCGATACATCCAACACCAAGCTTTAAAGAAAAATAACACACCTGATGCACATCAACACGCCAGTGACACTTCAGGACTTCACCGTACACCAACTTGACCTACAGCAATCCAGGAATCCGTCATGACCGCACCACGCATCTATTTGATCCATGCAACACCAGTAGCAATCGCCCCCATTACTGAAGCATTCACTCGGCTTTGGCCTGAGGCCAGGCTGGCCAATTTATTGGAAGATTCGCTTTCCAGCGATTTGGCCGAGGCCGGTGAACTGACTCCGGCATTGAGCCAGCGGTTCTTGAAACTCGCTACCTACGCCGCAGAGTCCGGTGCTGATGCGATCTTGTTTACGTGTTCGGCATTCGGTGACGCGATCGATTTGTGCAAGCGCTCGCTGAGCATTCCGGTACTTAAACCGAACGAAGCCATGATCGAGGAGGCCATTCAACGCACCGGAAAAATCACCATACTTGCGACTTTCCAGCCGGCCATTGCATCGATGACCGAGGAATTTCAAGCCTATGCGCAACAACTGGGTGTCGATATTGAGCTCAATTCCGTTGTCTGCCCAGAAGCACTCGCCGAATTGCGCAAGGGGAATGCCGAGCGACATGACACGCTTATCGTCGATTCCGCACGCCCCCCTACCAATAGCGAGCTGCTGTGTTTTGCACAATTTTCCATGACCAGTGCAGCACAAAGGGTGAGCCAAGCAAGTGGTCTGCCTGTACTGACAACACCCGACAGCGCCGTATTGAAGCTGCGCAACCTTCTGAACGCCTGATGCAGATTCGAAGATTTGAGGAGTCACCCATGACCAGGTTGAACGCGCACATCGGCTTCCAGTTTACGGAATTGCCTTTTCTGGAGCGGTTCTCGGCAGCGGCCAACGCGGGTTTTCGAGCCATCGAGTTTCCCTCGCCCTATGAATACGAAGCTCCGCACATCGCAGAGCTTCTCCGCGAGCATGAACTCCAGATGGTGCAATTCGCCGCGCCATCGGGCCCAACCAAAGGCAACACCGGCATTTGCAGTTCAAAAGAAGCATTTCGATCGGATCTAACCAAGGCCGTTGAATATGCCAGTGCACTCGACTGCCGAATGGTTCACCTGATGTCAGGGGTGTCGCAGGCAGAACTTGGGGTCATTGCCGATAGCGGCATTTACCGTCGCAATCTGAAGTACGCCGTTGAGTTCTTGACTGGAGAAGGCATCGAGCCTTTGATTGAAGTCATCAGCTCAGATGAAGTCCCGGGTTACCTGATGAGCCACTTCGACTTCGCTGAAGAGATGCTCGAGACCCTGCCCGGCCTAGGACTGATCCTGGACACCTACCACACCGAGCTTCTCGGCGTGGATTGCCTGCGCAAGCTCAATCAATGGTGGTCGCGGGTGAGGCACATTCAGGTCGCTGACTTTCCCGGCCGCAACGAGCCAGGCACAGGCAACATCGACTTCCCGAAACTGCTCTCCATGCTGGAAGACCGGGCCTATCAGGGCTGGGTGGGTTGCGAGTACCGCCCTCGCACCTCGACGCTCGATGGGCTGGAAGAACTCTGGAGGATCATGAAACCGCATCCCCATGAAGATGACCGCTGGTAAGAAATTGTTTCTTTTTGGCGAAATTGTACTCCGTAACCTTGCAAAACAATTTCGACTGGGGTTTATTAGCCCCCAGTAGCCTTCAAAGGTTGCAATCAATGCTCCCAACAAAAAACACAACAGGAGTTTGCGCATGAACAAAAAGATCGCATTTGTTACTGCAGGTATGGGAAACCTGGGCACCGCAGTTTGCCAACGACTGGCACGTGACGGATTCACCGTCGTCGCAGGATGCGGCCCTGACTCGCCTCTGAAGGACACCTGGCTCGCCCAACAAAAGGAGCTTGGCTTTAACTTCATCGCTTCTGAAGGCAGCGTTGCTGACTGGGAGTCCTGCCGGAAGGCTTTCGATCAAATCAAGAAAAATGTCGGCCCCGTTGACGTTTTGATCAACAACGCCGGCACCGCTCGGAACGTTGTTTTTCAGGACATGCAGCCCAATGACTGGGCCACGGTCATCGATACCAACCTCAACTCGCTGTTCAACGTAACCAAACAGGTTATCGATGGCATGGCTGAACGAGGCTGGGGACGAGTGATCAACATTTCTTCAGTAAACGCCCAACTGGGCCAAGTAGGTCAGGTCAACTACTCAACTGCAAAGTCGGCAATCCGAGGCTTCACTCGCGCACTGGCACGAGAAGTCGGTTCCCGCGGAGTTACGGTGAATACCGTGTCTCCTGGCTACATCGCCACTGCCAAACTCAAGTCTGTCACCACGGCGGACGCGATGGATCGCATCATCCAGGACATTCCGACTCGTCGCCTTGGAACACCCGAGGAGATCGCGGCGGTATGCGCCTGGCTGGCCTCGGACGAGGCTGGGTATGCGAATGGTGCTGACTTCTCGCTTAATGGTGGCCTTCACATGAGTTGATACTCGTGTGAGACTCAGCGGCAACCCGCTGGATCAAACCAAAAATACAGCGGGAACCTTGATGCGCTTTTTTGCGCAGATCCCATAAAAACAATTGTACTTTACGTCAAGGTGATACAAATGCTCTCAATACTCGGCTACGGCATGATTGTGACCTTCATGGCACTGATCATGACCAAGCGGTTGTCACCGTTGGTAGCGATGACAACAGTTCCGATCGTATTCGCGCTCATGGCGGGATTCGGTCCGGACATGGGCAACATGATGATCGACGGCCTGAAAAAGGTAGCGCCGACCGCGGTCATGGTGATGTTCGCGATCCTCTACTTCGGCGTGATGTTTGATACCGGTCTGTTCGATCCGATCATTCGAAAGTTCATCAAGCTGATCAATGGCGACCCGATGAAGGCCGTCGTTTTCGCGACCCTGCTTGCAGGCATGGTGTCGCTGGATGGCGACGGTTCGACAACCTACATGATCACCGTCACAGCGATGCTGCCTCTCTTCAAACGACTGAGGCTCGAACCCTTGTCGCTGACGTGCGTGGTCATTCTGGCGGCAAGTGTGACAAACCTATTGCCATGGGGCGGACCACTTGCACGTGCCGCAGCTTCCCTGCAGGTCGACACGTCCGAGCTCTTTATCCCGCTTATTCCCGTTATGGTAGTGGGCTTCCTCGGTGTTCTGGCGCTGGCTTACTTCATCGGTATTCGTGAGCGTCAACGTCTTGGAAAACTGCGCTTGTCAGTGGGTGCTGCTGCCACAGTTTTTGACGATGAGACTGACGAAGGTCTGCCATCGATGTCAGACGAAAATGCCGAACTGCGTCGTCCAAAACTGTTTTGGTTGAACGCGGGCCTGACGATTGCTTTGATGGCCGGCCTGGTGGTGGAAATCTTGCCACTTTCCATTTTGTTCATGGTCGCGTTCTCCGTTGCATTGGTGATCAACTACCCACACATGAACGATCAGCGTCGTCGTATCTCCGCGCACGCTCCAACAGCCCTGAACCAGATCGCGATCTTCCTGGCAGCCGGCATTCTGGCTGGCATTCTTTCCGGAACGGGCATGGTCAATGCAATGTCAGCGAGCTTCCTGGCAATGCTACCAGCGACCTGGGGCCCATACATGGCGCCGATAACCGCGCTGGCGAGTATTCCGGGCACGTTCTTCATGTCCAATGACGCCTTCTACTATGGTGTGCTTCCAGTACTTGCCAAGGCTGCCGAAGTCTATGGCATTACCCACGCCGAAATTGGCCGTGCCTCGCTGGTAGGTCAACCTGTTCACCTTCTGAGCCCTCTTGTGGCCTCGACCTACCTGCTCTGTGGCTTGGCAGGTGTGGAGTTCAGCGACCACCAGAAATACACCATGAAATGGGCGTTTGCGCTGAGCTTCCTCATCTTGATCGCTTGCTTGGTAGCAGGGTTGTTCCCTCTGGCAGCTGGTGTCTAAGGGAAAGTCGAGAGCAACTAGCTTCACCGTCGCGAAACAATGAAAAATCCCGAAAACAGAAATGCTTTCGGGATTTTTTGTGTTCGCTCAAACAAATTTCACTTCGGAGCCCTAATGCCTGGCCCAAAGGACATCGCCGCCGAAAGCGGTACACCGATGATTCCAGCGTCGTGATTTCCCGCCTTCCTACATCCCGCCCCCCGATAATGGCTTGACGATCATCAAACTGCACGGTGCCCGGTTCAACACGCTCTCGGCGGTATCGCCGATAAACCGCTCGGGCCCATGGTGATAAGCCGTGCCCAGCACCACCATGTCGAAAGCATGCTGTTGAGCGAACCGCGCGATAACCTTGTGGGGGGAGCCCGTCAATAAATGTCGACGGGCATCCTTGATGCAGTAACGCTCGGCAAGCACATCGAACGCCTCTTGTTGGACATCCTCGATAGCGTCTCTCAAACTCGGATCAAGACTGCCTGTCGGTACACTCATCGGCGCATCGCTTATCTCTGACCAACGACTGACGTTAAGCAAGTGCAACTGCGCACCGCAACTGGCCGCCAAAGTAGAGGCCAGGTCGAGTATTCGGTCATTTAATCCCTGAGTGAGTTCCTCCAGATGGGACAGATCGATCGCCGCGAGAATTTTCAAGGGCTTGGGATTTATGGCGCTGGTCACCAGGTGCAGGTGGGTCGGACACTCGCGTAGCAATCGCCAGTCCACAGGCCGATGAAAGGCGCGGTCCAGAGCCGGCACATAATGGGTGTCCTTGATCACCAGGTCCGGAAGAAAGTCGTTCACGTACTCCAGCAGGTTTGTCAGGCTCGACCTGGCCCAGACCACTTCGGTGGTCACCTGTATGCCGCTGCATCGTTGAAACCGGGCCTGCTGCTCCAGCCAATGACGGTGAACTTGCAGATAGCCTTCTCGTGCCTGTGCCATCGCGTCATGGTCAAGCAGACCGGCTACCGCCAGGGCCTGGACATAATCGAACGCGACAATGTGCAATAAGGCACCGGTTGCACCAGCCAAGGCATGTGCACGCTCAAACGCCGGGGTCAGGGTCATTTCGCTGGGGGCTATCAATAGAATGCGTTTGAGTTTGAGCATCACATACCTCGCCCTGAAACCTGCCTGAGTGCAAACCCGCCTGGCTGTCGAGCCTTGAGTCAAACGTTTGTTACTTCGAGCGAACTCATGACTGCAGCCAGCAAAAAGTCCTGTCGACTTGTTGCGACCGGAAAGCGGCAGTTCGATTATTTGGCGTTGTACCGTGGGGGATCTGACTTTTATCAACTAATCAACAGCTATCGTTAACGGAGCGACTGGCTTTCGATGACTTAAACCCTTGTTGATTCAGCTCAACGATTTTCCGGCTTCCTGACGTAGAACTACGCTGATGCACCGCCTCCCCTATCGCTGGAGATTTGCCATGCTGGCAGTCACGCTGATCAATACGCTGGTGGTGGTCATCGCCGTAGTGATCCACTACGAATGCCTGTTACGCCTGAATGACTGGCTGCCCCGGCTCAAGGTGTGGAACCGCTTCAGAATCGTGGTTGGCGTATTCGGCGCCCTCCTGGCCCACGCCATGGAGGTCTGGTGCTTTGCGCTGGTCTATTACCTGATGGTGCACTCAGGGGGATGGGGCAGCCTGACGGGCAACTTCGACGGTTCGCTGATGGACTGCGTTTACTTTTCCTTTACGACGTACACGACCATCGGCTTCGGCGATATTTCGCCTGAGGGCAACCTCAAATACTTGACCGGTCTACAAGCCCTTACCGGACTGGTGCTCATCACATGGACCGCATCCTTCCTGTTTCTGGAAATGCAAAAGTACTGGAAGCGCAAATAATCCCCTTTCTGACTCGTATCAGACTCAACTGACGGTCTGGATCAAGTCTGGTACGGACAGGATCTAGACCGCCAGAACGCAGCAGGGCACCTGATACAGAATATGCTCGGTCGTGCTGCCCAGAAGCTTGTCCACACCATGGGACTGGACTCTGCCCATCACGATCACATCCACATTGTGTTCATCGGCAAACTCACTCAACGCCTTCACCGGGTTTCCCTCAATGAAATGTCGACGATCGGAGGGCACTCCGAACCGATCTGCCAACTCAATGAACGACGTTTCCAGGTCTCTGCGAAGCGCGTGGGTCAGGTCAGCGAGGGTCAGGCCGCCCATGTCCGCCAGAAAAGCGGCCGAGATATCGCAGGCATACAGCAAATGCAGCTCGGCGTTGCACTGCATCGCAAGGCTGCAAGCCTGCTTGATGATTCGGTCGTTCAGTTCATTGTCGGTAGACTCGACATCCGATACCTCGACCGCTGCTACTACCTTGCGAGGCAAAACGAAGCTGCTCCCGCCCACCAGAAACACCGGCACCGGACAGTGACGCAACAAATGCCAATCCAACGGGGTGAAGAAGGCCCGCTTGAGCGCGGACTCATGCTGAATCTCCTTGATCAACACGTCAGGCTGCATGTCCGTGACGTATTCAATGATGTCTTGCTTCATATCCTCGGCCCAGGCCACCTCGGTGGTCACCTCTATCCCCCTGCCACGCAGATTTTCGGCCTGAGCCTCAAGCCAGCCGCGATGGTCCTGCAGGTAGCGCTCCCGACCCGATTCTCGATCGCCCTCTTCAAGCAGAGATAACCATCTGGACGAAGGGGTCAGCGCCGCGATATGCAAACTTGCACCGCTGGCCTTGGCCAGCGCCGCTGCATGATTCATGGCTGAGGAATGGCGCAAGGCCGGGTTGATGATCAGTAACAGGCGTTGATACTGGCTCATGATAAATCTCCCTTGAGGTGGATATTCGGCTCAGCCTGGACGTCATGTGCCTGCAGTTGCCCGGCACTCGAAAAATCGCTCTTGAACTTCTCCGCCAGCGGATCAGGCCACCAACAGGTTTTTCTTGATTCTGAGCGCCTGCAGCGCTCATGACTTGATTTACATCAACGCTCAGAAAGTGCGCATTGACTGAATGACGCATAAGCAATGGACATTGGTCCAGCAGAGGCAACGAGGCTTTCACCCGTTCGTCTATTACATCCACTATAAGTTGGAACAAAGGGTGGCCTGGGCTGCTAGCGCGTATGCTGATCCTATCCGTGGGGAGACATGTCATGTCTGAAGCCATGCAGATTCAAAGTCAAAACCTCAAGTCTGCATGTTCCAACTGCAGCGTTCTGGAGCTGTGCCTGCCGCTTGGCCTGACCGGTCCGGAAATCGAACGTCTCGACACACTGATCGTGCAACGATTCAAGGTCAAAAAGGGCGCAACGCTTTACCGCGCGGGCGACCCGTTGCGTTCGCTGTATGCGGTGCGAATCGGTTCGTTCAAGACCAGCGTGCTGTCGGTCGATGGTCGCGAGCAAGTCACAGGGTTCCAGATCCCCGGCGAAATGCTTGGTCTGGATGCCATCAGCACCGATCTGCATGCGTGTAATGCCGTTGCTTTGGAAGATAGCGAGGTCTGCCCCATCCATTTTGCTCACCTGGAAAAACTTGCCCGGGAACTGCCTTCGTTGCAGCACAACCTGAACAAAATCCTCAGCCGGGAAATCGTTCGCGATCACGACATGCTGATGATGCTGGGCAACATGAACGCGGATGAACGCCTGGCCGCTTTTCTCCTCAATTGGTCGCAGCGCTTGAATACCCGAGGTTATTCGTCCATCAGCTTTGTGCTGAAAATGCGTCGGGAGGAAATTGGCTCCTACCTGGGCCTG
Organism: Pseudomonas sp. PDM32; assembly: GCF_019219225.1. Lineage (NCBI taxonomy): Bacteria > Pseudomonadati > Pseudomonadota > Gammaproteobacteria > Pseudomonadales > Pseudomonadaceae > Pseudomonas > Pseudomonas sp. PDM32. The sequence continues at coordinate 410,673 of NZ_JAHUWE010000003.1, forward strand.
CGCCTTGAAACCATCTGTCGGGGCATTGCGCACCTGCGAGACCAGGGATTGGTGGAAATAAGCGGCCGCGACGTCAAGATCCTGAACATGGACGGGCTCAAGCAACTGATCGTGGGCTGCCATCGCAACCTCCACTGACACCTGCAGCCTGGAGAATCTGCATGCGTGCCCTTGTGCCAGCTGGAGCTGTTGCGCACAGGTCAGTTCAACGGTGCGATAGCGTTCATTCCCTGACACGCGACCTGACCACCAACAGACTGCCCGGTACAGAGTACAGCGCCCGCTCGGTGTTGCTGCCGATCAACCGATCGAGCCCCACCCGATTCGCAGTCCCCATCACCACGACATCGGCCAGGTATTGCTCGACAAACTCACTGATCACCGGCACCGGCAGTCCCATGACGAAATGCCGTCGCTCCGGTGGCACCCCGTGGCGCTCCGCCAGTGCAACAAACGCCTGGTGCAAGGATTGACGCAGCTCTTCGCTCAGATCCACGCCCCAACCGCCCCCGGCCAATGGCGCGTCGCTGTTGAAAGCCGGCGACAGGTCATAGGCGTAAAGCAGGTGCAACGGCGCATCGCAGTGCAGGGCCAGGGCGTTGGCGGTCTGAATGATGGTGTCGTTCAAACCGCTCAATTGTGTCGACGGATCGAACGGATCCACTGCCGCCACGATTCGGTGCGGCAAGCTGTAACGAACGTGGTTGACCAGATGCACGGGGATCGGGCACTCACGCAATAAGTGACAATCAAGCGGGGTGATGAACACTCGCTTGAGCACAGGTTCAAGGGTTACATCCTTGATCAACAGGTCGGGCTTGAGATCCTCGACCGTCTTCAAGATATCCAGCAACGCATGGGTGGTGAAGACGGCTTTGACCGTCACCTGCAGCCCCAGGTCGCTGAGTCGATCGAGCTCTTCGGCCTCCCAGCGGCGGTAGCGACGCAAATACCGCTGTTGCTCTGCGTCATCTACTTTTTCTTGCCATAAATGCACCACCGGTGCCGGTTCGACAAAGGCCCGCACATCCAGTACGGCCCCGGCTGCCTTGGCCAAGGCGACGGCACGCAGCTGGGCGGGAGACTGATGCAGGTTTTGGTCAGCGATCAGCAGAAAACGTTGATATTGACCCATCACACACCTCCGTTCGACTCCGGTCATACAGTGCCGGGATGTTTTCAAGACTGCGCTCTATCACCTGGCGCGGTTTGATTTACATCAAGCTCACGCAAACCGGTGCCGCCGGCACAGCTGTCTGATCCAGATCAGATTCAAACGTCGCCAGCGGAGTAGAAAAGAACTCAAACGCGATTTTTTCCGCATGCCAATCTTGCAAACCGCACTGGAGGAACACCCCATGCTTACCGTCAAAGACCACAACGATCGGGCCGCGGCCACCTATGCCGCGGTCGACGGCCAATACTGGATAGAAGCGCTCAGGGACGGTCGCCACGTTTTGATCCGACCACTGGCGCAGAAGGATCGCGACCGTGAATACGCTTTCATCAAACGACTGTCTCCCGAATCCCGGCACATGCGCTTTCTCGCGCAGATCGGCGAACCCGGCGCTGCGATGCTCGATCAGTTGATGGACACGGACAATGAACAGCGTGTGGCCTATGTCGCCCTGGTCCATGACAAAGGGGATCTGGTCGAGATCGGCATCAGCCGTTACGCGGCCACCCGCGAGCATGAGTGTGAATGTGCCGTAACGGTTGCCGATGAATGGATGCATTTGGGGCTGGGCACTTTACTGATGGTGCATCTGATCAAGGCCGCCCGCAAAAACGGCTTTCGCCAGATGTATTCGGTGGACGCCTCCAGCAATGCCCCCATGCGCGACCTGGTCAAGGCACTCGGATTCGAGACACACAATGATCCCGACGACAGCCGTCAGGTGATTCATCATCTTTACCTGTAGACAATCGCTGCTCGATGCTCCGGCCAACGACTCGTCGCGGGGCGATCAAGCCCTCAGGATTGCAGCATTCTTCCCGGCTTGATCGCCAGCACACTGCACGGCGCCCGATGCAGCAGTTGCTCGGCGGTGGTTCCGAGTAATTTGCTCAGGCCCTTGTGCTGTACCGTGCCCATGACAATGACATCGCAGCGGCGCTTGAAGACAAACTCACAAATACCCGGTACGGGTGCCCCCACTATGAAGTGACGATGCTCCGGTGACACGCCGTGGCGCTCAGCGATGGCCGCAAATGCCTCATGCTGAGCCGCTCCCAACATTTCATGGATCCCGCTGGCCAGCGGCAATGCGGCAATGCCCATGTCCTGTACGTATACAGCCGTCCAGTCATACACATGCAGCAACTCAAGACTGGCATCACAGACCGCCGCCAGTTTCGCCGCGGCGTCGATAACCTGGTCGTTGAACACGCGGTCCTGATCTTCATCACGCAACACATCAATGATGGCCAGCACGTTGCGTGGTCGGGCATTCAGCGCAGTCGTCACCAGATGCACCGGCACAGGACAATCGCGCAGCAGCTGCCAATCCAGCGGAGTAAAAAATACTCGTTTTAACGCCGATTCTTCCTGGGCGTCCTTGATGATCAGCGTCAGCGGCATCTCATTGATGAAGTTCAGAATCTCCTCATAAGGATGCTGTACCCACACCACTTCGCTGGTGGCCTCGACCCCCTGCTTGCTCATCAATCCGGCCTGATCCACGAGCCATTGGCGATGGGTTTGCAAGTAGCCGTCCCGAGCCCGACTGAATTGTTCCGGGGCGAACAACCCGGCCACCGCCAGGGCCTGGGAATAGTCGAACGCCACGATGTGCAACGGCAATTGCATCGCGATCGCGAGCGCAGCAGCCCGGTCGAATGCCGGTGTTCGATTCATGGCTGAAGGAGCGATCAAGAGTAAACGCTGAGATTGCGTCATGGGGCACCTCGGCACGCAGCCATTTCAATCCGGGAGTAGAACCACAGATTGATTGCTCCTTGTTCCGACCACTTGATTTTTATCAGTTGCGCGCGCGATATCCTTCAGGGCCGCCCCTGCCAGGCTAGCGCCGCTTGGCCAGACATGGGGCGCCTCGATACGCGCCGTGAGCTGGCCAACAAATGCCTGTGCTTCTCCCAGTGTGTTGAAGTTCACTTTCAAGGCATCCATGCACACAACCCAGCAATGGCTTGCCGGTTTTGCCTTGATATCAATGATCATAGAGTCCTCCGTACTGCTTCGAGAATGCATGGTCCGGTTCCTTTCGACGAATACAGCCGCTCTCATGGTTGCCGTGATGCTCCCTCCTCCACCGTACGTATGCCGCAGTTCAGCATGAGCCCAAAGATTGCGCCGGGGAGCCGGACGAAAAATTGATAACGGTCAACAATTTCGTCACTGGACGAAGCCCGGACAACCGCACGTCGGGCAACGCCATCCGTTCCCTTCCATTTGACAAAGATCAAACCCGGCGCTCTGAACAGCGGCAGGCTAGGGGCAAGCGATTGCGCGATTACCTACCGGAGGTCTGTCATGTCCGATCAATTACGCTTCATGCTGGTCGTCTCGCCGTTGATGGAAAACAGCCCAGCCTTCGACCGGGCCGCTGCCTTGGCCAAGGCTTCAGATGCTGCCCTGCACATCGTGGCGTTTGATTATCTTGAAGGGCTGGCGACTGCCGGAATGGTCAATGGACAGGCGCTGGAACAGATGCGGCTGGGCTATGTCGAGCGCCATCGTCAGTGGCTCGAAGACCAGGCCCGCCCCTTGCGCAAGATCGGTGTGCACGTCACCACGGAAGTCGTCTGGGTCGAAAGGCCTTTGCAGGAAATCCTCATTCATCTCAAAGAACAGCCGATGGCCGTATTGATCAAGGCACTGGAACACGAATCGCTGTTGTCACGCCTGATGTTTACACCATTGGATATCCACCTGCTACGTGAATGCCCGGTGCCCCTGCATTTTGTCAGTCATTCGCACAACACTTTACCGCGCAAGATCGTCGCCGCCGTTGACCCTTTTCATTCTGATGAGCAATACGAAGGCTTCAACGACAGCATTCTGCGCGAGGCCTCCAAACTGGCGAGCACCTGCAATGCAGAACTGGACGTGATCTACGCCCATGACCTTTCCAGCATCAGTGCAGACGAATTCGGTTTCAGCAATGGATCGGCGTTTTTTTCCTCGGGAAAAGCCAAGTCGCTGTTCGAGGCGCAGGCTGATGCGTTTCGCGAACTTTCTGAGCGCAACGGTATCCCGCCGGAGCACCAGCACATGATCATGGGCAATCCGGTCAAGGTGCTATCCAGCTACGCGCAGACTTATGACAGCGATGTGATTGTCATGGGACGCATTGGTCATCGCGGCATGGAGCGGCTGGTTGGCAGCACGGTGGAACACCTGCTGTACAAGTTGCCCTGCAGCGTGTGGGTGGTTTCCCCGGAAAAAATCTGAACGCTTGATGACACGCTTGTTTCACCGTTTAGCGTTTTCCAGGTACGGCAATTTATGCCACGGATAGCCCTTCGCGCTGAGTTGAAAGGCGTAATCGAACAAACGCTTCATGTACTCGCCATCGAATTTCCGATCGTGCGCAAAGTTAAAGTCGGAGCCAATGTACGCAAGATTGAAATCCGCCCCATCCTGTTGCGCCATACGGTAGATACGCTCCAGGTCGCTGATCCCCTGGGTTTGAATCAAGGCGCTGATGGCCCGGCCGCCGATGCTCAATGTGCGGCGCTTGGTCCCGGCCCACTGCGGCTCCAGTGTCCCGTTACGAATGACATAGAAATGACGGTCGAACCGCAACGGTGCGCCGGTGGCTTTGCTCAGCGCCATCACGGTGCTGGGCGGGTAAAGAAACACTTGGGTGATGACCCCTCCGTCCACGTGCATTTCCTGGAACTGTTTGCCGTCAACGTCCACATCAATCATGACGGGTGAGACTGCACCGGGAATGCTCATTGACGCGAGCATGATGTTGCGAAAGAGGTCGAGCGCTCCCGGTGCCTGGCTTGCGGCAATCGCGCCCATGTTCCAGGTGACGGGCCGGCCCGAATCAAGGTCGGTTGTGCCGATCAGCAGGATTCGTCCTTTGGCATACTCCGTCGCGATCGCCGCAAGAATCTGTGCCGTGACGTATTTTGCGATGAGCCGCGACAGTGGCTTGCTGTCCGCTATACCGTCGCTGGCAAAACGGGTTAATACGTTTCGCGAATGAAAAATGTCTTTGGGCCCGATTGCGTTGGAGACATACCGAATCACGCTGTCGTAATCGGACCCCAGGTAAGCGAACGGGGCGACCAGGGCACCCGCGCTGATGCCGGTGACGACCTTGAACTGGGGGCGAGTCCCGTGCGTCGTCCATCCCGCAATCAGTCCCGCTGCGAAGGCGCCCGCATCGCCGCCACCGGAAACCGCCAGCATATTGGCCAGCGGAAGGATATGGTTCGGCTTCCCGGCCTTGGCGAGCACCTCGCTCTCACGCTTGTTGGACTGAACCGCATCCTCAATGAAAGGCGTCAGGTCGTGGTCCAGCCTGTAGCGAGCATTGGGAATGCCCGGGATGACAGCCTTTTCCGTCAAGGTTGGCGGAACAGCGTCACGACGTGGCAGACACGCTTGAAGAAACATGTCCAGAGTTGAGGCGCCAGGTCTGAGCGGGAATGGTTTCAAAGCGCGTCTCCAGCCCTTGCCGTCGTCAGCAAGCGCTCATCATCGCCGAGAGAGTCCCTACCCCTGGTGCTCGAGATGACCACACGCCAGCCCCGCCAGTGGCACTTCATTCGAACGCCGGGCTGCTCATTCTGCGCTCCTTTACCTGATAAAAAAACTCACTGGCCGCGCGCGCCGGGTTTTATGCGAAAGCCGTTGGACTCACCAGGTTAAGGGGCAGAGCGTAATATTCAACAAGTCGAGTTGAAGCGCCTGATGAAAGAGCATGGTTTCAAAACCAGCAGAGAATGTATTAGAACCTCTAGTTCACGAGTGACAACCCACTACTAGAACAGGGCGCGGTATTTATTGCTGGCGATATTCAGTGTTACCATAACCCTGACAGAACTATCAGCGTAGAACTTTTGGATAATGCCGTCATATACACAGAGCACAACCCCTTCACCCGATACGTATGAACTACCGTTATCCACCAAATTCAAATTGTGCACGCCGTAACTACGAGTGATATCTGGCTTGAGCCTGTTGCAAATGGCCAGGTGATCAGGTTCGCCAGCATTGGCGATAAGGGGTGCAAGCAGGGTCAACAGGATGAGTGACTTTTTCACTTTGGCTCGCCTTGACGCACATTGAGTTTGAATCTGACAGGCTCGACATTCAGCAATACTGCAGACACAACAGGCACATGAATATACATTTCCACCCGGGTGCCGGAGCAAGTGCAAGATACCCGTGATTAGCTGCCTTAAAGTTCATGGCGGCGGATGGTAGTTTTGGCTTGACTACCTGTCAATATGCGATATCTGCTAGCTTTTTTATGCAGCATCGGATTCCATCAAATGAAAAAACCGACTGTTAAACTATTGGATAATCAATAATAAAACCGACAAGCCAACCAGGTTAATACTGAGTTTCCATCGTTAAGATCAGCGATATGCAAGGCACCCAGGTTATCTCATGCTTGCAACCGGTCCGGTGGTGACGCTCAGCCATTTTCGCAGGTGCTCATCGAGAAGCGTGTTGCCCGAGCTCCTGGGCAAGTCCGATGAGAATGCCTTCGGGGCCGCGGATGTAGCACAGACGATACGTCTCTTCGTACCGGACCACGTTGCCGACGAGCTCTGCGCCGTGTGTGTGGAGCCTGGCAAGTGTGTCGTCAATGTCTTCCACGGTGAACATGACTCGCAGGTAACCGAGCGCGTTCACCGGGGCGGTGCGGTGATCGGCGACCACGGGGGGTGCGAGGAATCGGGAAATTTCGAGCCGGCTGTGACCGTCCGGCGTGCGCATCATGGCAATCTCGACGCGCATGTCGCGCAATCCTGTGACGCCATCTGCCCAGTCGCCCTCGATGGGGGCGCGCCCCTCAAGTTCAAGGCCCAGTTCGGTGAAGAACTCAATGGCAGCGTCGATGTCTTCTACAACGATGCCGATGTTGTCCATGCGCTTGACGGTCATGCTGTCTCCCTGGCGCTTGAAGGGGCCCGTCGCCCGGCCTGAGGCATGCTCACGCCCTCAATCGGCGCGAGCATGCGTCGTTCACTCACGTAAAGGCGAAATCCGACTCGGTGATGGCGGCCTGTGGCACGCCGCTCAAGGTGATGGTTCCCACCTCCGGCCGGCCCGTGACGCTGATGACGGCCTCGCCGAACTCTACTCCAACGGTGAGGTTGGCGAAGGTCAGACCGCTGGCGCTCAGGTCGATCAGGTCCGTGCCGTCCTCGAAGTCGGCGATGGTGTCCGTCCCCCAGAGGGCACCGAACTGGAACCTGTCCGCATCGAGACCGGGTTCGAACTGGACGCTGCCAACCATGAAATCACCCGCCGCGCTGCCCACCAGCCGGTCGTCCCCGGTGCCACCAATCATGAAGGCGCCTGCACTGCCCGATTGCAGCGTGTCGTTGCCTTCATTGCCCTCAAGGGTCGTCTGGAAGGCGAACTCGGCGCTGCTGCCGATCACCAGGTCGTTGCCGGCTCCGCCGAAGGCACTGCCGAAATCCTCGATGGTGAGTGTGTCGTTACCCTCGCCGCCGAACAAATTATCCAGGCCAGTGCCGCTGAGTAGCACGTCGTCCCCCGTACCGCCATCGAGCAAATCCTCTCCTGCCTGACCGAACAACTGGTCGTTGCCGCCGAGGCCGAAGATCTTGTCGTCGCCATCGGTGCCGACAATGATGTCGTTGCCATCGGTGCCCGCCGTGACGAACTCGGTATTGTTACCGAAGTCGCCCACCGTGAAGTTGTTGACGCCAAGGAAGTTCACAGTGAAGTCGGTGCTGTCGAGCCGGCCGTTGTCATCGTCGTCCGCTATCAGCCAGGTGTTGCCCTGGCGGACCGTGTAGAACAGATCGGTGATGCCGTTACCACCGCCGACCAGTACCGCGCCAAGCTGTGGATTGAGCGTAACCTGGCCACGAAATACGAACTCATCGTTCAGCTCGAGCGTATCGCCGCCGGCCACACCTGCGCCCTGGAAGTCCTGGACCGTATCGAAAATCGCGAAGGTCGAGCTCGGGTTGAACGAGCCAAGGAAGAACTCGAACTCGTCATTGCCGGCACCGCCGTTCAACTGGTCTGCCCCGGCGTCGCCTTCGAGCGCGTCGTCACCATTGCCGCCGAACAACTGGTCGTTGCCGGCATCACCGAACAGTTCGTCGTTGCCGTCCTCGCCGAAGATCTGGTCGTTACCCTCGCCGCCAAAGAAGTCGTCGTTACCGACACCACCGAACAACTGGTCGTTACCGGCATCGCCGTCGAGGGTATCGTTGCCGGCACCGCCATTGACGATATCAGTGCCGTTACCGCCGGAAAGCGTCGTGTCATTGCCGGCGCCACCATCAATGATGTCGTTGCCGTCGCCCCCGGTGATGAGGTCGCGGTCATCGCCACCGTTGAGGGTGTCATTGCCCAGCCCCCCGGTAAGCCGGTCGATTCCCGCGCCACCGTTGAGGATGTCGTTGCCGGCGCCGCCGTCGACGATGTCATTGCCGTTGCCGGCGTTCACCACGTCGTTGCCACCGAGCGCGAAGATTGTATCGGCGTCCGGGGTGCCGTTGATCACGTCATTGCCCTCGGTGCCACGCACGACGAAGGCCGTGGTGCCGAAATCGGCTCTTGTGAGGTTGTGCTGCCCCGTGAGTTGTACGGAGAAGTCACTGGCGTCGAGCACGCCATTGTCGTTGGAGTCCGCGAACAGCAGCGTGCTGGCGGCACCTACGGCATAGAACACCTCGGTAAAGCCGTTGCCACCGAAACCGAGCGAAGCGCCCAGCGTCGGCACCGTGGGGCGAGCCCCCTCGAAAACCAGGCGGTTGCTCGCGGAAAGAAGCAGGTTGTCACCACCGGCAACGCCGGCCCCCTGGAAGTCGGTCACTGTGTCGCGGGCCAGGGAAGAGGATTCCACGCCACTGCCGACAAACCAGTTGAAAGCGTCATTATCCGCGCCCCCAGTCAGGGTATCGGCACCGACACTGCCCGTAAGACTGTCGAGTCCGGCGCCTCCGCGAAGGAGGTCATCGCCGTCACCACCGACGAGTTCATCGTTGCCGTCCCCCCCTTCTATCGTGTCGTTGCCTCCTTCACCCAGGATAAAGTCGTCTCCACCCAGGCCGAAGATCTGATCATCCTCCGGGTTGCCAAATATGAAGTCGCCTTGTTCAGTCCCATTGATAACAGCCATGGTACTACCCTCCATTAAAGGAAATGGTAAGCGTTAACTGCGTTACAGCGGGTTGAGGAAATTAGACAAACTCAAGGGGTCACAAGTGCGCCATTTCGACCTCACCGTTTATCGCCAATGCAGACGGGTGTTCCGGAGCCTTCGCCAACCGTCCAATGCCGCTACATGGCTGGCTCGGGGGTTGCGGGGTAGGAGGGTTTGAAAATCTGTTATCTCCGGCGAGCGGAGGAAACATTTTGAAATACTAATGGTTTCCCCGGCGTGAACTTTGACAATAGTTCCACCGCACACCTTTTTTACTCGACAGCCCCCAAAGAAAGGACTGGCGAACGAACACCGCCATTGCGCAGTGGTCACAACATCTGATGGCATCGCAAATGACAGGTGATTACGAGCCTGCTTCATACAAAAGCGACGCTTGAATTCACACATTTCAGGGTGCGCCGGATAACCTCAGCGGATTCAGTTCCTGCCAAATGCAGGCGCCTGCCGCTGCTCTCATCCAATGCTCCCTCAGCGGAGTATGCAAATGACTCAATCAATGCGGTTCTTCCTCTCGTTCTTCCTCGCCACTGCAACATTGGCATCGACCGGTTTCCTGAGCACGGCAGGAGCGGCCACCGCCGAGGATCTGAATGCCGATGCCAAACAAGCCTTGCAATTGCTTTACAAGGCCCATCCTTTTGCCGAAAAAATCTCGCACGAAGCCAAAGCGGTGCTGGTTTTCCCGAAAATCATCAAGGCGGGCCTTGTGTTTGGTGGCAGCTACGGCGAAGGCGTCCTGATGAAAGGCACCAAAGTCGAAAATTACTACAACTCCGTCAGCGGTTCATGGGGCCTGCAGGCCGGCGCCCAGTCGTACGGCTATGCGGTTTTCCTGATGACCGATAAAGCCGTGAAATACATAGCCGAAACCAAGGGCTGGGAAATCGGTGTGGGGCCAACGGTTGTCGTGGTTGATGAAGGGGTGGCGAAGAACCTGTCCAGCTCGACGCTGAAGGACGACGCCTACGCGTTCATCTTCGACCAGCAAGGGTTGATGGCGGGGGTCAGTATCGAGGGAACGAAGATTTCCCTGATCAAGCGCTAGACTCAGCCGTTTGACTGGCTATCGGGAGCGTGATGGCGGCCTATGCCAATACTGGTGGGTTTTCCCATTCAGGCTAGGCTGTCCTCACTGCTGGCGCACAGACGTAGCTGATGATGGGGGCTATCTGGACGAGCAAGGCTGGCAGTGGCTGTATCGACCATTCATTGATCCAGGTCCAAACATTGAATGATCGAATCCTGATAATGATTGATCAGTTTTTAGGTAGGCCTTAAATGACTTCACAGCTCTTCCAGGTTCACGGCCTCGTGAGTTTTACCCTTGCCATCCTTCTGCTTTTCCTCGGCAAAACCCTCGTCCAGCACAACAACTTTCTCCGGCAATACTGCATCCCCGAATCGGTCGTCGGCGGCTTCGTCTGTGCGGCGGTGACGTCCTTGCTCTACTTCGGCCTGAATATCCAGGTCGAATTCGATCTGCAGGTTCGCGACACCCTGCTGCTCTATTTTTTCGCCGGCATTGGCTTGAAATCGGATATGCGCCAACTGCTCAAGGGTGGGCGCCCGTTGCTGATCCTGCTGTTACTCGCCGCTGTGTTCATTCTCCTGCAGAACTCGCTGGGCATGGGTGTGGCCCAGGCGTTCGGGCTGGATCCCAAGGCGGGCCTGATGGTGGGCTCCATTTCCCTCACGGGCGGCGTGGGCACCACCCTGGCCTGGGCACCGCTTTTCGTCGAGAAACTGGGCATCAGTAACGCCCATGAACTGGGCATCGCCAGCAACACCGTCGGCCTGATTGCCGCTTGTGTCATCGGCGGCCCTATCGCCAACCGACTGATACGTCGTTATCAACTGACGCCGTCCAGGGATGCGGAGCTGGAAGTCGGCATACTCGAACAACAACCGAGCAAGGCGCTGGACTACTACGACGTGCTCTGGGCGTGGATGTGGCTCAACCTGACCCTGATGCTCGGCTATGGGCTCAACCTGCTGCTGGTCGATGCCGGCGTCACCCTGCCCAAATTTGTCAGCTGCCTGTTCGCGGGCATCGTCATTCACCACCTTGTGCTGGCCTTTGTGGGTGATAAACGCCTGAAAAGCTGGAGCGGCGCCAGCCTGGGTCTGTCGCTGATCTCCGATATCTGCCTGGGCATGTTTTTGACCATGGCCCTGATGGGGCTTCAGCTCTGGCAGCTCAGCGGCGCGCTGTTGTTCATTCTGTGTGCGTTGACCCTGCAAATTCTGCTGACGGTCGCCTATACGTATTTTGTGGTCTTCCGCTTCATGGGGCGCGATTACGAAGCCAGCGTGATCGCTTCCGGATTCGGCGGGATCGCCCTCGGCTCCACGGCGACAGCCATCGTCAACATGTCGACCGTGACACAGAAGTACGGCGCGGCGCACCAGGCCTTCCTGATCGTGCCACTGGTATGTGGTTTTTTCATTGACCTGGTCAACGCCGTGATCATCAGCCTGTTCAGTGGTCTTTAACGACCGGCCCTTCAACGCTCGAACGGCCAGGCACACGTCAGGGCTATTTGAAAACCGGCACACTGCCTGAGCCGTTGGGCTTTTTCAGATATTCACGCAACCGGACGCCAATCTCGGCGATTTTCGCCTCCCCCGCCCGCAAGGCTTGCGGGTTGGTATGCACCGAGTAATTGCCCAGTGCCAGTTCATGGGGATGGGGTAACGCCGAGCCGATCACGAAGACCGTATCCTCGTGCATGGCCTTGAGCGTAACGGCACCGCTACCGGGTTCGAAGATCACCATTTCTCCCGCCATGACCACCCCGGGCGCGCCAAGGGATCCGCGGCTGACACTCAACCACAACGACTCATGTCCATCGGGCGGCACATAGCGCCAGGATTCCCCGGCACGCAGCGTGACCAGCAGATAATTCATGCCGGCGGGAGCGCGGACCGGACTCTGAACGCCTTGATAGGTGCCGAGAATCACCCGCGCCGGCCCTACTTCAGGCATCGCGCTGGACTCCAGGTACTGGCTGTCGACACTGGCGTTTTCCAACGCTGGCGGCAGCGCCACCCACAATTGAAAACCCTGGATCCGTTTCGATGTCCCCATCGACATTTCCTTGCCGTGCCAGACCCCGCCTCCGGCCCGCATCCACTCGACACCGCCGTAGTCGATCATGCCCTTGCCCGAATCCGCATCCTCGAAGCGCAGGTTGCCTTCAGTAATGACGGTAACGGTGGCGATGCCCGAGTGCGGATGCATGGGCATGCCGTTGATGAACGAGCTCTCACCTTCGAACAGGTCAAGGAACACAAACGGCTTGATCAGCTGGCCGAGATCACCGGGGCTCATCAACCGGACAATAGCGCCATGCCCGCTGCCTGTGGTGCGGTAGCTGATCGCCCGATAAGAGTCGGTTTCACGCGCAGTGCCCGGAGCAACCGCGTTGTAAGGCTGTGGCTGAACATTCATCAGGATCACTCTAAGCAGGAGGCCTCGCGGCCCGATACCCCAGACAATAGAGCGAGGCCGATTACTTGATTAGCCGGTACAATTGGATTGCACTCGTCCACCCACGTCAGGAATGACCGGCCATGCTCGACCTCAATGACATCGCGATGTTTGTCCAGGTGGTCCGCTGCGGCAGCTTTGCCGAGGCGGCGCGCCGGCTGGGCATGCCGCCCAATACCCTGAGTCGCCGCATCCAGCAGCTCGAAGCGCACCTCGGCACACGGCTGCTGCAACGCTCGACCCGCAAGCTCACGCTCACCAGTGCCGGCCAAGGCTTTCACGAGCGTTGCGTGGGCGCCGTCGATGGACTGCTCGAAGCGGGACAAGCGTTGATGACCGGCAGCAACGAACCCAGCGGGCTGGTACGCGTGGCGGCTCCCGCTGACTTTTTCGACTTTTTCCAGATGGAGTGGGTGAGCGGGTTTCTGGCCGCGCACCCGCGCGTGCGGCTCGATTTCGTGCTCAGCGACGCGAAGGCCGACCTGATCGCAGAACAGATCGACGTCGCCTTTCGCGGCGGCCCCTTGCGCGATTCGGGCTTTGTCGGGCGCCAGATCCTTGATCCGCGCAGCGTCGGCATGGTGGCCAGTCCGGCCTACATCGCGGCGCGTGGCGCCCCCCACACCTTGCAGGACCTGGCGGACCACGACTGTGTGATCTCCGCACAGCCGGGTGGCCACGCCACCTGGCGCCTGGTCGGTCCCGATGGCGAGGAAGAAGTGCAGGTTGCCGGGCGCTTCAGCGGCAATACCGCACAGGCATTGCGCAAGGCCGCCGTGGCCGGGCTCGGCATCGCACTGCTGCCGCCCGTGATGGCCAGGCTAGAAGTAGAGACCGGCGCGCTGATCCCGGTATTGCCGCAATACCAACCCAAAGGCTATGGCCTGAACGTGCTGTATCCGAGCCGCCGCCAGCTGCCGCTGGCGGTATCGGCATTCATCGGGCTGGTGATCCAGAAGATGAATACGGCAGACTCACCGCAGGTGCCTCGGTAACCACCCCCGTTACTGGCACCCCATGGATCTGAACCGCGGGAGCACCTAGACTTTGTGCGCCCCTGCCCTCCTCGCCGATTGTTGAACGGGTCCCATGACTGAGCATGCCAAGTACCATCACGTGTCCGAAGTACCAGGCCTGGTCTTGGGTTCTGCACGCTTTGCGGATGTCGGCTTCGACCGCCATTACCACCTCGATTTCCACATTGGCTTTGTCACCGAAGGCATCCAGCGCCATCGTTCGAAGGGCGAGTCGTTTCTTTTGGGGCCGGGACGCATTGCCCTGATGCCGCCGGGTGAAATTCACGATGGCGCTTCTGAAGGCGGCGGCGCCTATACGCTCAAGACGTTCCGCCTGTCGCAGGCACTGATCGCGGACATGACCGAGGAAATCAGCGGTCAACCGGGAGAGCTTGAGTTGAGCAGTGTGTTGCTGGAGGACCCGCGGCTTGTCGGCAACCTGAGCGGGCTGCACGAAGCGATGCAGCAGGACGTGGGCCCCGGCAGCCTCGCGGTGCAGACGCAATGGATCACCCTGCTTGAACGCCTGTTGCGCCAGTCACGGACAATCACGCCCGAAAGCATTCCCGGATCGCTCTCAGCCCTGCAATGGTCGCGCGTCAGGGACTATTGTTTCAGCCACATCGATCAGCGCATCACGCTCGATGATCTTGCCGGACTGTGCGGTCTGGGCCGATTCCCGTTCCTCAAGCAGTTCAAGCGGACCATCGGCATGACGCCGCACGCGTGGCTGCTTCGGCTGCGTCTGGAACGGGCGTGTGGCCTGCTATCGCGCAGCGGCCAACCGATCATCGATGTCGCCCACGCCGTCGGCTTTTACGATCAGAGCCATTTCAACCGCGCCTTCCGCCAGGCATTCGGCGTCGCCCCCTCGCGCTACAGGACTTAGGGCGTCGCACAGGCGAGCGTCAATTTTTTACAAGCGCGACAACCGCCCCTCTCCCTAGGATGCGCCAATCCAGGCGAAACACCTTCGCCTGCGCAGCCGAGAGTTGGATGATGAACGGTGAAACAAGCAGAGCGCCCGCCCTGGGTTTTTCAAGTGACAACATCGCCGGCGCATCGCCGGAGGTGGCACACGCCCTCGCCAAACACAGCACGGGCCAGGCGGGCCCCTATGGCAGCGACGAGTTGACGGCGCAGGTCCAGCGCAAATTCAGCGAGATCTTCGAGCGCGACGTGGAGGTCCTTCTCGTGCCCACCGGCACCGCCGCCAACGGGCTGTGCCTGAGCGCGATGACACCACCCTGGGGAAACATCTATTGCCATCCCGCCAGTCACATCAATAACGACGAATGTGGCGCGCCTGAGTTCTTCTCCAACGGCGCAAAGCTGATGACCATCGACGGCCCGTCAGCCAAGCTGGACATCAACCGACTGCGTGAGCGCACCCGCGAAAAACTGGGTGACGTGCACACGACCCAGCCCGCCTGCGTCAGCATCACCCAGGCCACCGAAGTTGGCAGCGTCTACACCCTGGACGACATCGCGGCCATCGGTGAGGTCTGCAAGTCGGCCTCCCTCGGGTTCCATATGGATGGATCCCGATTCGCCAACGCCCTGGTGTCCCTGGGTTGTTCGGCGGCAGAGATGACCTGGAAGGCCGGCGTGGATGCCCTGTCGTTTGGCGCCACCAAGAATGGCGTGCTGGCGGCGGAAGCCATCGTCCTGTTCAACGCCTCCCTCGCCACCGAGATGAGGTACCGCCGCAAGCGTGCAGGTCACCTATTCTCCAAAATGCGATTTCTTTCGGCACAGATCGATGCGTACCTGAGCGATGATCTCTGGCTGCGCAATGCCCGCCAAGCCAACGATGCCGCCCAGCGCCTGGCGCAGGGGCTTGCCGGGCTGAGCGGCGTTGAAGTGCTGGGCGGCACCGAGGCGAATATCCTGTTCTGTCGGCTGGACTCTGCCGTGATCGATGCACTGCTGAAGGCCGGGTTCGTCTTCTACCATGATCGCTGGGGCCCTAACATCGTGCGTTTTGTCACCTCGTTCGCCACCACCGCCGAGGATGTCGATCACCTGTTGAGCCATGTGAGGCGAGTGGTGAGGTCGGTACACGCATAACGGGCGCAATGCGCAATGACCGATGGCGGCGGTGCTCACTCTCAGTCGAATGAGCACCCGCCACTGCGGCGTCAGGCGTCTACAACTGGCGGTAAAGAATCATGCCCGCGTGATACAGAATCCCGTCGCGGAACTCCCCGTCAGCCGTGAAGCCGGTGTCATCGACGTACTCGATGTGGTCACCCTCCAGCCAATACCGGCCCTGGTAGGCACTCGTCTTGCGGCCCCGGGCTTCATCGTATCGGCCACCCGGTAACAGCTCATGGCGGATGAGTCCGTCTGCCGTGACCCACAGACCGACGTACTTAGCCTGATCAGCGGATTTTTTCCTCGTCATGTTCAGGTCCTCCGTTCAGAACGCGCTGGCCGTTGGGCGGACAATCAGCTCACTGACGTCCACATCGGCAGGTTGTTCAATGGCGTAAGCGATCGCACGAGCGACCGCCATTGCAGGGATGGCGATCTTGCGGAACTCGCGCATCTCGGCCCGCCCGCCTTCATCGGAAATGCTCTCGGCCAATTCGGACTCGGTAACCCCAGGAGAAATCACGGTGACACGAATGTCCCCGCCGACCTCCTGGCGCAACCCTTCCGAAATGGCGCGCACGGCAAACTTGGTCGCGCAGTAGACTGCCGCTGTCGGGCTCACGGTGTAGGCACCGATCGAGGCGATATTGATGAACTGGCCTGATTGCTGTTTTTGCATCAGCGGCAAACCGGCCGCGATACCGTGCAAGACCCCGCGAATATTGACGTCGATCATCCGGTCCCACTCGGAGACTTTCAGCGCCTCAAGTTTCGACAGCGGCATCACCCCGGCATTGTTGACGATCACATCGACCCGGCCATGCAGCTTCAACGCAAAGTCCACAAACCCTTGCATGTCGTCTCGGCGGGTGACATCCAATGCCTGGAAGTGAGCGACTCCACCGCTCGCGTTGATCGCGCCACAGAGTACTTCGAGGCGCTCGGTACGACGCGCCCCGAGCACGACATGCGCCCCCTTGCTGGCCAACAGGCGCGCTGTCGCCTCGCCTATACCACTGCTCGCGCCGGTGATCAGAACGATTTTTTTCGAGATGTTCGACATGACCCTATTCCCTCACTTGAGTGTCTGGTGACGCGAGAGCGGTGTCTCGCTGCCAGTCCAGATTAGGAATAACGACGGTCGGCCAGTTAGTCAGATCCTTCTGACAACTTGCCTGATCCTGTCGGGGAACCCCTTACTTCGTTGCGTCGAGGACAAGCCTGCCCTGTAAATGCCGGCCCATGCTTTTCTCGATCGCCACTTTCGCCTCACTCAACGGGAATGCCTCGACGTCGACCCTGAGGTGTCCCTTGTCGAACAGTTCGGCAATCAGCGAAAGCTGCCGGCCATCGGAGCGGGTGGCAAAGTTGGCCGGGGTCACACCGTAGTCGTTGGCCAGCGACATGTTCGGCAGGCTCACGGGCGATACCAGCACGCCGTGTTTTTTCAGCACCGCAAAGGAACGGGTCTGTGTGTCGCCGCCCACCAGGTCCAGTACCACATCGACACCGGACACCAGCTCTTCGAATGCCTGGGTCCTGTAGTCGATGGTGTAATCAGCGCCGAGGTCTTTCAGGTAAGCGTGATTGTGCGCGGAGGCCGTTGCGTAGACTTCGGCGCCCAGGTACTTGGCCATCTGCACGGCCATGCTGCCCACGCCCCCGGCCGCGGCGTGGATCAACACTTTCTGTCGACGTTGCACACCCGCGTGTTCGGTCAGGGCCTGCCAGGCCGTCAGGGCCGTGGCGGGGACAGCGCTGGCCTGCAAGGCACTGAGTGATGTGGGTTTCAGCGCCAGTTTTGCAACCTGGGCGACGGCTTTGCTCGCATAACCCCCGACGATGTTGATGAAGCCGAACACTTCATCGCCGAGGCTGAACTCAGTGACGCCCTGCCCCAGCGCGATCACGGTACCGGCCACTTCAACCCCCGGGGTAAAGGGCAGCGGCAAAGGGATGAACGCTTTCATGGCACCGGAGAGGATCTTCCAGTCAATCGGGTTCACCCCGGCTCCGGCGACATCGATCAGCACTTCACCGACACCGGCCACCGGGTCGGCAATGTCTTCCAGACGTAAAACTTCAGGGCTGCCGTATTCGTACACGCGTATGGCTTTCATGGAGGTCTCGACTATCGAAAAAGAAGGGAGAAGAACTTTGCGCTGCGAGGGGCTGGCCTTCGCAGCGCGGGGATATCAACGACGGCGAGCGTCGAGACTGAAACGACCGGCACCGAAGGCCACGACCTGCAACAGGCCACCGGCCATCGCGATGTTCTTGAAGAAGTGAATGAACTGGTTTTGATCGCCCAGGGCGTTATGGAAAGCCAATGCGGTAAACACGCTGAACACAGCCAGCACAGCGGCAACGGT
The DNA here is from genome assembly GCF_019219225.1 of Pseudomonas sp. PDM32. Lineage (NCBI taxonomy): Bacteria > Pseudomonadati > Pseudomonadota > Gammaproteobacteria > Pseudomonadales > Pseudomonadaceae > Pseudomonas > Pseudomonas sp. PDM32. The sequence goes on from NZ_JAHUWE010000003.1 coordinate 429,007, forward strand.
GCGGGTGCGGTAACCGGCGATCAGTGCCAGGCCACCACCGATTTCAACGACGATCGCCAGCGTCAGCGCCAATTGCGGAAGGGGAAGACCCACGGAGCCGATGTAGCCGACCATCATGGCCGGAGCGGCCAGCTTCGAAAAACCGGAGAGGATGAAGATTGCGCTGAGCAGTACGCGGCCGATCAACGAGGCCGAAGCCTGGGTGACGTTGGAACGGCTCTGTTCAGCGGTGGCGGAATGAGCGATGTTTGCGGAAGTCGTCATGTGGCATTTCCTTCAATGGGGGTGCGATTCGACATGAACCGCACTGTTGAGGAAATGTTGCTCCTGGCCAGCTCATCTGAATAGACGACTAATTTAGATCATTAGATTCGATAGAATAGACAAGCTAATCACCCCCCATCGAAAGGGAGCTCAATCGTGCAAACCGCTGAGCGAACGTCTGCAACAGGCCTGGAGGCCCACATTCGCGGCCAGCGCCTGGCCGCCTCCGACGAGGTTTTTTCCAACGATGTGCTGGTGCAGATCTTTACCCGTGAGCGGATCGAGCAAAGCGTTATCGTTCCCGCCGTGGCTGAGCCGCTGATCGTCTGGGTACTTTCCGGGAGCGCCACCATTGAGGAACGGGAGGCAGGCGAAGCGTGGCGGGCGAGTGAAGTGACACAGGGGGATTTTTTCCTCACCACCAGCGCCATGCCCTACGAGATGCGCTGGCAAGTGACCAGTGCGGAGCCCTTTGTGGTGATGCACATTTACCTCGGCCTGCCCCTGCTGGAACGAGCGATCCGGGAAACCGGCAAACACGTCACCGGTTCGATTTGTCTGCGTGAAATATCCGGGGGGCGTGACGAGACTTTATCGTTGTTATTCGAACAGTTCAGGGTCGAACTGCGATCCCGGGGAGAAACCAGCCCGCTGCTGATGCAAGGCATCGCCCAGTGCATCGCCGTGCACCTGGCGCGCCACTATCTGGATGCGCAAGCCGATAACATCGTTCAGCGCAACGCCCTGCCGGCCTTCAAGCTCAAGCGTGCGGTGACTGCGATGGAGGCGTCGCTGGGTGAGACGTTTTGCCTGGGGGATCTGGCCGACGCAGCCGGGATGAGCGAGTACCACTTCAGCCGCCTGTTCAAACGCGCCACGGGACTTTCACCCTCGCGCTACTTCATCAGGCTGAGAATGACCAAGGCCAGGCAACTGCTGATCGAAACCGACATGAGCATCATCGATGCGGGACTTGAGGTCGGGTACAGCAGCGCCAGCCATTTTTCCCAGGCATTCAAACGGGAGGTCGGCGTCCCGCCCAGTCATTACCGCAAATGAAAACGCGGCACGGCGCTCGCCGTGCCGCCAGTACAACCGGCCAATCAACTGCCCACGGGAATGCTCATGCCGCCATCGGCCATGACCACCGAGCCGACTATGAAACTGGCACGCTCGGAGGCCAGGAACGCCACGATCTCGGCGATTTCATCGGGCGAAGCCGCACGGCCGATCGGCGCCGACTTGCCGTGCTCTTGCAGGAAGCCCGGGCCGTCTTCCATGAAGTGATTGAGCAGATTGGTGACCACGTCGCCCACTCCAATCGCATTGACCCGAATACCGTGTTCTATCGCTTCCAGGGCCTGGGTTCGGGTCAGTTGCGCCAGGGCCCCTTTCGACGCCGTGTAGGCCGCGATGCCCGGGAACGCGAAGTAAGAGGCATAGGACGCGATGTTGACGATGGCGCCTGACTTTTGCTTCATCATTTCCTTCGCCGCTTCACGAGAATGAAGGAACGCGCCCGTCACGTTGGTCTCCATCTGCCAGCTCCAGTCCTCGCGCGTCATCTCGACCAGAGGCTTGTAGATGATCCGCCCCGCGTTGTTGACCAGCACATCGAGCTTGCCGAAGTGTTGAACGGCCAGGGCAACCACTTTTTCCGCCGAGCCATCGACCGTGATGTCGGCCACGAATGGCACCAGGCCCGGACGCTCGAGGGCGTTCACTTCAGGGCTGATGTCTTCGGCAATGACCTTGGCGCCACGGGCATGGAACAGCTCGGCGATGGCACGGCCGATACCGCTGGCGGCGCCCGTGACAATCACGACTTTGCCGGCGATCTCGTTGGGGGTAGCAATAAAATCAGTCATCTCGTTTCTCCTGGCAAGAGAGCAGCTGAACCATTCCAGCCGCTGCGCATACGCCTGAACGTATGCGGGGTGTCGCTTTCGACGACTCAACTGTCACCGATCACGGTTCGCCACTCTTTAGGAGCCTTGTTCAACCTGTCGCGGTTTTGCGCTTATCTGCCTGGTGTTTCATTTTTCCAGCACACCGGGCGGATGCGTGACGCTATACGATGTACCGGGATAATATTGGCCATTTCGTTCGAGGAAATTGGCATGATCTCTGACCCCGGAACACCGACACTGGACCAGCTGCGCGTGTTCCTGACGGTCGTGGAAGTCGGCAGTTTTGCCGCAGCGGCCAGAAAACTGCACCGGGCCACCTCGGTCATCAGTTACTCGATCGCCAACCTGGAAATGCAGCTCGGCGTGTCGCTGTTTGACCGCCAGACCACCCGCAAACCCCAGCTCACCGATGCCGGCCGTACCGTGCTGGCCGAAGCCAGGACCATCGCCAACGGTATTCATGGATTGCGCGCCAAAGTGAAGGGCCTGCTCCAGGGGCTCGAAGCCGAGGTTCACGTGGTACTCGATGTGATGCTTCCCCCCGAGCGCGTGGTGGACGCACTCAAATCCTTTCGCGAAGAATTCCCGACCGTTGCCCTGCACTTGCATATGGAAGCCCTCGGCGCCGTCACTGAGCTGGTGATCAACCGTGGCGCGATCATCGGCGTCAGTGGGCCAATGAATGAAGGCATCGACGGTATCGAAAGAATGGGCGTCGGCAGTGTCGAGCTGATTCCGGTGGCCGCCCCCAATCATCCACTGGCATCGAGCGACTCGAATGTTCCGGGCGCCGGGCGAGAGTTCACGCAACTGGTGCTGTCCGACCGTTCGGTGCTGACCAAGGACAAGGATTTCGCCGTGCTCAGCAACCGCACCTGGCGGCTGGCGGACCTGGGCGCCAAACACATGCTGCTGCGTGAAGGCATCGGCTGGGGCAACATGCCAGCCCCGATGGTCCAGGAAGATCTGCAGAGCGGCCGACTCGTGCAACTGAACATTCCGGAATACAAAAGCGGCCAATATACCTTCGACGTCATCTACCGCACGGATGTGCCACCGGGGCCGGCGGCGCGGTGGTTGATTGAACGCTTCGTCCAACAAGGCTCGGCGCAGGCGGCATCGGCTTGAGGGCGGGACTTGTCGATTTTCTGGAAATCCCGGGGGAACAGAGATTACGAAATATCCTACGGTTTCCCGGAATTACGTGATGAACCATTTTTTGCCCAGACCGTGAACGTTCCAGGGCAACACCATTACTCACTTCAGATGGCATAATCGCAACCGGTTCATAACAGGTGCGTATCAATGACCGTCGAAAGCTACGACCAACTGGCGATCTTCTCGGCCGTGGCACAGGAGCGCAGTTTCACCCGTGCCGCCGCCAGGCTGGGTATGTCGCAGCCGGCCTTGAGCCGCGCCATGCGCCAGCTGGAGGATCGACTGGGTGTTCGGTTATTGTCTCGCACCACGCGCAGCGTTTCGCCGACTGAAGCCGGCGAGCATCTGCTGCGGGTGATCGCCCCCAGGTTCGAAGAGATCGACAACGAACTGGCCCTGCTCAGCGCGTTCCGCGACAAGCCGGCGGGCAAGTTGCGGATCACGGCCGGCGAGCATTCAGCGATCACGGTTCTGCACCCCGTACTGGCCAAATTGCTGCCGGACTATCCTGACCTCAACATCGAAATCATCGTCGACTACGGCTTTACCGACATAGTGGCCGAAGGCTTCGACGCTGGCGTACGGTTGGGTGAGCAGGTCGCCAAGGACATGATCGCCATGCGCATCGGCCCCGACATGCGTATGGCGGTGGTCGGCTCCCCCGCGTATTTCACCCGATATTCAAAGCCCGTCGTCCCGATCGATCTGATGCAGCACAATTGCATCACCTTGCGCATGCCGACTCACGGTGGGCTGTATTCGTGGGAGTTCGAGAAGAATGGCCAGCCCGTGAACGTCCGCGTCGAGGGTCAACTGGTGTTCAACAACATTGCCATGCGCCTGCAGGCCGCCCTGCAGGGGTTGGGCCTGGCCTACATGCCAGAAGACCAGGTGCAGGAGCATGTAGCGCAGGGCCGGTTGATCCGCGTGCTCACGGACTGGTGCGAGCCGTTCTCCGGCTACCACCTCTATTACCCAAGCCGGCGGCAAAGCTCGCCGGCCTTTACCCTGCTGCGCGAAGCCTTGCGCTATCCGGGCTGATTGGCCTGGGTGACGTGCAGCGCCTCGGCGGCGCGCTTGGCTGCTTCGGCATCCCCCTGATCGGCCAGTAGCCGGGTCAACTGACGCAATTGCCCGACAGTCAGGCCGACCCGCAGGCTGGCGGCCATGTGCGAGCGCAGTTGTGACTCTACGCCCGGCGTGGCGGCCAGCGCCGCGACGGTCGCCAGCTCCCGACTTTGCCAGTCAAGGTTGTCGCGCTCGAAAATGTCACCGAACAGATGCGTTTGCAGGTACTGATTGATGACTGGGACGAAGTCGAACAGCGGCCCCTGGACAGGCGCCCCGGCAATACGCGCCTGGTTGGCCTTGCCAACCGCCAGCAACTCATCGCCGACGGGAATGATGCGACCGGGCTCGCGCCCCGCGACATCCTCGATACCCCGCTGTTTGCGTGCCTGGACCACTTTCATCAACTCGCCAAGGGCATTGAGGCTGCGCGGAAAACCGCTGTAGGCGTAGAGCTGCACCAGTATTTCCTTGGCCTCGCTGACCGTCAGCCCCGCATCAAGCCCCTGGTTCAGGGCCGCGTTGAGTCGGGGAATATTGCTCGTGGCCATGGCGGCGGCAATCAGCGGGATGGCCTGCTGCCTGGCGGACAATGTCTCGGAAACGGGTTGCGTAGCAGGCAAGGATTGCGGCGCAACAGAACGCTGGGCGCTGTACTGGGCATCGGTGACCTTCTCCAGCCATTGCACGCTTTTGCCCTCTACCGAACCGGTCACGGCCAGGTGCGTCATGCGGCTCGCAGGAGCGGCACCATGCCAGTGCTTGACGCCCGGCGGGCAGACAATCACATCCCCCGGATGGATTTCCTGCACGGGCTTGCCCCACTCTTGCGTCAGGCCGACACCGGAGGTCACCACCAATCGTTGGCCGGCAGGATGGGTGTGCCAGGCCGAACGCGCGCCCGGCTCGAAGGTGACGTAGGCACCGGACGCATTATTCTCGCCCGTGGCAGGAAACAATGGATCGACGCGCACCTGTCCGGTGAAATAATCCGCCGGGCCGGCGACCGAAGCCTGGCTGCCTGCACGACTGATCTGCTGGGCGGCCCTGGGCTCACTGACACTGTCGGCCCCTGCTGCGCCGGCAAAAGGCGCCGCGGCGCACACCGCGATGCCAAAAAGCGTGTTTTTCATGATGAAGGATCCCTCAAGTCAGAGTGTTCTGGCGTAGAACGCGTTCAACTGGCCTATGGCGACGTCCACATACTCAGGCACCCAATAGGTTTCGATATGGGTCGCGCCATCGATCGTGAACAGTTTCTTGTCCCGGGTTCCAGTGGCCTTGGCGAACGCCTGCTCCGACATGTACAGGCTGTCGGCCTTGCTGCCGGCGATCATCAGCAAGGGTTGGTCGATCAGTTCGATCTGGTCAGTGGCATCGAAGCTCATCAGGTCCAGCAGGCTGCTCTGGGTGTAGCGGAAGGTCGAGTTCGGATGGGCGTGGGTCTTGCCGTAATACTCGAAACCCTGCCGATACAGATCGAATGGCAGTCCGGCGATCTGTTCATCGGTCAGTCTGGCGTCGCCGACGTAGAGCACCTCCCCGCCCGCCGCTTCCTGCGCGCGGGCGGCCGAAGCCTGTTGCAAGCGCTCCTGGATCGTCGACAGTTGCGAGTCCCGGTAGCCATTGCGACGCACCAGCCCGGAGTTGAACATGCTCAAGGTCGCGATCGACTGGAAGCGCTTGTCGGTTTGCGCCGCCTTCAACGAATACCCCCCGCCGCCGCAGATACCGAGCAAGCCCAGTCGCGCGCTATCGACGCCCGGATAGCGGGCGATGAAGTCCGCCATGCCATGGATGTCCTCGATGCGGTACGCGGGCTTGTCGATGTTGCGCGGCTCGCCACCGCTGGCCCCCTGATACGCCGCATCCGCCGTGATCGTGATGTAGCCTTGATCGGCCAGGCGCTGGGCATACAGGCCGGCGACCTGCTCCTTCACCCCGCCATTGGGATGCGCTACAACGACGGCCGGGTATTGCTTCGTCGCGTCATAATTGGCCGGGGTGTAGACGTTGGCGGCGATGTCCAGGCCGTTGAGTCTGTAGGTGACCGGATGGATGTTGACCTTGCCCGGCTCGTTCTTCACCAGCGCGCCTGCGTAGGTCAAGGTGTAGGGATTATGTTTGTAGTCCGCGGCCTCGGCGTCAACGCCGGACATGCCGATCATGGCGGCCATGAGAGTGGCCTTCAGCGTGGTTCGCATCTTGTGAATACTCCTGACAATTCCAGTTTCCAAGGGTGTGCGGCAGCGATTGCCCTGCTCGGCATCAATCGAGGTTTTTTTCGGCGAGAAACTGCGAAACCAGGTCCGCGATCTCGACGTTGTTCAGGTCCGAAAACGGGAAGTGGCTGTTGCCCCTGATGCCGATCTCCGGCAAGTGAATGAGCCGCACATCGCCGCCATGGCGGTTCACGGTGTCTCGCCACAGTCGCGCCATCTCGAGCCGGGCACGCCAGCTGTCCTGTGCCGGTAAACGAACCGGTTTGTCGGGGATGTTGTCGCCGTAGATGATCAGGATGGGGATATGCGTCAGCGCTTCGAACTGCGCCTTCGATACGACCTGCGCCGAGAGCGTGTCGAACGCGCTGGGAATCGGCGCCGGCACCTCGCCTTCGGGAAACACGAAGCTGCTACCCGGCTCGAACGCGACGATGCCCCGCACCTGTTGGCTCTTGATCGCGGTCATCCAACCGGGTCCACCGCCCTGAGAGTGGGTTAACAGGATGGCGGGCCCGGTCTTGTCCAACAGCGCGGATACGCCATCGGAGGCGACTTCAATGTCATAAGGGCCGGTGTTGGGTGTCATCGAACGGAAGAATTGCTCCAGCGCCTGCGGCCCACGGGGGAACTGACTGCCCTCGAAGGTTTCGGGCCACTGTCCGATGCGGAACTGGTTGAACCACAGTTGCTCGTCCGGCACTGGCTTGATCGTCGTTTCCACCAGGCTGCGCCCCGCATCGCCACGGCGCGGTTGGTCAATCAGGTAGGTGGAGAACCCGCGCCGCAGGAAGATATTCTGGAAGCCTTCGCGGCCATCGGCCGTGGTTTCCCAGGACTTCGCCGATTGCCCTGCGCCATGCCACATGACGATGGGCAACGGATGCGCATGGACCGGTACCTGATAGAACGCATACACATGGTCGCCATGGTAGGTCTGGCCGTCAGGCATCAGCGGTTTGTAAGGATCAAAGCGACCCGGCTGGGTGATCAGTCCCCCGCCGGCAATCAGGCTTCCTTGATCCTTGATGATCAGCGGGCTGCGCTCGCTGCGCTCGTCAGCTTCCACGAGCGCCCCGCCAGTCAGGGTGAGACAGAACGTGCCCGCCCTGACGGCGGCATGTGCGTACTTGCGGATGGAATCCCGGGTCATGAGTGGCTCTCGACGTGTAATCGCAGAGAGGCAAACTACCGCCCAGGCATTAATTAATGAATAGACCCAATCGGATAGCAGTAATACCAAAAACACATAATTCTATTGATTGAGACAGGTCCAGCCGAAGGTGGAGGATGTCCTGAAACAGGCCTAATCTGAATAGACACGACCTTGATCGCCTCTTGATACAGGGGAACCGGAATGACGGGACAGACTGCACGCCAAGGCTCGTCATGGCTCCTGCTTTCCCTGCTCGCCGCCAATCTGGCGCTGACAGCCGGATGCTCAGGCAAAACCAACACGGCTCGCTATTCAGCTTCAAACACCGGCTCAGCCTGCTATGCAAAAGCCCTCCCCACTGTCGGCGAAGGTGGCCTCGCCTGGGGCGACACGCTGAACATGGCTCGCCAGAAATCCCTGAACAACTGTATCCGCTATGCCGGCCGATCGGGCGGCACGCCGAATACCTGCCAGGTGGTGTTGGCGGAATGTAAACACTGATAGAGCGTTTTGCGTTTCTGCGTCGCTTTTGCATTTCTGTGCGACAGATCCCACTTCAGGGGCTCCCGTTTCACACACTCATGGTGTTAGTTTTGAGATGTTTCTGATCAAGCGATCAGATATTTCTTACAACCCGCCTGCAAAGGAATGCCCCCAGCAATGGATTTTTCACTCAAGCACCTGGCTGCGACCACCCTGATGCTCGCCAGCCTTTCGTCGTTCGCCAGCGCTGCCCACGCCAACATCACACCGCAACAGAGCGCGATCATCCTCAAGACGTTCAATGATGCTTCGGTCAAGGATTTCCGCCAGTTCCTGCAAACCCTGGCCAAGAGCGATGTCGCCAAAACCGATGATCTCGGCCCGGCCATCAGTGCCTTCCTCGGCAACAAGACGCTGTCCGCTGAGCAGCAGAACGAAATCCATCGTTTGCTCGGTCTTTACGCCCGGGTGAAATACGGCAGTGCGGCCACCGAAACCTTGAAGGAACTGGTGGCCATTCCGACCGTGCGCGTGGACGGCGTTGACCAGCACGACAACCCCGAATTCCTCAAGATCGCCGAGAAGATCAAGGGCCTCGCCCAGGCGTTCAACCTGAACTTTCGCAACATCGACAACCGCGTGTACGAGATCTCCCTCGAAGGCAAGGGCGATGAAGTCGTGGGCATTCACGCCCATGCCGATGTGGTGCCGGTGACGCCGGAGAACTGGGTGCTGCAGGACGGCACCCGCCTCGATCCGTTCAAGGTCACCCTGGTCGGCGATCGCATGTATGGCCGCGGCACCGAAGATGACAAGAACGGCATCGTGGTGGCGCTCTACGCCATGAAGATCATCAAGGAGGAGCAACTGCCGCTGGCGCGCAACTTCAAGCTGCTGGTCGACACCACCGAAGAAACCACCGGTGATGCCATCCCCTACTACTTCGAGCGCAACCCGACGCCCAACTACAACCTGGCGCTGGATGGCGGCTACCCGGTGGTAATCGCCGAGAAAGGCTACGGCACCGTCATGGCCAGCTTCGCCAAGCGTGCTGGCGAGGGCAAAGGCGCAGAAATCATTTCGATGACCGGCGGCCTGGCCACCAACCAGATTCCGTCGACATCGGTCGCGACCCTGGTGACCGACAAGCCCGCCGAACTGGCTGCCAGCCTGCAAAAGGCCGGCACTGATTACGCCAAGCAAAATGGCGGCAACTTCGAATTGGCCGCCAAGGTCGACGGCAAGGACGTCAAACTGACAGTCACCGGCGTTTCCGCCCACTCCTCCGAGCCCGAGTCCGGCGTCAACCCGGTGGCCAGGATGCTCGACTTCATCAATAGCCTCGACGGCAAGGTCGCGCTCAAGCACAACCAGTTCACCGACGCTGCCCGCTACGCCGCCGACAACTGGGGGCTGGACTACCTGGGTGGCAAGCTGGGGGTCGGTTTTGCCGACGAGTTCATGGGCCCGCTGACCACGTCCCTGACGTATGTCGGGATGGATGACAAAGCCTTCAAACTCGCCGTCAACCTGCGCGTGCCAAAGGGCAAGACGCCGGAGGTACTCAAATCCGAAATCGCCGCGAAGCTGGACACCTGGAGCAAGAAGACCGGGATCGCCCCGACCTTCGACCTGTCGATTGCCGAACCGATGTACCGCAACCCCGAGGGCGAATGGGTCAAGGCCCTGCTCGCGGTGGCCAGCGAAAACCTCGGCATGGAACACAAGTTCGGCACCTCCGCCGGCGCCACGTCCGTGCATGAATTGCCTAACGGCGTGCAATTCGGCCTGGCCATGCCGGACGTCAAGTACACCGGTCACAACGACAACGAGTTCAAGACGACCGAGCAGTTCCTGCTGGACTTGCAGATCGTGACCGAGATGATGGGCCGCATCGGGCAATTGCCGACGCTTTGATCGGTACTTTCACTGGTTTGGACTCGGACGCGGTCCCTTGTGGGAGCTGGCCTGCCAGCGATGGTCGTTAACGATAACGCGTGTTAACCGGATAAACGCGGCGCACTTGAATCCATCGCCAGCAGGCTGGCTCCTACAGTTTTTCTGTGTGGACGCGGCCCCCTGTGGGAGCTGGCTTGCCAGCGATGGTCGTTAACGAAAACGCGGGGGAACTGGATAAACGCAGCGCACTTGAGTCCATCGCCAGCAGGCTGGCTCCTACAGTTTTCGGGAATGCGTGAAGAACCCTTCGCCCCCGGCCCCGGGCATTGCAGTGACGTCAACGCCACTGGAAATATCCGGTGGGCAAAAAACCAAAATGCCATGTGCTCCCTTCGTTCATTCTTGCGTCGCACTGTTCATTGTCCGTTCCCTGTACATCTGGAGTTTCCCCAATGCCCTCGCCTAATTCCTTGCCCGCCGCGCTGCTGGGCCTGGCCCTTGTTTGTCCGGCGATGACCGAGGCTCAGGGCCTTGAACTGGGGCAAGTGCTGATCGGGGCCGAGGACCAGAGTGACGAAGACCAGGGGATCGAGGACGCCAGGGCCCGGCTGGCCCAGGTACCCGGCGGTACCAATGTGGTCGACATGCGCCGTCCGCTGCAGGGCCGTGTCGCGAGTAACCAGGATGTGCTGGCTTATCAGCCCGGGATCTATGCCCAGTCGGCGGGCAATGAGGGGGTGAAGATCTCGATCCGCGGATCGGGCATCAACCGTGCACCGGGTGCCCACGCCTCGGGGCTGTACACCATGCTCGACGGGCTGCCGCTGACTGGCCCTGGCGGCACGCCCTATGAACTGCTGGAACCGCTGTGGCTCGACCATGTGGAAGTGTTGCGCGGGGCCAACGGTTTCGACCGCGGTGCCCTGGCCTTGGGCGGGGCCATCGATTACGTCAGCCATACCGGCTACAACGCGCCAAAGTTGCAGGTACGCTACGCAACGGGCAGTCACGGTTATCAGCAGCGTCAGGTCAGTTCCGGACAGGTGCTGGGGGACTTCGACTACTACGTGGCCATGACCGACGCAAACGCCGACGGCTATCAGGACCACTCGGCCAGCGAGAGCCAGGGCGTGATCGCCAACTTCGGTTATCGCTTCAACCCGAACCTGGAAACGCGCTTCTACCTGCGCCACCGCCAGACCGACAACGACCTCGCGGGACGCGTGACCAAGCACTCCATCGAGCACGATCCACGGGCGGCCAACCCCGCCTACGTGGCGCGGGACGATCGCCGCGACGAGCCGGGCAGCACCTTTATCGGCAACAAGACCACCTGGTACCTCGATGACGATTCAAGCATCCAGACCGGCCTGGTCTACCACGATTACCCCATGGACTTGCGTGAGGGCCCCAACCGCCTGAAGGTGGCGTACACCGACGTCAGTGGCACGTTCGACTATCAGCGTCGCGACACCCTCTGGGGCCTGCAAAGCCAGAGCACCCTGGGCCTGCGGGTGACCAAACATCTGCCTAACTCAGGGGCCAGCGAGTTCGTGCGCATCCCCACCGGCAACACCGCCGGCTACGCACCGGGCACGCTGATGCGCAACTTCACCTACCAGGGCTCGGACACGGTCCTGCATGTCGGCAACGACCTGGAGATCGCCGACGATCTGTGGCTGACCACGGGCCTGGCCGCCATTTACACCCGCCGTGAAAGCGACGTCACCTATCCGCAGGAAGGCGGCAAGACCAGCCTGCACGATTGGGACTATGCACCGCGCGTGGGCTTGCGCTACCAGCTGACACCTGACCTGCAACTGTTCGGCAACCTCAGTCGCTCGGTCGAGGCACCGCACCCCTGGTCGCTGATCTATAGCTCCAACATTCGCTTCCCCGCCGGCAGCGGCCCCGCCACAGGCGCCCAGCGCGATCCGGTCAAGCTGCAAAACCAGACCGCCACCACCCTGGAAATCGGTGGTCGCGGTGACAGCACCCTGGGCCAGTGGAGCCTGGCCTGGTACTACGCCCAAGTACACCACGAACTGCTCTCGGTGTTGCCGGACGCCAACGCCACCACGCCGTACGAGCTCAACGCCAGCCCCACCGTGCACCAGGGCGTCGAAGCCAGCCTGCTGAGCCCGCTCTGGTCGCCGGACGATGGCGGCCAGTTGAGCCTGCGCCAGAGCTACACCTTCAGTGACTTCCACTACCGCGACGATGACCGCTTCGGCGACAACCGCCTGCCCGGCCTGCCGATGCATTATTACCAGGGCGAACTGCGCTACGACTGGCCACAAGGCTTCTTCGCCGCGGTCAACACGCAATGGGCGTCCAAGGTGGCGGTCGATTACGCCAACAGCTACTACGCCGATCCCTACGCCATATTCGGCGCGACCCTGGGCTACAACGCGCCCAAGGGCGACTGGCAGACCTGGCTGGACCTGCGCAACCTGACCGACAAGCACTATGCCGCCACTGTCACGCCGGGCTACGACGACAAAGGGCTGGACGCGGCACGCTCCACCCCCGGTGAAGGCATGGCGATGTACGTCGGGGTGTCGTGGAGCCTGCTCTGAGGCCGCGTTGGACAGGTATTGAACCGCCACACGGCCCCTGTACGCGTCAGACCTTGAAGTCGGTGGACAGCGCCAACGCTTTCCATTCGCTCAACTCAGCCTCCACAAAACGGTTTTTCGCCTCGATGCGTGCCACGGTGTCGCTGCCCAGCGCCAGGCGTTGTGGCGGTTTCGGCGCGTTGACCAGCGCGAGCATCGCTTCGGCAAACTTCACCGGATCCCCAGGCTGCGCATGGTTGGCGCCTTCGGCAAACTGGCGCATCTTGCCGACGGTTTCCTCGTAGTCCGGCAGTTCCAGGGCGGTCTTGATCAGCGACTGCTCGTCCAGGAAGTCGGTGCGGAAGAACCCGGGCTCGACAACCGTCGCATGGATGCCCAGCGGCGCCAGCTCCTGATGCAGCGCTTCGGTAATGCCCTCCACCGCAAACTTGGTGGAACCGTAGACGCCCCAGCCCATGTAGGCCTGATAGCCGCCGATCGACGAGATATTGATCACATGACCCCTACGCTGGCGACGCATGTGCGGCAGTACCGCGCGGGTGACGTTGAGCACGCCGAACACGTTGGTGGCGAACAGGCGCTGGGTTTCGCTGGCGCTGGTCTCTTCCACCGCGCCCAGCACGCCGAAGCCGGCATTGTTGATCAGCACATCAATGCGCCCGAAACGCTTGATGCCCTCGGCGACCGCCTGATGTGCCTCTTCCTCGCGGGTGACGTCCAGCCGCACGGCGAGCAGGTTCGGGTGATCGCCCAAGCGGTCAGTGATGTCTTGTGGTTGACGAGCGGTGGCAATCACAGCGTCGCCGGCACGCAGGGCGTGTTCTGCGATGAGGGTGCCAAAACCACGGGAAGCGCCAGTAATGAACCAGGTACGCATTTCAACTCCTCCTGTCAGCGACCCGAGCGTTGTTGCCGGGCCTTCTCGATGAGTTGATGCCACTTTAAGGCTGTGCTACTGATGTGATAATCCCAGCAATTTTGCATGCCTTTGTGAATGGTGCTCACAAATGAAATCCCCCTCCACCGCCGACCTGTCGATCTTCCTGTGCATCGCCCGGCACCTGAACTTCAGCCGGGCAGCGGTCGAACTGGGTCTGACGCCCTCGGCACTCAGTCATTCATTGCGAGCGCTGGAGAATCGCCTGGGCGTACGCCTGTTCAATCGCACGACGCGCAGCGTGGCGCTGACCGACGCCGGGGAACGCCTTTTCGCACGGCTGAAACCAGCCTTCCGGGACATCGATGATGCCTTGGAAGACCTCAATAGCTTCCGCGACAAGCCTTCAGGGAACCTGCGCATGACAGCAGGTCGACAGGCCTGTGAGCTGGTGCTCTTGCCGATCGTCAGCCGGTTCCTCAAGGAGTATCCGGATATCCGCCTTGAGATCGTTGAAAGCGACGCCTTGGTCGACGTGGTGGCTGGGGGTTTTGATGCGGGGGTACGTTTCGGCAACCGTCTGGAAGCCGACATGGTCTCGCGGCCTGTCGGGCCGAACATGCGCTCGGTGGTCGTGGGCTCGCCGGCATTCTTCGAGCGACATGCCGCCCCCCGAAAACCCGAGGACTTGCATGGCATCCCGTGCATCCGCCATCGCTTCCCCAGCGGCTCGATGTACCGCTGGGAATTCGAACGCGGCGCGATCACCCAGGAAATCGACGTCAGCGGCCCGCTTACGCTCGGCGATGTCAGCCTGATGATCGGCCCGGCATTGCAAGGTGTGGGGCTGGCCTACGTGTTCGAGGACATGGTCACCGCGTACCTGGCCGATGGTCGCTTGATCCAGGTGCTGGCCGATTGGTGCCCCTTTTACCCAGGCCTGCACCTGTATTACCCCAGTCGCCGCCATGTGCCCGCCGCGCTCAAGGCCTTCATCGACTTTGCCTGTACGGCTCGACACCCAACCGCCCACGACGACTAAGCTTTTGTAACCTCACCTCGTCCCTCAAGGAGCTATCCATGAGTGCCGCTGCCCTGTCCGAACTCGATGCCGCCCTGCCCGGCCTGACCCGCAAGATCCGCGTGCTTGATGCGCTGTCCTGGCCCGATGGCGTCGAGGAGGACTTCCTGGCGAAATGGCGCAGCGGGCGTGCCACGCTGCCCGATGTCAAGTTGCAGCCCCGCGACCACAGCGCCGACATCGCCGCCCTGGAAACCTTTATCAGCCATTGCGATGTGGGGCATCCGGCGGGGAACTACCTGGCCCTGACCGCCCGTAGCTATGCCACGGCCGGGCAGATGCTGGGGGCCATGGGGACTCCCGCCTTTACCCAATACTCGTCAGCGCTTTACCGGCGTCCGGATTTCCATTATTCGCGCCTGCAACTGAGCATGCTCGACGCGGCCCGATTCTTCCTCCAGACCACCGACGCCCTGCTGGGGAATGCACGCATTCCACCCTGCCCCGCCGAGATCCCGGCCAAAGTATTCGCCGCCTGGATTCAACCGGAACTGGACCGTTTCTTCGGCGCCGGCCAGATCACGGTGGTGCTCGATCCGAACCTGGCCGCCAAGGCCATCGCTGGATCGAGCCGCATTCGCCTGCGGGCCAGTGCGCTGTTCACGGAGCTGGACAAGCATCAGCTGTTGCAACACGAGGCCTTCGTGCATGTCGCCACCGCACAGAACGGCGCGCGGCAGCCGAATCTCACAAGCCTGGGCCTGGGCGCACCGCGCACAACCCAGACCCAGGAGGGCATTGCCACCCTGGCCGAACTGTTCACCGGCAGCATGGACATCAACCGCCTGCGTCGCCTGGCCCTGCGCGTGCTGGCGGTCCAGCAGGCGCTGGAGGGCGCCGATTTCATCCAGGTGTTCGAAGGTTTTCTGGCGGCCGGGCAGACGCAGGAGGAATCCTTCCGCTCTACCCAACGGGTGTTCCGCGGCGCCGATCTGCGGGGCGGTTCAGCATTTACCAAGGATGCCGCTTACCTGACCGGGTTGCTGGGCGTCCACACCCTGCTGCGCATTGCCATCCGCGATAACCGGCCGGAACTGATCGGGCATTTGTTTGCAGGGCGCCTCAGCCTGGCGGACACGGTACGCCTGGGGCCATTGTTCGAGTCCGGCTGGCTCAAGGGACCGACCTACCTTCCGGCATGGGCCTCCGATCTGCGTCTGCTGGCGGCCAACCTGGCCTTCTCTGCGTTCATTTCCCGGATCAGGCTGGATGTGCTGGACCTGGACGTGTTCATGGCATTTGCCGAAGAACACGAAAGCGATGCCAGCGCACATTGATCAGAATCAGGACCTGGATCACAGCGTTTCAAAGCCAGCCGAGGTCCGTCAAATGAGCTGCTACCATTAGGAAGCGGTGTCGAGGCGCAGCTCTGTGGCTTGCAGGGTCGGCTTTCACCTGCCAGGGATTGATCCACTCACTTCAAGCCTGACCACATGGGGGGTGCAATGCACATTCCATTACTTTACGCGTTGTCGGCCGTACTGTTGTTGAGCGGACCTTCCAGCCTGGCACTGGGTGCGGGTGAGACCGCTGCCGCACCCGCCCCGGTTCCGGCACCCGCCGCAGCCCCCGTACCGGCAAGCGCGTCCAACGCGGCGCCCGTCGCCCCGGTGACCAAGGATCCGGTGTTCAACCAGGAACAGCTGGATCAGATGCTGGCGCCCATTGCGCTGTACCCGGACCCTCTGTTTGCACAGGTGCTGATGGCCACCACCTACCCCGGGGAAGTCGGCGAGGCCGTCAGCTGGTCCAAAGCGCACCCGGACGCCAAGGGCGACGACGCAGTCAAACAGGTGGCGAACCAGCCCTGGGACCCGAGCGTGCAGGCACTGGTCGCCTTCCCGCAGGTCCTGGCAACGCTAGGGCAGGATCCCGTCTGGGTACAACGCCTGGGTGATGCCTTCCTGGCGCAGCCCGACGATGTCATGGAAAGCGCGCAACGTTTGCGTCGCCAGGCACAGGCAGCCGGCAATCTGCAGAGCAACCAGTATCAGAACGTGACGATCCAGAATGTCGCGGCGCCAGCACCTGCAACCACGAATGCGGCACCGGCGCCAGCGCCTGCTGCTGAACCGGCGCCGGCCAGCAGCTCCACCATCATCATCCAGCCTGCCGATCCGCAGGTGGTGTACGTCCCCACGTATAACCCGACGACCACCTACGGCACCTGGCCCTACCCGGCGTCGCCGCCGGCGTACTATCCACCGCCACCGGCCTATTACCCTGGCCAGGCCCTGATGGCCGGACTCGCGTTTGGCGCCGGCGTGGCGATCATTGGATCGTTGTGGGGGGAATGTGACTGGGGCAATAACGACATCGACATCGACGTCAATCGCTACAACAACATCAACGGCAACAACCGGATCACCAACAACAAATGGCAGCACAACCCGGTGCACCGCAATGGCGTGCCCTATCGAGACAATGCCAGCCGCGCACAGTACGGCCGCCAACTCAACGGTGCCAGTCAGCGTGAAGCCTATCGCGGGGACACTGCCCAGCGCGCCCAGGCCCGTGAAAACGCCCGCAGTTCAATGGACAAGCACGGTATCGAACGACCTGCCACCAGCAACCGCGAAGCCCGTGACCAAACGCGCAAGCTCCAGTCCGGGGCCGCGGATGGCAATCGGTTACAGGCCGGTGCGGACAGGCCCAGGGCGGCTGACAGAGGCCAGGGTACCGCCAGAAATACCCGGGAAAATCAGCAGCCGAGGCCCCAGGCCCGCCAGGAACCCAGAAACCAGAACGCCCAGTTGAACCAGCGCAGGGAAGGCGCCGCGCAGACGCGGCAGGCGCCGAACAAACGACCGGCCGCCAGTGCCGGCAGTGCCCGCAACAATGCGTTCGCCGGCGCACGCTCACCGTCCCAGGCCAACGTCCAGGCCAATCGTGGCCGGGCCAGCCAGGCATCCGCCCATCGCCCCAGTGCCGCCCGCTCGGCCGGTCACCAGGTCAGTCGGCCGTCCAATCCACCAGCGCGTCAAAGGGGGGGCCGTCGTTGAAAAACCATCCTCGAATGAAAGGACTCATGGGCTTGCTGCCTCCTGTCCTTGCGGTAGCTGCCGGCTTGTTGTGGTCGTGTATGGCGACGGCGCAGCAGGCCTTTCCAACCCCGGAAAAGGCTGCAGAAGCCTTGGTCCAGGCACTGGGTACGGAACACGCCGACCAGGCACGCCTGACGGAACTGCTCGGTAGTGACTGGCACAACTACATCCCGCGTGAAGGCGTGCAGCGCAAAGACGTCGATGCGTTTTTGCAGCAGTACCGCGAGCAACACCACATTGAAAAAAGCGGTGACGACAAGGGCATCCTGGCGGTCGGCCCCGAGAACTGGACACTGCCGATCCCCTTGGTCAAAGTGGCGAGCGGCTGGCGCTTCGACTTGAAGGCCGGCAGTGCCGAGATCCGCGCACGCGAGATCGGCCGCAATGAACTCGACGCGGTGCAATCGGTGCTGGCCTATCACGACGCCCAGATGGACTATGCGTCAGTCGATCGGGACGGTGATGGCGCACTCGAGTATGCGCAGAAAATCTTCAGCACCCCCGGCAAGCACGACGGACTCTATTGGGCACCAGACGATAGCGGCCAGATCAGCCCGCTGGGGCCTTCGTTCGGCAAAGCCATTGCCGACGAAGAATGGCATGGCTACCGCTTCCGCATCCTTCATGGCCAGGGGCCTTCGGCACCGGGTGGCGCCTACAGTTACCTCATCGGCGACAAGATGAGCCGCGGCTTTGCCCTGATCGCCTGGCCGGCGAAATACAACGACACCGGGGTGATGAGCTTCATGATCAGCCACGAAGGCCAGGTGTTCGAAAAGGACCTGGGGCCCGAAGGTGAAAAACTGGCGCTGGCGATGAAGCGCTTTGACCCCGATGACAGCTGGCAGGAGGTGGCGGCAGATCAGGATCAGGAGTAGCCCGCAGCAACCTGCTACGGGCTTGCAGAACTATTGAAACGACAGGACGAATCGCTCTTCGCGGCCCGGGCTGTCGTCACGGCAAGGTTGCTCAAGCTTGAATCCGCACCGGTCCAGTACCTTTCTGGAGCCCAGGTTTTCCTTGTAGGCATAGGCCACCAGTTGCGCAAGTCCCCAGCGCACCCGTGCCTGCTGGATCAGATGCCTCAGCGCCCGTGTTGCCAACCCCTGCCCGCACACGCGCTGATCAATCCGATAGCCCACTTCGGCAGACCCCATCGCCAGGTCGATGCTTTTCAGATTGGCTCGACCAACGATTGTCTGGCTTGAGTCCTCGATGACAAACGGGTGCCAGGCGCCGCTGGCCAAACCCGACAGATAGCTATCGATATGTTCGGCGACACCGCGCAACGAATAAAACGCAGGGTCGCGCGCATCGATATGCGATTCGAACCATTCACGGTTGCGGATTTCGAACGCCAGTAAAGCCTCAGCGTCAGTGGTTTTCAGCTCGCGAACGTTAAATGAATCCATGCACTGCATCTCCTTTGCCTTGTCTGGAAACAGCGCAAGTCTATCGCATACCTGAACATCCCCGCCCTTCTTGAGCCTTGTCGACTTGCACACAACATATGGATAAACGTATATTCGAATAACCATATGTACAGAGCCACGCCAATGCTCAACCCTGCCGTCGTATTCAAATGCCTGTCCGACGAAACCCGCGCCCGGGCCACTTTGCTCATCGCCCGTGAAGGCGAGTTATGCGTGTGTGAACTGGTCTGCGCCCTGGACGATAGCCAGCCGAAAATTTCCCGCCATCTTGCCCAGCTTCGCGGATGCGGCCTGCTTCTGGACCGTCGCCAGGGGCAATGGGTGTATTACCGGCTCAACCCTGATCTGCCCGCGTGGGTGCGTGATGTTCTGCAGACCACGCTGGCAGCGAACGCCGACTGGCTCGAGGACAACAGCACTCGCCTGAACGCTATGGGCGACCGCCCTCTCAACACTGCCGCCTGCTGCTGACCCTTCAACCGTCGAGAATCCACATGCTGACTGCGTTTTCCATTTTCCTGCTCACCATGGTGTTGGTCATCTGGCAACCCAAGGGCCTGGGCGTCGGCTGGAGCGCCTCCCTGGGCGCGGTTCTGGCCCTGCTGGCCGGCGTCGTGACGCTGCACGATATTCCGCTGGTGTGGGCCATTGTCTGGAACGCCACCGCGACCTTCATCTCGCTGATCATCATCAGCCTGTTGCTCGATGAGGCCGGGTTCTTCCAGTGGGCCGCCTTGCATGTGGCACGCTGGGCCAAGGGTGACGGGCGACGCCTGTTCGTCTTCACGATACTGCTGGGGGCCGGCGTCTCCGCGTTGTTTGCCAATGACGGCGCCGCCCTGATCCTGACCCCCATCGTTGTTTCAATCCTGCTCGCACTGCGTTTTTCGCCAGCGTCCACCCTGGCGTTCGTCATGGCGGCCGGCTTTATCGCCGACACGGCGAGCCTGCCCCTGGTGGTGTCCAACCTCGTCAACATCGTTTCGGCGGACTACTTCGACCTGGGGTTCGCCGAATACGCGGCCATCATGGTGCCGGTCAATCTGGTTGCCGTGGCGACCACCCTTGTGGTGCTGTACCGGTTTTTCCGCCGTGACATTCCCCGGCACTACGCGCTCGATGACGTGATGGATCCGCGACGCGCCGTGCGTGATCCCCTGACCTTCCGCGTCGGCTGGATCGTTCTGGCCCTGTTGTTGGTCGGGCTGTTTGCCCTGGAGCCCCTGGGCATTCCGGTCAGCGCCATCGCAGCGGTCTGTGCCGCGCTGCTGTTCGCCGTGGCGGCGCGCGGGCATGTGATTTCCACCCGCCGGGTGCTGCGTGAGGCGCCCTGGCAGGTCGTGATCTTTTCCCTGGGCATGTACCTGGTAGTGTACGGGCTGAAGAACGCCGGACTGACCACCTACATGACCATGGCCCTGAACCGCATGGCCGAGTTCGGCATCTGGGGCGCCGCGCTGGGCACCGGCCTGCTCACGGCCTTGCTGTCATCGGGCATGAACAACATGCCCACCGTGCTGGTGGGCGCACTGTCGATTCAAGCCAGTGACGCCACCGGCGTAGTGCGTGAAGCCATGATCTACGCCAATGTCATCGGCTCTGACCTGGGCCCCAAGATCACCCCCATCGGCAGCCTGGCCACCCTGCTCTGGCTGCATGTTCTGGAGCGCAAGGGCATCCGCATTACCTGGGGTTACTACTTCAAGGTCGGCGTGGTCCTGACGCTGCCGATCCTGCTCATCACCTTGTCTGCCCTGGCCTTGCGCCTGAGCGTCTAGCCCTGTGCGCCTGCAAAGAGGAGTCACCATGCGCGTTCTGTTTATGTGTACCGCCAACAGCTGTCGCAGCATCCTGTCCGAAGCCATGTTCAACCATCTCGCGCCAGAAGGCTTCGAGGCGATCAGTGCCGGCAGCTTCCCCAAGGGACAGGTGCTGCCCCGCAGCCTGAGCACCTTGCAAGAGGCCGGCATTGCCATCGACGGCTTGAGCAGCAAAGGCAACGAGGCTTTCGAAGCCAACCCGCCGGACATCGTCATCACGGTCTGCGACAAGGCTGCCGGCGAAGCGTGCCCGGTGTACTTCGGACCGGCACTGAAAGCCCATTGGGGCCTGGAAGACCCCTCGGACATAACGGGCGATGAAGCACGGATAGCGGCGGCGTTCCACTCAACCCTGGCGCGTATCGAAACGCGCTGCCGGGCATTCCTCGAACTGCCTTTTGCACAACTTGACCGCGATGCATTGAAGCGCGAACTCGAACGCATCGGCACGCTTTGACCGGAGCCCTTATGACCCATTCCTTGCCCAATCTCGACACGGCACTGACCCCACCCATCGCCCATGGACGCAACGACCGGCACAAGCCGCGCATCCTGTTGTTATACGGCTCGACTCGTGCGCGGTCGTTCAGTCGCCTGCTGGTCGAGGAAGCAGCCCGGTTGCTCGAACACTTCGGCGCCGAGACGCGGATCTTCAATCCATCCGGCCTGCCGCTGCCGGACGACGCGCCCTCCGATCACCCGAAAGTCCAGGAACTGCTCGAACTGATGCAGTGGTCTGAAGGACAGGTCTGGTGCTCACCAGAGCGCCACGGCTCGATGTCTGCAGTGTTCAAGGCGCAAATCGACTGGGTGCCGTTGGCGTTGGGAGCCATTCGCCCAACCCAGGGAAAAACCCTCGCGGTCATGCAAGTCTGCGGCGGCTCCCAGTCCTTCAATGTGGTGAATCAGCTTCGTGTGCTGGGACGCTGGATGCGCATGTTCACCATCCCCAATCAATCTTCGGTGCCAAAGGCTTTTCTGGAGTTTGACGACGCCAATCGCATGAAACCCTCATCGCTGTACGACAGGGTGGTGGATGTCATGGAGGAACTGGTGAAATTCACCCTGCTGCTACGGGATCGCCCCGACCTGGTTGACCGCTACTCGGAACGCAAAGAGTCCGCGCAAGATCTGACTCAGCGCGTGAATCAGCGGTCGATCTGACTGTAGAGATTTGGCTCGATAGCCGAAAAAAGTCGCAAACCCATGACGTTCCAGGGCTTGCGACTCTTTGCCGATACGTCCCTCAAGTTCGCGGGACGTTTTCTACGGTATGCCTGCCGTGTTCATTGCAGAACGTACAGGCTCAGTTCTCTACCTCGACCGCGTCGAAATCCGCTTCGTCAGGAGCATCCGCCACATCCCTTCTGGCGTCCTTCGCCTCAACTTTGGCGGCCTCTCTGGCTGCCTTCGCGTCGGCTTTGGCGGCGTCCCGAGCGTCATCCGCGGTAGCCCGGGCAGCATCCCGGGCGGCATCTGCGTCGGCCTTGGCCGCGTCCCTCGCAGCATCCGCAGCGGCACGGGCAGCGTCTCTGGCAGCATCTGCGTCATCGTCCGCTACGCCAGCCGCTCTTGCGGCATCCCGGGCGGCATCTGCTTCAGCCCTGGCGGCGTCCCGAGCGGCATCTGCGGTTGCTTTTGCCGCATCACGAGCTGCATCCGCAGTCGCTCTTGCCGCGTCCCGGGCGGCATTGGCATCAGCCCTTGCAGCGTCCCTGGCTGCATCCGCGGCATCGTTGTCAGCGTCGTCCGCGTCGTTGTCATGGGCATTGCCCGGACCTTTGTTCCCGGCTACACCACCATGGTCAGCGTCGCCGCGTCCCGGGCCTCCATGACCGTCACCGTCATGGCCTGCGGCACCATGATCGCCACCCTCTCCTCCATGGCCGCCGGCACCGTGACCGCCGTCACCGCCACCGTGACCACCAGCGCCGTTTCCGCCACCGCCATTACCGCCACCGTGACCACCACCGCCTCCACCGCTGCCGCCATCCTTGGCATACACGCTGGAGAAACTACCGATGTAATCGGGCACCAGGACAGTCGATGCCGACAGGACTCCACCGATTGCCAGAGCCAATAAACATTTCTTGAGCAGCATGATGCACCTCCGCATGGAGTTGCGAACCCATCTCCGTATCGAACGCAATGTCCAGTGAGTTCCCGGCCGCCCCTTGGAGCAGCCGGCCAACCGGCACAGCCATCAATCTGCAACATTGACGAGCTATTGCGGTATACGCACGATCCCTCAGAGCCAGTTGGCATCGTTGCGTGGGAAACATTCCCACATATTTTTTTGGATAAGTGCTTTCAGCCCGAGTTCAAAAAAATAGAATCAGCACTGACGCATGGGTTGAGCAATAACCCCGGCTCACAGCAACCAAGCTGCCAAACTGCCCGCAGCAACGAGCCAGACCAATACAACAATCACCGCAGCAATTCTGTTCGCTGGCCGCTTCCTGTGGCTTTTCTCCCACTCACTCGCTTTGAACCGACACTCCTCGAGCACCTGTACTGGCATCAAGCGAATAGCGAGCAGAATGCCAAGCGGCAAAATAATCACATCGTCCAGATACCCAAGCACCGGAATGAAATCGGGAATGAGGTCGATTGGACTCAGTGCGTACGCCACGACAAAAACCGAAATCCATTTGGGTAACCAGGGGGTTTGCGGATGCTGGTAGCAAAACCAGAGAACCATCGTCTGTCGTTTCAGGTTTCTGGCCCAGCCACGTAAACGATCAAGCAGGTGTTTCATATCGGCATCGTCTGTACTTAAAGGAGCGTGCCTGCGAGCGTAGCGTCTTGGGAGATTGACAGCCATGAGTCGAGAGGACTGCAGCCAAAAGCGGCCAGCCGTGACCGACATGGAACGGCCAAAGCGGTCGCTCCCGACGCTCATAAAGAACCACATGCAGCCTGTCCATCAGAAAGGAAGGGGCCTGTCCTGGACGACCCGTTTCATGACGAGCGTCGAAGTCAGCCGTTGCACGTTGGGTAACGTCGAGAGGCTCTCATCGTAAAGTCTCTGAAAGGCCGGCAGATCCTGGGTTACCACGTGCAGCAGGTAGTCCGGCTCCCCAAACAGACGCTGGGCATCGACCACCTGGGGTATTTCGACGAGCGCCGTCTCGAAAGCTTCTACAGCTTGCCTGTCACCCTCCCGAAGTGTGGCAAACACCATGGCGGAAAAGTTCAGGCCAAGTGCGCCGGGGTCCAGTCGTGCGCGATAACCCAGCAACACTCCAGACTCCTCCAAGGCCCTGACTTGCCGATGGCACGGGGAAAGGCTCAGGCCCACGCGCTCGGCCAGTACGGTGACCGACAGGCGACCATCCTTTTGTAGCTCGGAAAGAATTTTTCGATCAATCCTGTCCATATAGAAGAATCTCCCAAACAGAGCCGTTCTGATGACCATCTTTGCAAGTAAATTCTAACAAGATTTCATTATTCTTCCTTCAATCATTCATTGCCGCGCAGCGCTGGAAACGAGGCAGATGCGGCCTTTGACTCAAGGAGCAGGTAGCGTC
Organism: Pseudomonas sp. PDM32; assembly: GCF_019219225.1. Classification (NCBI taxonomy): domain Bacteria; kingdom Pseudomonadati; phylum Pseudomonadota; class Gammaproteobacteria; order Pseudomonadales; family Pseudomonadaceae; genus Pseudomonas; species Pseudomonas sp. PDM32. The sequence goes on from NZ_JAHUWE010000003.1 coordinate 453,528, forward strand.
ATGACCTTTAGCGTTTTCGTTGCGTTCTGGGCAGTATCGGTTCTGTTCATCATCACGCCGGGCGCCGATTGGGCCTACGCGATTTCGGCAGGGTTGAAGCATCGAGTCGTCCTGCCCGCAGTGGGCGGTCTGTTATCCGGCCATTTGATCGCCACAATGATTGTTGCCGGCGGTGTGGGCACATTAGTCGCCAACAATCCTGTGGCCTTGTCGGGGCTTACGGTTGCCGGAGCGGGTTACCTGCTTTGGTTGGGCGCCAACATGCTTGCCCGCCCTTCTACACCTCATGCGGATGAAACTCAGGCGTCGGGCTCATGGAAGCGCTGGGCGCTCAAGGGACTTTGCGTGAGCGGGCTGAATCCGAAAGTGTTTCTGCTGTTCCTGGCGCTCTTGCCTCAATTTGCCGACGCGACCGCTCCCTGGCCCGTACCGATGCAAATGATTGCGTTGGGACTCGTCCACACTGTCAGTTGTGGCGTGATCTATCTGCTGGTGGGATTTGGCTCGCAAGTTATTCTTCGGGCGCGCCCTGCGGCCGCTCAACGAGTCAGCCGATTTTCTGGAGCCGCCATGATCATCATCGCGCTGGTACTGCTGATCGAACAGATCCGCGGTTGATCCTTGATCGGCAATGCATTTTACGTTTCAGCCACTGCTTCACCGCTACCATGGAGCGCTTATGAAAAGCCCGAGAGAACGAGCCGCCGAAGGTCTCCAGGTCGGTGACCGATTCACCATAGTCCGCTGTTTTACAGAGGATGACATTCGTCAGTTCGCGCAAATCTCTCGAGACTACAACCCCGTTCACTGCGATCCGCGCTACGCGGAACTGCGCAGGTTCAAGGCGCCCATTGCCCATGGCCTTCTGACCGCCAGCCTCGTCACCGAAATTGGCGGGCAAATCGGCTGGCTGGCGACAGGGATGAGTTTCGAATTCAAACGACCGGTTTATCCAGGCGAGCCCATCACCTGTCACTGGCTCATCGCTGACATCGATGAACGTGGTCATGCAAAAGCCGAAGTCCGGATTCTCAACGCGCAGGGAGTCACGGTGCTGGAGGCGACGACGATTGGGGTCCTACCAGGAGCCAAAGAGCGTGAACGCCTTAAGCAAATGCTTGCTGAAGGCGATCACACTAACGGAGCTGCCGTGACCATGACTTGATGTCCTTGAAATGGGGGACAAAGGGTGCCCCCGACAGGCAGCAATCTGCTATCAGCGGCAGTACCGTGTTTGCCCTGCGCTCGCTGGACACTGGCAACCTCGCCACCCGCGAAGAGCATCTGGCGAGCGAGGCGCGGTTACTGGCCGATCAACTGAGCACTTTTCACGGCGCGTTGCGTGAAAGTACCCAGCACTTTAGGGGCCTGTTCGATAAACGTTTCAGTGCCGGGTTGAGCATGCATCCGGATGAGCCGGTGGCGGTGTCTGCGAAAGAGATTGCGGCGGATCTCCGGCATGAGATTGATCGGCTTCGCTGAGTCTTTGCCGAGATTGCCATCGACTCAATTTTCCGATTTGTCCCAAATCTTTCCTGGCATTTACCAGCGTTGTGTCGATTTTTAAGCTTGCTGAAACGTTTCTTCAAGTCTATAAAAATGGCACAACTCCAAGAAAGGCTGCTGCCATGACCTCGCTCAAACTCTTTGTTGCCCTCAGCGCACTGTCCGCTGCCTCCCACGCCATGGCCTGGGATTACGTTCTGCTCGACACCGACAAAGCCGCCCAGAACTGGCAGATCACCAGCCAGCAACTCGGCATAAAAACCGAAAAACCATTCAGCGTTACCCTGCGCACCCTGCACGGCGGTCGGCAGGAGGGCGTCAGCATCGTCGACATCGATAACGGCACGATGAAACTCTCGGTAGTGCCGACTCGCGGAATGAACGTCTTGCAGGCCTCGGTCGGCAATGTGCGCATGGGCTGGGATTCGCCGGTCAAGGAAGTGGTCAATCCGTCCTTCATCGAACTCAATGGCCGCGGTGGTCTGGGCTGGTTGGAAGGTTTCAATGAGCTGGTCACCCGCTGCGGATACGAATGGGTCGGCCACCCCGGCGTCGACAATGGCGAACTGCTGACCTTGCACGGTCGGGCCGCCAACATTCCTGCGAACAAAGTCACCCTGCACATCGATGAAAAACCACCGTACGCCATCATCCTGCGCGGCGAACTGAAAGAGCAGGCGTTCAAGAAGGTCGAGTTCTCCGTCGCGACCGAACTGGTCACCGAACCTGGCAGCGTAGTGTTCGCCCTCAACGACACCCTGACCAACGACGGCGACTATCCGAAGGAATACCAGGCGCTGTATCACAGTAACTTCAGCACCCCGTTCCTGGAGCAGGGCGCTCGTTTCGCCGCGCCGGTGAAACAGGTTTCGCCGTTCAACGACAAGGCCAAGGGTGATCTGCCCGACTGGCAAACCTACCGCGCACCGACCAAAGACTACGACGAAACGGTTTACAACGTGGTGCCGTATGCCGATGCCAAGGGCGATACGTTGACCGTGTTGCATAACAAGGCCGGCAGCCTGGGCGTTTCGGTCGGCTTCAACACTCAGACACTGCCCGTGTTTTCCCTGTGGAAAAACACCGATACCCAAGGCCAGGGCTATGTCACGGGGCTGGAGCCGGGGACAAGTTTTTCCTACAACCGCCGTTATCAGCGGCCACTGAACCTGGTACCGACAATTGGGCCGAAGGAACACAAGCAGTTCCGCATCAGCTACAGCTTGTTGGCGGATAAGGCGGCTGTGGTTAAGGCCTTGAAGCAGGTGAGCGAGATTCAGGGTGGGCGGGAGACTGAGGTGCGGCAGACGCCGTTGGTTGATCTGACCAAGGGGTGACACCGGCTAGAGCATTGTCGACCGATATTACAGCGCCTCGTCCAAATGTTCGCGCCTGATCCCGTCGGCTTGTTCAGGGTCCGCCAGCGTGCGCGCGACCCTGAGCAGTCGATGCGCTGCTCGCAACGCTCTTGGCTGTGGATTCAACCGGTCGATGCACAGTCAGCAATCGGCTAGCCCACCTCGCGACCCGATGTCGCTTGGCAGTCTTCAAAATGATGTCGTAGTAAAGGCACCCCGCGCCAACACCCAACGCAGACACGTATCCACCCACAAATTCCCTCTTTGCCAGCGGGATAAATAGCCAGCTATTGGTTGACGAAAGTCTGAAGTATTCATTTGAACTTTCGGATTCTTTCGCCACTCGGCCTGTGCCTAACATCGGCTCCACAGCGAACCAGCCTCGGCATCGCTCAGTGGGATCAGGTTACGCAGGGATCCGGTTTCGAAGTCCTCTGCCGCCACCAACCATTGATCGCTCAGCCGCCTGGTGCCGTCGAAGTGCTTTTGCAGCAGGCCCTGGATTTTTGAGGATCACCGATGAAGCTGGAAATTTTCCGTACGCTGTGGGGTTACACCGCCAGCAAGGCTCAGGCGCTCGAGGAGTTGCTGCAAGCGGGCTTTGATGGCATGGAAGCGCGCCTGCCACTGGACGCCCGCGAGCGGGCTGAGTTTGGCGCCTTTCTCCAGGCCAACCGCCTGGGCTATATCAGTACCGTCTTCAGCGCCTACGACGTGCTGCCGGATCAGTCGGCAACGCCTGCCGTCCACCTCAATGACCTCGACCAGAAGCTCGCCTGGGCCGCCGAACTCTCCCCGCGCTTCGTCAACGTGCTGGCGGGCAACGACCGCTGGTCCTTGGCGCAACAGGTGGAGTTTTTTGGCCAGGCGCTGGAGCTGGCGCGCAAGCACGGTCAGGTCTGCAGTTTCGAAACCCATCGCTCGCGTTCGCTGTTCAATCCCTGGGTGACCCTGGAGTTGATCCGGCAACTGCCCGATCTGCTGTTCACCAGTGACATCAGCCATTGGGTCGTGACCTGCGAGCGTCTGTTGAATGATCCGGCCGACGACCTGAGCGCATTCATCGAGCGGGTTCACCATATCCAGGCGCGGGTCGGTTATGACCAGGGACCACAGGTTCCGCACCCGGCGGCGCCCGAATATGCAAAAGAACTGGCCTTCCATCAGCAGCACTGGGAAAGCATCTGGCGTTCGCAGCAGGCCCGCGGTTACCAGGTCAGCACCCTGACGCCGGAGTTCGGCGCCGACGGCTACCTGCATCACTTGCCCTTCACCAATGTCCCGGTCGCCGACCTGTGGTCGTTGAACGTGTGGATGGGCCAGACCGAGCGCGAACACTTCGAGCGTTTCCACCACTCAAGCCATCCTTAGGGAGCCGATGCGTCATGCCTGACAATAAAAACAACAGCGCCAGCACTGACACACTCAAAGCCAACTTCAACAGCATCCCGGTGGTCAACATCGCCGGTCTGTTCAGCTTTGAACTGGAACACCGCCTGGCCGTGGCCGAACAATTGGGGCGCGCCGCCAGCGACGTCGGGTTTCTCTACATCACCGATCACGGTATCGACCCGCAACTGATCGCCAACCTGCGCAAGGCGGCCAAGGACTTTTTCGACCAGCCCCTCGACACCAAGATGCGCCACTACATCGGCACCTCGCAGACCCACAAGGGTTTTGTGCCCGAAGGTGAAGAGGTCTATTCCAAGGGCAAGCCGGACCACAAGGAAGCCTTCGACGTCGGCTTCGAAGTCCCGGCCGATGATCCGCTGGTGCTGGCCAATACCCCCTTGCTGGGGCCCAACGACTGGCCGCAGCTGGCAGGTTTCAAGACAGCGGTGCAGGCCTACTATGAAGCGATCTTCGCCCTGGGCCGGCGCCTGTTTGGCGGCTTCGCCCTGACCCTGGGCCTGGAAGAAAACTACTTCGACAGCCTGGTCACCCGCCCGCCGTCCAAGCTGCGTCTGATCCACTACCCGTACGACGGTGCCGCCCATGACGCACCGGGTCTTGGCGCCCATACTGATTACGAGTGCTTCACCATCCTCCTGGCCGACAAACCCGGCCTCGAGGTGATGAACAATCTCGGACAATGGATCGATGCACCACCGATTGCCGATGCCTTTGTGGTCAACATCGGCGACATGCTGGAGGTGATGACGGCAGGCGCATTCGTTGCCACTGCGCACCGGGTGCGCAGCGTGAAGGAGGAGCGTTATTCCTTCCCGCTGTTTTATGCCTGTGACTACCACACCCAGATCAAACCACTGCCCGGGTTCGCCCAGGCCGGCAACGACTACGAAGAGATCACGATCGGCGAACACATGTATGGCCAGGCGCTGCAGACCTATCAGTATCTGCGCCAGAGGGTGGCCAACGGGGACGTTCAACTGCCAGGCAAGGCACGCAAGCCCGCCAGTTTCGGACATTTGAAAAATCAGGCGCAACCGTCCTGATTGAAGTTTTCAGCTAAACCCCTACCTATGCCGGAGTCAGTAAAAATGAAAAACAATAAAAAGAACCTCTTGTGCCTGGCTGTATTGGCAGCCGGCATGTTCGGTGCCTCGGTGAGCATGGCCGCGTCAGATACGTTCAAGGTCGGCATGGAGATCACCTACCCTCCTTTCGAGTCCTATGACAAGGACAAGAATGTGGTGGGTTCGGACCCCGAGCTGGCAACGGCACTGGCCAAGCACATGAACGCCAAGGTGGAGTTCGTCGACACCAAGTTCCCGAGCCTGATCCTGGGCCTGAACTCCGGCAAGTACGACGCGATCATTTCCGGCATGTACATCACCCCGGAGCGTCAGACCCAGGCCCAGACCATCGCCTATGCCAACACCGGCGCCGCGGTCATGGTGCCCCAGGGCAGCGAGATCAATGCGAAAAAACCTGAAGACCTGTGCGGCCTGAAGCTGGGCCTGGAACAGGGCACGACCTGGGTCAAGGAATTCAGGAAGCTGTCCGACGAATACTGCGTGCCGAACAACAAGGGCGCCATCACCGTCAGCGAGTACCCTTCGGCGCCCGAAGTGACCCAGGCCCTGCTGTCCAAGAACATCCAGGCCCAGGTTGAAATCGCCGGTGCCGCGAAAATGATCGCGGAAAAGACCAATGGCCGGGTCGTGATCACCACCGAGCATCCGATCTATCAGCAAACCCTGGGCATCTTCGTCAAGAAAGGTAACGACGAGACCTACCAGGCCGTGCAAAAAGCCTTCGAGGAAACGAAAAAGAGCGGAGAATACGCAGCAATCCTCAAGAAATACGGCCTGGAAGAACCGACCGCCAACTAAGAACCTGCCCTTGTAGTCTGGTTATCTGCCGCCCCTGCGCGGGGGCGGCAGATCGAGGTGTCCCATGCAATTCGATTGGTCGTATTTCTTCTCCCTGTTCTCCCTGCCGGACTTCTGGAATGCCTGCGTCACGGTCATCCAGCTCAGTGCCCTGGCCTGGTTCATCGGCATGCTGCTGGGTTTTGTCCTGGCCACCGCCAAGCTGTCCCAATCGCCCTTGCTGCGCATTCCCGCAGCGGTCTACATCTGGTTTTTCCGCAGCATCCCCTTGCTGGTGCTGGTGGTGTTCGTCTACAACCTGCCGCAGTTGTTTCCCGGTAGCGGACCGATTCTGTCCAACCCCTTCTACGCAGGCCTGCTGGCCCTGGTGGTCACTGAAGCGGCGTACATGGCGGAGATCCATCGTGGCGGCCTGATTTCCGTGGCCAAAGGCCAGAGGGAAGCCGGACGCGCGCTGGGTGTCGGCGTGCTCGGCATGCAACGCCTGATCGTGATCCCCCAGGCTTTCCGTATTTCGCTGCCCACCCTGATCAATGAATACATCACAGTGGTCAAGCTGACTTCGCTGGTCTCGGTCATCTCCCTGACCGAAATCCTCACAGTCGGCCAACGCCTCTATGCCACCAACTTCCTGGTCATGGAAACCCTGGCGGCGGTGGGCGTCTACTACGTGTTGATCGTCACCGTATTCGGCTATTTCCTGCAGCGTCTGGAGCGTTACCTGGACCTGAACTTCCGCAAGCCGCACACACTCGACGCGGCCACCATCGCCAAGTTCAAGGCCAGCGCCGAAGCCTTGCCCGACATTGCGCGCAAAGCCGCAGGCAACAACACCACGCCGATCCTGCAACTGAACAACATCCAGAAGAGCTATGGCACCCACAAGGTGCTGCTGGGTATCGACCTGAATGTCGACTACGGCCAGGTGGTCTCGATCATCGGGCCATCCGGCTCCGGCAAGACGTCGCTGATCCGCACGGTCAACGGCCTGGAAAGCATCGATACCGGCGATATCAAGTTGTTCGGCGAAACGTTCATCGAAGCCTCGGACAAACCCAACGGCTCGCGCCTGCGCAAAGGCGTGCGGCACATCGGCATGGTGTTCCAGAACTTCAACCTGTTCCCGCACCGCACCATCCTCGACAACATCACCCTGGCACCGCGGTACCACGGCCAGCCGGGCGAGCTGAGCGAGCATCGTGCCTATGCGCTGCTGGACAAGGTCGGCCTGCTGGCCCATGCCCACAAGTACCCGCACCAGCTCTCCGGCGGCCAGCAACAGCGCGTGGCGATCGCCCGGGCCCTGGCCATGGAGCCGCAGATCATGCTGTTCGACGAGCCGACCTCGGCCCTCGATCCGGAACTGGTCAACGACGTGCTCAACGTGATCCGCGACCTGGCCAGGGAAGGCATGACCATGCTGATCGTGACCCACGAAATGGACTTTGCGATGTCGATCTCCGATCGAGTGATCTTCATGGAGAACGGCAATATTCAACTCGATGCCGCCCCTGAAACCATTCGCTGCGAAGCTGAAGGTGAAAGGGTACGGCGCTTCATGGGCATCGGTGCCCGTTCGCCAAACCTGTCTGCAGTGGTGGATCACGCATGAATCTTGGAATTGCAGGACGTTGGGCGCTGGTTTGCGCCGCCAGCAAAGGACTGGGTAAAGCCTGCGCACAGGCACTCGTTACCGAAGGCGTGAACGTGGTGATCACCGCACGGGGCGAAGACACGCTGAATGAAACAGCCCGTCAGCTGAGGGCGATAAATCCTGAAGTGACGGTCATCGCCGTGGCTGGAGACATTTCCACGCCCGAGGGTCGGGCGGCAGCGCTCAAGGGCCATGAGCATTTCGATATCCTGATCAACAACGCCGGTGGCCCTCCTCCCGGGGATTTCCGCGAATGGAATCGCGACGCCTGGCTCAAGGCGCTGGATGCCAACATGTTGACCCCTATCGAGCTGATCAAGGCAACGGTAGACGGCATGGCGGCACGCGGATTTGGCCGGATCATCAACATCACCTCGAGCGCCGTGAAGTCCCCGATTGAAAGCCTGGGCCTGTCCAACGGCGCGCGCAGTGGCCTGACGGGATTCATCGCCGGGCTGGCCCGACAAGAAAACATTGCCAGCCGCAATGTGACGATCAACAACTTGCAACTGGGCTCGTTCGACACCGATCGACTGCGCGACAACCTGGTCGCAGCAGCCCACGAAATGGGGCAAGACAGTGAGGCATTCCTTGACGAATGCCGTCGTGAAATTCCTGCCAAACGCTTCGGCTCACCTGAGGAGTTCGGTGCGCTGTGCGCCTTCGTCTGCAGCAGCCATGCAAGCTACCTGACCGGGCAGAACCTGTTGATTGACGGAGGGGCCGTTCGCTCCAGCCAGTAATAACCGCCGGCACCCTGGGACGGATGGCACAAAGACTTCCGCCATCCGTCCCGCCCTCTCGACACTCCCCGGCAACCCAGTCGTAACACCCTTCGTCCCCCTCCCCCCCAAACAATCTTTTTTTGGGTTCTTTCACCGGTTTGAAGGTCACTTCATTTTGTAGGAGCTGGCCTGCCAGCGATGATCGTTAACGATAACGCGTGTTAACCGGATAAACGCGGCGCACTGGCGTCCATCGCCAGCAAGCTGGCTCCTACAGCCACGACCGAAACTGATATGTTTTTTTTCAGTTATCTTGCATATGGATTTTTATTGTGTCATTTATAGCCTCGCCGATCACAGGACTGATCCACCGCGCCAACCCGGATGGCGGGCACCCGTTCCCCCAACGCCCTCCAGGGAGTCAACAATATGAACAAGACAGAACTTCTAGGTGCTCTGGCGCTATGCGCTTTCAGCTTTCTGGCACATGCCGACGAAGACAGCCTGCGTATCGGTATCGAAGCCGCCTACCCACCCTTCTCCTTCAAGACACCGGAGGGCAACGTCAGCGGGTTCGACTACGACATCGGCAACGCCTTGTGCGAAGAAATGAAGGTCAAGTGCGAGTGGGTCATTCAGGAGTTCGACGGCATGATCCCGTCGCTCAAAGTGCGCAAGATCGATGCCGTGCTGTCGTCGATGTCCATCACCGAAGACCGGATGAAGTCCGTGGACTTCAGCAAAAAGTACTACCACACGCCGGGCAAGTTCGCGATGAAGGCCGGCAATGTGATCAACGACCCTCTGGTCGACCTCAAGGGCAAGAAACTCGGCGTGCAACGCTCCTCGACCTACGATCGCTTTGCCACTGAGCAACTGGAAAAAGCCGGCGTCGTCGTGGTGCGCTACTCCTCGCAGAATGAAGCCTTCCTCGACCTCGCCTCGGGTCGTCTGGACGCCACCCTCGCCGACATCGTCAACACCGATGAGAGTTTCATCAAGACACCGGCGGGCCAGGGTTTCGCATTGACCGGACCCGACATCAACGACCCGAAATATTTTGGCCGGGGCGCCGGGATCGCCGTGCGCAAAGGCGACAGTGCCAACGTTGCGCGCCTGAGTGCCGCGATTGACACCATCCGCGCCAATGGCAAGTACCAGCAAGTGATGGCCAGGTACTTCGCGTTCGATATCTACGGCGAGTAAGCCTGCGCCCTGAAACCTGAAACCTGACCCCGGCGCCGGCCCCTGCAGGCGTCTGCCGGGGCTTGTCCTGCGCGCCTCGCGGCGCTCGCTTGAGGAACTTCATCATGCTCCACGGCTACGGATCGAGCATTCTCGATGGCGCCTGGCTGACCATCAACCTGGCCTTGACCTCCATGTCCCTGGCGATTGCCCTGGGCCTGATCGGTGCGGCCTTTCGCCTGTCGCCGCTCAAATGGCTGGCCCTGCTCGGGGAAAGCTACACCACCCTGATTCGCGGCATTCCAGACCTGGTGCTGATCCTGCTGATCTTCTACGGCGGCCAGGACCTGGTGAACCGCCTCGCCCTGGCGCTCGGTTACACCCGCTATATCGACATCAACCCCTATATCGCCGGCGTCTGCACCATGGGCTTCATTTTTGGCGCCTACCTCTCGGAAACCTTTCGCGGCGCCTTCATGGCGATCCCCAAAGGCCAGGCCGAGGCCGGTGTGGCCTATGGCATGGGCGGTGCGCAGGTGTTCTGGCGAATCCTGGTACCGCAGATGATTCGTTTCGCCATTCCCGGGTTCACCAACAACTGGTTGGTACTGACCAAATCCACCGCGCTGATCTCGGTGATCGGCTTGCAGGACATGATGTTCAAAGCCAAGAACGCAGCGGATGCCACACACGAGCCCTTCACGTTTTTCCTCGCGGTGGCGGCGCTGTACCTGATGCTCACCAGCCTGTCCTTGCTGGTGCTGCGCTATCTGGAAAAACACTATTCGGTCGGCATCAAAGCCGCCGAATTGTGAGGGGAGCCACCCATGATTCTCGACTACAACCTGATCTGGGAAAACCTGCCGCTGTACTTCAACGGCGCCTTGTTGACCCTCAAAGTCCTGCTGATTTCCCTGGCCCTGGGTCTGGTGTTGGCGATTCCGCTGGCGCTGATGCGGGTGTCGCGATCGCCGCTGATCAACTTCCCGGCCTGGCTCTATACCTACGTGATTCGCGGCACGCCGATGCTGGTGCAATTGTTCCTGATCTATTACGGCCTGGCGCAGTTCGAAGCGGTGCGCCAAAGCGTGCTCTGGCCTTACCTCTCCAGCGCCACCTTTTGCGCCTGCCTGGCCTTCGCGATCAACACCAGCGCCTATAGCGCAGAGCTGCTGGCCGGCAGCCTGAAATCCACCCACCATGGCGAGATCGAAGCCGCCAGGGCCATGGGCATGTCCCGCCTGACCCTGTACCGGCGCATTCTCATACCGTCGGCCTTGCGCCGGGCATTGCCGCAGTACAGCAACGAAGTGCTGATGATGCTGCAAACCACCAGCCTGGCCTCCATCGTCACCCTCGTCGACATCACCGGGGCCGCGCGGACTGTCAGCTCACGGTTCTATCTGCCGTTCGAGGCGTTTATCACCGCCGGCCTCATCTACCTCGCCCTGACCTTCATTCTGGTGCGTCTGTTCAAGCTGGCCGAGCGCCGCTGGCTGGCGTACCAGGCACCGCGCAAGCACTAAGGAGCTGACATGGAGCACATTCAATACCTGTTGCCGTGGAGTGCCTCGGGCACCGAACGCACGCTGTCGCTGTTCCGCTTTGGCAGTGGACCACGCAAAGCCTACATCCAGGCGTCGTTGCATGCCGACGAGTTGCCGGGGATGCGCGTCGCCGTCGAACTCAAGCTCCGTCTGCTGGAACTGGAAACCCAAGGCCGCCTGACCGGGGTGATCGAGTTGGTGCCCATGGCCAACCCGATCGGTATCGCCCAGATGTTCCAGGCCACCCATCAGGGGCGCTTCGAGTTCTCCAGCGGCAAGAACTTCAATCGCGACTTCCCGGAGTTGGTCGATGCCGTTGCACCGCTGCTGGAAGGCAAATTGACAGACGATGCCGACGCCAACATCGCCCTGATTCGCCGCGCCATGGCTGATGCCCTCGCTGCCATGCCGGCACCGGCCTCGGAACTCGATGGCCTGCGCCGCCTGCTGCTGCAGCATGCCTGTGACGCCGATGTGGTGCTGGACCTGCACTGCGATTTCGAATCGATCATGTTGCTGTATGCGATGCCGCAACACTGGCCACGCTTGCAGTCCCTGGCCGCACGCCTCGACGCGCAAGTCACGTTGCTGGCCGAAGGTGCCGGCGGCAGCGCCTTCGACGAAGCCTGCGCCATTGCCTGGCTGCGCCTGGCCGAGCGGTTTCCCGAAGCCGATATTCCCCTGGCGTGCGCGGCCACCACCATCGAACTGCGCGGCATGGCAGACACCGGGCGCGAGCAATGCCTCGACAGCGCCCAGGCCATTCTCGGCTATCTCGCCGAACAGGGCCTGATCAGCGGTGACTGGCCAGCGGCACCGCCGAGCCGCTGCCAGGCCATGCCATTCGCCGGCGCCCAGTACGCCTGTGCGCCCCATCCCGGTGTGGTGAGCTTTCTGCAACCGCTGGGCGCGCAGGTCAAGGTCGGCGATCCGCTGTTCGAGGTCATCGACCCGCTGACCGACCGCCATAGCGTGGTGAGCGCCAGCACCGACGGCATTCTCTATGCCCGCGAACGCCTGCGTTTTGCCCAGCCCGGATTGTGGCTGGCCAAAGTGGCAGGCATCACCCCCATTCGCCAGGGTCGCTTGCTCAGCGACTGATTCCAGAGAGTTCAAACCATGTACAAACTTGAAGTTCAGGACCTGCATAAAAGCTACGGCGCACACCAGGTGCTCAAGGGCGTGTCCCTGCAAGCGCAGGCCGGTGACGTGATCAGCATCATCGGCTCCAGCGGCTCCGGCAAAAGTACCTTCCTGCGCTGCATCAACCTGCTGGAGCAACCCAATGCAGGCAACATCGTGCTCAATGGCGAACCGCTCAAGCTGGTGACCAACAAACTTGGCGGGCTGAAAGCGGCCGAACCCAGGCAGTTACAGCGCATGCGTTCGCAGCTGTCGATGGTGTTTCAACACTTCAACCTCTGGTCGCACATGAGCGCTCTGGATAACGTCATGGAAGCCCCGGTGCATGTGCTGGGCCAAGGCAAGAAAGAGGCACGGGAAAAGGCCGAGCACTACCTGGACAAAGTCGGTGTGGCGCACCGCATGCACGCCTGGCCGGCGCACATGTCCGGTGGCGAGCAGCAGCGCGTGGCGATTGCCCGCGCACTGGCAATGGAACCGCAAGTGATGCTGTTCGATGAGCCGACGTCGGCCCTCGACCCCGAACTGGTCGGCGAAGTGCTCAAAGTCATGCAGGACCTGGCACAGGAAGGCCGCACCATGGTGGTGGTGACTCACGAAATGGGCTTTGCCCGCGAGGTTTCCAACCAACTGGTATTCCTGCACAAGGGCGTTGTCGAAGAGCGCGGCGACCCGCGTGAGGTGCTGGTCAACCCGCAGTCCGAACGCCTGCGGCAGTTTCTGGCCGGGAGCCTGAAGTAAGACCGCCACCCGTCCACTGCTCGGCGCTGCCCTGACAAGGCAGGCTTGGGATACACTCCGGCCAACCTTGTCAGGGCATCAGGCACAGCCCTACTCTCACCTTCAGGAAACGTTGAGCCGGATATGCCAACCCCATCGAAAGACACCACCGTCTATGCCGCGCCGGTCATGCGCAAACTGACGGAAATCGTTTCCGAACTGCCACCGTCTCTGCGCAAGGTAGCGGACTTCATCCTGCGTCACCCGCTCAAGGCCGCGACGCTGACCATCGAGGAGATGGCTCACGAAACATTGACCTCACCCGCCGCCGTCAACCGCCTGGCCAAAGCGCTGGACCTCGGTGGCTACAGCGGCATGAAGGCCGAGCTGGTCGCAACCTTGCAGCAGATGGTGTCGCCGGTGGACAAACTGCGCAACGAACTGGCCCATCGCCCGGGCGGCGCGTTTGGCCTGCATGAACAACTGCAGAGCGCCAGCAGCAACCTGGCCACGGCGGTGACCAACAACCACCCCGACACCTTTGAAGCCTTCGTCACTCGCCTGAGCACGGCCCGCAAAATCTACATCCTGGGCTTCGGCAACAGTGTTTACTTCGCCGGCCTCGCCGCGTCGACCCTGATGCCCTTCTGTGCTGACGCCACGGCCATCAGCATGGAGGGTGGCAACGAAAATGCCGCCTACCGCCTGGCCGCGATTACCGATCAGGACGTGTTGCTGGCAATCTCCCTGCCGCGCTACTCCCTCGACACCCTGCAACTGGCACGCTTCGCCAATGAACGCGGCGCATCCGTGCTGGCAATCACCGACTCACCCGCCTCGCCGCTCACCGGCATTGCCGAGCACACGCTGTTTGCCCCTTGCGACCACCCGGTACTGACCAGCTCCAACATCGCCGTGCTGGCCCTGATCGAAGGCCTGGTCGCCGGCGTGATGGCGCGTAATAAGGAAGCGGTCAAACTGGCCACCGAACTGACTGAAAGCGTGATGTCGTACCTGCACATCCCTGCCAGCGGCAAACCCGCGAAGAAGTGATTGCGTTGTGGATTTGCCTTGCAGACCCGTGCCGTCACTGACAGTCATGGGTTGAATCCACAGTCGTTTTCTGCCTCTTGCGACGGGCAGAAAACGGCCAAAAACGGACCCTCCAAGCAAGAATGTTTGCGTCCGCTACGCCATTCCACCAAGCACGATGCTGAAAGCGAGGATAGGAATGACAGTTGGCCGCAGAGATGATCTTGCCTTTTCCATCCTGTTAATCACTCCGGTTCTCCTTTACGCCAGTATATGTGCGAACCCGCTGTATACAGGCAGTGGGTACCTTGTCGCAGTCCCCGCGGCGGTGTGCGTACTGGGCTTGATGTTTCGAAAGCCTGCCCTGTTGCTGACTGGCACGACAGCCGGGGCGGTGGCCACGCTGTTGATCTACATGAACATCATCGCCAGCCTCGACCACCCCGAAGGGTTGTTTGGGCTCGGGCATGTGTTCTCCATGCCCGGCATGTTGGTTGGCGCAGCAGCGTCGGCCTGGCTGTTGAGATACCGCGTGAAAGCAAGTTTGCCGTGGATCGTCGCGGGCATTGACTTTCTGGGAACAGCCTTGAACCCCTGCCGCACAGGCTTGCGAGAATCTGAGCATTAAGTTAATAACAACAATGTCTGTTTGACATCACGGCCCTTTGTAACAGCGATGAGAAAAATAGCCTCCGTTTGAACATGTTTTCGAGCATTCACGGACATAAATGGGCAACCTGCCTGTACCCGGCCAAACTTCCAACAGGTGTGGCAGCCCCGCCTCCTTTCAAGGACGTCACGAGTAAATGGATCTTTTAACCAACCTGCCAAGCTGGAACGACATCGAACGAAATTTCGACGAGAAATTCAATGCGTTGAATGAGGGCATTGATGACGGTTTCCAACGCGCCCACGACGGCTGGAACGGCTTTACCCGCCGCGTCAGCAACGGCACCACACAAGCCTACGGGTACGTGGGCGGACATCGGATCGATAACGTCCGCCACGCGATGGCCCTATCTGTCCCCATCATGCAGATGAACATCAGCCGCAAATGGGCGTCGATAAATATCAACGAAATTCTGCCGGTGTTGCTCCAACTGTTGCAGGAAGTTGTGATGATCGTGGGCGGTAGCGTGACGATCGGCGCCGCTCTGGGTGGAGCGGTCGGCTCGCTTGGCTTTGGTGCTGGCGCAGTGCCTGGCGCAGCAATCGGCGCTGGTGTTGGATTGCAGGTCGGTAACTTGATCATGGCGGCACTTGGGTTGTACGCCATCACCGGTTATTTCTCGGCGGGGATAGGGCCCTGCCTATCAACGATATATGAAGGTCTCTGTACCGCGTGGCAAGCTGAAGACGGCTTGAAAAATCCAGGCCTCGACCCGGCTGGCGGATCAGCGGCGATGATCCAGGAACGCAAAGAACGCGCAGCCAGACAGTTGGCCCAAGGGCAAGAGCAATTGGTGTTGCTGCTACTGACGGCAATTGTTACCTATCTCACCCGAGGGCAGATGAAAGCGGGTGTGGTCAACAGCCTCGAAAGTATTGCGACGAGAAGTGCCAAGCTTCGATCAGAGATTTCCAACAAGCCGTTCGCTGTATGGCTCACGAAAAACGAAAAACTACTTTTGGAGCATCCGGAGCTACAGATTAGGGGGGTCACTTCAGTTGAGAAGCTTGCGCGGGAAAATCAGATGCGTGAGTTTTACGCGAAGCAAGATACTGAATTCGTTTCAGCCGAAAATAAACGAAAGTCGGTAAAGACATTTGAGCCAAGGGGTTTAAGTAACCAGGAAATCCATAATTATCTCCAGAGCGCGGACGGGCAAAAATACATCGCTAAACTCGCATTGGCAGACCCTAAGGCATCATCTGCAAGTCTCTTAGAGAGAGCTTTTGGCCAAGTGGCATCAGGAAGTACTGTACCAGTTACCACTAGCATAAGAACGCCGCTTGTGAAGATCGTACCTGTGGGTGAAAAAGGCATTTCCGACTATTCACCATTTTTCACTACAATGGAAGAATTGAAGGCGGCAGCTAAGTCCGATAAAACTTTAGCGGATTCACTCGGTTTGCCGGTCATCAGCGAAAATGCCAGATATTCTATTTTTGAAATTAAGCCACTTGAGCCTACTGAAGTTTTCGTTAGCAAGGTTGCGCCAACGGTAGAATTTGGGGGTAGAATCACGAGAGCGGGAGAGGCGGCACAGTATCTGGTGCCTAATCGGCACGAGTGGTCTGCAGCAAAGCTCATTGGCGAAATCGACAATTAGGAACTAGCATGGATATTCTAGCGTTAAAACAGGCCGCAATCGAGTTGCGAAAACAACTGGAATTGTATAAAGAACAAGAATCTGCAGCCTTGGCTTTGTATGAACAAATGGAATATTTGATATCCGCAGCTGAGCGTGGTGAGATCAACACCCAAGTTGAAGCAAGGGATATACCAGGCCATCGCATCATGGATGAATCAAACCTTCGGAAATATCGCGAGCTTTCGGATGCTTACAGCAATTTTTATGTTGAACTTATCGAGGGGCGTGGCTCGGACACGCTTAAAATGATAGAAGAGATCATGAAAAAAGCCAGGCCGTAAAATAGCTACTTCTCGGTTAAACTTGCGCTGACATTCACCAAAAACCGAATTAATCGGTGATATGACAACAGCCCTACTGTTGAGCGGTCAGCAGTTTAGCTAATGGGTAACATTCCGGGCATCTGTAAGCGGCTGGCAAACCCACTTTGGCTGATTACGCTGCTTGCCACATGCGGCAGCAACTCGTCAATCTGATTCATCTTCTGCGTCGGCAGCCGCACCAGTACGTCTTTCAAATAACCACAGCCGACGCACTAACGCTGCTCCTGCACGCCATTTGTGCGGCCATTGAAGAGGTGACTAAGTGGCTCTCTGAGAGTGAAGTGGGAGTACCGCCGCTAACGCGCCATGGAAACACTGAACACGAATGCTCTAGGCATCACGGACGCCATCATGCGACTACGGAGGTTGTAGGCATCATCTAACGCCCCGCGGCCCCTCCTTCATGAGCGAGTCCCATTGCAATACGGGAAGAATCGGACTCTTTGAGGGTGGAATATTGCATCCATTTGACCTACAGGCGCCGCAGTGATGACCGACCGGGAACGGTCAAACGCTGACTGCTGCGAGGGACTAAAAACGCCCCATTGCTGCCTGTCGCGAAGGGCAGCTACCGGCCCAGAAGCAGCCGGTCGGTTGCTGTGCTGGCGTTAGTACTCGAAATTATCCTTCACGCCTGGAAAGTCGAAATACTCTCTCGGCACTGCAGTCAGAAATCCCCCTTGTGAAGTCTGTCTCCCCAGGGCACCAGCAATTGAACGCCGGTGCCTTTCTTTCGCAGATTAACGGGCAGCTACTTGAGACTCCCGGCGAGGAACTGCTGCAACCGCTCGCTTTGCGGTTGTTCCAGCAGCGTGCCTGGCGCTCCCGACTCCTCCACCCGCCCCTGATGCAGAAACATGACGTGGTTCGACACCTGCCGGGCAAACGCCATTTCGTGGGTGACGACCACCATCGTCCTGCCCTCTTCGGCCAGTTGCTGCATGACCTTGAGCACCTCACCCACCAGTTCAGGGTCAAGGGCCGAGGTCGGTTCGTCGAACAGCATCACCTCAGGCTCCATGGCCAGCGCACGGGCAATGGCCACCCGTTGTTGCTGGCCGCCGGATAAATGCACCGGGTACTGGAGCTCGACTTTTTGTGGCAGCCCCACCTTGGCAAGGTAATGGCGCGCCCGCTCCAGTGCCTGCGCCCGGCTGATACCGAGCACGCTCATAGGGCACTCAATGATGTTTTCCAGCACGGTCATGTGGCTCCACAAATTGAAGTGCTGGAACACCATCGACAACCGGCTGCGCAGGCTCCGCAGCTGCCCGGGGTCAACCACACACAGCTCGCCCCTCGAGTTTCTGCGGGTGAGCAACTCTTCGTCATTGACGACAATGCGCCCGGCCGACGGTTGTTCAAGATGGTTGATACAACGCAGGAAGGTACTTTTCCCGGACCCGGAGGAGCCGATGATGCTGATCACATCACCTGCCCTGGCCTTGAGCGAAACCCCTTTCAGCACTTCATGGTTGCCGTAGTTTTTATGGATATCTTCAACGATCAATTTATACATTCGAGCAAGTCCGATAGGGGTCAGTGCGTGCGCGGTTTGAGGTAGGCCAGCCAATGCAGTTCGCCACGTCGAAACAGCCAGATCAGGAAAAAAGCACAGGCGGCGTACAACACGCCGGCAATGCCAAAAGCAGTGAAGGATGCATAGGTCGCCGAGTTGACATCCCGGGCGATCTTCAGCAAATCGGGCACCGTGGCGGTAAAGGCCACGGAAGTGGAATGCAGCATCAGGATCACTTCATTGCTGAAAAACGGCAGCGCGCGGCGCAACGCCGACGGCAGGATAATCCGCCGATAAAGCGTGAACCGGCTCATTCCGTAGGCACTGGCGGCCTCGACTTCACCGTGGGCGGTCGCCCTGATGGCGCCGGCAAAAATCTCGGTCATGTAGGCGCAGGTATTGAGCCCGAACGCGAGCACCGTGCAGTTGAAGCCGTCACGGAAAAACGCGTTGAGAAAGTCCTGGGACCGCACCACATGCAAGCTGTACACCCCGGTGTAGAAGAACAGCAGCTGGATGTACAACGGGGTGCCACGAAACACGTAGGTGTAGCACCAGACCGGCAGGCGCAGCAGCGGGTTGCGGCTGACGCGAGCCATCGACAACGGCACCGCCAGCAAAAAGCCCATCGCCACCGCCAGAATCAGCAGCCACAAGGTCACCACCAGCCCGGAAAAGTGCGGCCCGTCACTCCACAGGTAAGCCTGCCAGTAGTTTTCGAGAATGGCGGTCATAGCGCAGCCTTCCTGACGCCGACCGAGTAGCGGCGCTCAAGCCACAGCAACACGCCATTGGAGACCGTGGTAATGGCGAGGTAAATCAGGCCGCCGACCAGGGTGAAGTAAAAGAACTGCATCGAGCCCTTGCCCGCATCCTGCGTGGCCTTGACCACGTCGGTCAGGCCGATGATCGACACCAGGGCCGTCGACTTGATCAGCACCTGCCAGTTGTTGCCGATGCCCGGCAAGGCGTGGCGCAGCATTTGTGGAAAGAGGACCTTGCGAAAGGTTTCCCCACGGGTCATGCCGTAAGCCCTCGCCGCTTCGATCTGCCCCGCCGGGACGGCCTGGAAGGCGCCGCGAAACGTCTCGGTAAAGTAGGCCCCGTAAATGAACGCCAGTGTCACGACACCGGCCAGAAACGGGTCGATGTCGATCTGAGTGATGCCCAGCCAATCGGTCATCCGGTTGAGCAACATCTGCAGGCTGAAGAACAGCAGCAACATGATCACCAGGTCCGGCATGCTGCGGATCACGGTCGTATACCCCGCAGCCAGTGCGCGCAGCAATCGATTGGACGACAACTTGGAACTGGCGCCAATCAGCCCTGCCAGCACGGCGATCAGCAATGAACAAAGCGCCAGTTTGACGGTAGCCAGGGTGCCCAGCAGGATCTGCGGGCCAAAACCTTCCAGAAGCATCTCACTCTCCTTGTTCTTGTTAGGGTGAGGTGAAGGGGGCAACAGAGCGCACGAACGAGCGCCCTGCTCAAGGTCACGACGACGGTTTACCGGGCGCCGTTACCGGGCGCCGTAGACGTCGAAATCGAAGTACTTGTCGTTGATCCGCGCGTAAGTACCGTTGGCGAGAATGGTTGCCAGGGCTTTGTTCAAGTCTTCGCGCAACGCGACATCTTCCTTGCGCAGACCAAGGCCATCGCCGACGCCGAAGAAGCCCGGGTCCTCCAGGGTGGCACCGGCAAATTCATAGTCCTGACCCGCCGCTGTTTTCAGGAAGCCGTAGCTGGCTTGAATGGCCCCCTGCAACGAGGCATCAAGCCGCCCCACTACGAGGTCGGCGTACACCTGGTCCTGATTCTGATAGGAAAGAACGTCCACGCCCTTGGAACCCCAAACCGCTTTGGCATAGGACTCCTGGGTCGAGCCCTGCTCCACACCGATGCGCTTGCCCTTGAGCGATTCAAGGGTCGGCTGCAATCCCGATCCACGTTTGGCCACCAGGCGTGCCGGTGCATTGGACACCTTGTCGGTAAACGCAATCTGCTCAAGGCGTTTGGGGGTGATGGTCATCGAAGACGCCACCGCATCGAACTTGCGCGCCAGCAGTGCCGGGATCATCCCGTCCCAACTGCTTTCCACCCAGACGCAGCGGGCTTTCAGTTCGGCGCACAACGCCTCGGCGATGTCGACCCCGAAGCCGGTCAGCGTGCCATCCTGGTTCTTGTACTCCAGCGGTGGGTACGTCGGGTCGACTCCCAGCTTCAACACCTTGCCGGACCAGTCGGCCGCCCCCGCCAGGCTCGAGGCCGTCAGGAACACCAGGGAAACGGCTGCAATCATCTTGTTCATTTTTATTCCTCTCAGACCGTAGGTTTTTTACCGGCACAACGGGTGGAAATGCGCCGTCTCAACTCAGAAAACGTTCGATCAACTTGACCCAATAGCTCGCGCCTACCGGCAGGCAGCCGTCATTGAAGTCATAGCCGGGGTTGTGCAGCAGGCACCCGCCTTCGCCCTCGCCGTTGCCGATCACCAGATAGCTGCCGGGGCACTTTTCCAGGACAAAGGCAAAATCCTCGCTGGCGGTGAATGGTCGCAAGTCATCGATCAGGTGTTCATCTCCCAGCCACTCGCGGGCGACCTCATGGGCAAATGCCGTCTGTTCGGGATCGTTGATCAACACCGGATGGCAGTGCTGGTAATCGATGTGGACCCGGGCGCCGAAACTCTCGGCCTGGCCCTTGACCAACTCGGTGATCCTGACCTCCAGCAACCGGCGAACCTCGGGGGTCAGGGCACGTACGCTGAGGCTCAAGTCGGCGCTGGACGGGATGACGTTCGAGGCGCTTCCGGCTTGCAGGGAGCCCACGGTGATGATCGCCATCTCCTGCGGGTTGACGTTGCGCGAGACGATGCTTTGCAGGGCCATCACGATCGAGGCGCCGACCACCACCGGGTCGACGGCTTTGTGCGGCACCGCGCCATGGCCGCCGTTGCCGATGATCTTGATGTTCACCGTGTCGGCAGACGCCATGAACGGTCCGCTGTAAAAACCCAAATGCCCGACGGGATAACCCGGCACGTTATGCATGGCGAAGATCGCGTCACACGGAAACCGTTCGAGCAGTCCGTCCTCCAGCATTTTCCTGGCCCCCCCCAGCCCCTCTTCCGCCGGTTGGAAAATCAGGTGCACAGTGCCGTTGAATGCCCGTGTCCGGGCCAGATACTGACCCGCCGCCAGCAGGATGGCGGTATGACCGTCGTGACCGCAGGCATGCATGACACCGTCTATCCGGCTGGCATAAGGCACACCGGAGGTTTCCTGGATCGGCAACGCATCCATGTCGGCGCGCAAGCCAATGGACCGACCCTCGCCATTTTTCAGGGTGGCAACGACCCCGGTCTTGCCCACCCCGGTGCTGACCTCAAAGCCCCACTGAGTCAGACACGCGGCAACCCGCTCACTTGTGACGAACTCTTCAAAACCCAGCTCAGGGTGCGCGTGAATGCTGTGACGTATCGCGATCATTTCATCTTGCATCGCGGCAATACCAGGCAGGACCAAACCGGCATTCATGAGTGTTCTCCTTCGAGGGCTGTGCGGCAGCGAAAGCGCTGTTGGGCTCGATCTTAAGGAACTGGCGCTGGGCTGGGGAGGCGCAGTTTGGTTATGATGGCAACCATGAGTTGTCACCAGGGTGAGCAGATGAAACTGCATCAATTACAGGCGCTGATTGCCAGCGCCGAAACCGGCAGCATCCGCGCGGCCGCTCGTTCGCTGGAGATTTCCCAGGCTGCGGTGACCAAAGCGTTGCGCGAACTGGAAACCAGCCAGCAGCTACCGCTGTTTACCCGAACCTCCAGCGGTCTGAACTTCACCGAATACGGCAAAGTGCTGCTGACTCATGCCCGGCTGGTGATCAAGCAACTGGAGCACGCACAGACCGAGCTCGATCACATGCGCGGGAAGGCCCAGGGCCGGCTCTGTGTCGGGATCACCCCATGGGTTGCCCTGACCTTCCTGCCCGAAGTCGTGTCGGTTTTTCGCGAGCGTATGCCACAAATCAGGCTGGAGCTGTACGAAAGCCTGATGGCCGTTGCCCAACCGCTGTTGCGCGACGGCAGCATGGACTTCGCGATTGGCCAACTCCATCCCACCCAATCGACCCAGGAATTCGCCAGCGAAACCTTGCTCGATTACCAGACCTCGGTGCTGGTCCGCGAGGGGCACGCCCGACAGCATGCGCGATCGATCCACGAGCTACTGGAAGAAAACTGGACCCTGAACTACGCGCCGGACGGGCACGATGGGCTGATGCAGGAACTGTTCTGGAAACACGGCGCGCAGATTGACGAAAATCGAATCGTGCGTGCTCATTCACTGGCCATTTTGCAGATGATGGTCGAGCGGGCCGACATGTGCACCTGGGGGCCTTCCATCGTGAGCACAGCCCCGCCATTCCTGGGGCGCGTGGTATCCCTGGGGTTGGCCGAGCAGTTCGAGCCCCGGCAGCTGAGCATCGTGACGCGCCGCGATGGCGCTCTGAGCAATCCGGCAGTCTGTTTCACCGAGTGCTTATTGCAGGTCATTCGGCGCCATGCGCGTTCGGCCAAAAAAGAAGACCGCGCGCTGTTTGAAACCTTGCGGCTGCGGTGAGGTGAGCCTGGCCGCGCTCAAGGCGTCATCGCAGACTATTCTTGATCTGGGTAACCCACCGGTCGCACCGAAGGAGGTCTCTCGTTGATGCACTGTGTCCTTTTCAAAATCCGCTGATCCAACGGTCTGGGGCACAGCCCCAGGCACCTTTGTCTGCCCCCTGAAACGGAGACGCCAGCATGAGCACCTTGCAACTTCACCCCGCACTGGACAATGGCATCCAACCCGCCGCCGCGAATTTCACCGGTGGCACCCTGCAATGCCTGTGTGCGACCGACAAGGTCGAAGTCAGGATCGACGCGCAAACCCTGCATAACCACGCGTGCGGCTGCAGCAAATGCTGGAAACCACAAAACGCGATATTTGCCGTCATCGCCGTGGTGCCTCGAGATAAGGTCAGCGTCATTGCCCACGGCGAAAAACTGGAGATTGTCGACGCAGCCGCCACCATCCAGCGCCACGCCTGCAAGCAGTGTCACGCCCATCTCTTCGGGCGCATCGAGAACAAGGACCATGCGTTTTATGGCCTGGACTTCGTCCACACCGAGCTTTCGCCACAGAGCGGATGGGCGGCGCCGGGATTCGCGGCGTTCGTGTCCTCCATCATCGAAACCGGCACACCGCCAGCGCAAATGAAGGCTATCCGCGAGCGCTTGCGCTCGATCGGCCTGGAACCCTATGACTGCCTGTCGCCGGACTTGATGGACGCACTGGCGACCCATGTCGCCAAACAGAGAGGTCTGCTGCCCGCCGCCTGATCGACCGGCCGCCGCGGTTTCTTTTCCGGACCGCGGCGCCGATTCACCTTGAGATTGAATCCAGTCCCCCCGCCCCCGGAGGGACTCATATGCCCCCACCGATGTAACGAACTATTTCGTGGATATTTACCTATAGAGAGGATCCTTATACGATGAGGCCCGCATCCACTGCTCTCCCTCAGACGCGAGTAAGCCATCTAAATTTAGTGCATGACAAAGCGACTTGAAAATTGAGCTTTACAGACGAAAAACATTGCGCGGGCAAATACGCGAAACCGGATACGGACTCAATCGCCCCCACCTATAAATACAATATCATTGAGCACCCGAACAATGAACAGCACTAGCCCCCCGACTGAATTCCCCAATAACTTCAGCATCGTCATCGTGAATTACAAGACACCGGAAATCACCAAGATATGCTTAGAGTTATTGCACCAGCACGTGGGTGGCCACAACGTCCCAATCTGGGTGGTTGACAACTACTCGGCCGATGAAAGCACTGAATACTTGCGAACACTGGACTGGATCAACTTGATCGAACGATCCGTTTCCGAACCGGAAGCAGGTCATATCGCGCACGGCAAGGCACTCGACATGGTGCTGGAGCGAGTCGAAACCGATTATTTGATCCTGATGCATACCGACACGTTCGTTTTCGATAAAAATGTCTTTCCGATGATACTGAACAAGTGCATCAATAATAAAAAAGTCGCAGCCGTCGGGTGTGTAGAGCAATTAAATCGTGGCACCGCGAGAACGCTTTGGCGCTTTAGTTCGCGACTGTTCAAACACCACTACAGACGCATTAAAACCTCCATGGGGCTACGTTCCAGAGAACCAAAACCCTATAGAGAGGTCTATTTGAAGAGTTTCTTCACATTGTGGAACTGCAAACTCGTCAAACAGCACGGGATGCACTTCTCGATGGATGATCGTGTTCCTGGATATACCCTTCAAGACCGAATGACCCAACTTGGTTATGTCGTTGAAACTTTATCGCCACGTAAAATCTTCAGCTATCTCGATCATATCCAGGCGGGGACTGTTGCAGCGGCTGGCGGCTATGGAAAGACTCATAGACGAACCAAAATGTACAATAATATACTTAAGCGCCTGAACAAGGGTGACGGCAAGGCTTAAGCTACGCCGACACGCATAAGCCAGCCACCCGCAGGTCGTTATATCAAGTTATCGGAGCAATAATGGCAGTCATCACTCAGGCACTACCCATCACCCTCTCACCGGAGCTTGATTTCGACCAGAACGACGCCAGCGCCTTTGGTGAGTCATTGACCAGCCAATATGTCCAGGCCACGCCATTTCCGCACATCGTCATCGACAACTTCTTGCACGAAGACCTGATTGCAAGCATTTGCTCGAACTTCCCGGTCGAGCCAACCAACAACGAAATGCTCTACGAGCGCGGCTATAAAGGGCAACGAAAGCGTCAAATCAGCCCCAACGAATGCTCTCCGTTTTTAAAGACTGTTTTCAATGCTTTCAACTCGGCGCCCATGCTGCAGTTTCTTGAGAAGTTAACCGGCATCGAAGGCTTGATACCTGACCCCTACTTTACCGGTGGTGGCTTGCATGAAACGAAAAGCGGCGGTTTCCTGGGGGTGCACTCGGACTTCAGGCTCAACAAGAAGCTTAACGTCGAGCGCAGGCTGAATATCATTATTTATCTGAACGAAGACTGGAAAGAGGAGTATGGAGGCAACCTGGAACTTTGGGATGTCAACATGAAAACCTGCCTTAAAAAGGTCTTACCCATTTACAATCGCTGCGTCGTTTTCAATACAGACAAAGACAGCAACCATGGGCACCCGGAGCCTTTGACGACCCCAGAGCACATCACTCGCAGGTCTATAGCGCTTTATTACTACACCGCCGGCACCTTGGCGATCGATCCCGCGCAAAGAAACAAAACCCACTACAAACCAAGGCCCAAAGATCGTTTCAGCCTCAAGTACTACATGAACAAATTAATCAAGAAGAAAAACTGAGCCATATCGCCAGACGATTGAGTTCGTGCTTTTCAGGCTTTAGTTCGGTCGCGAGTAGCTCCGTCGGGCACCACGCCGGCAAGCCGAAAGCCCCTGGATCGCTCCTGCTGCAAGGGTAACGGAACGGAAACGTGAGCGAGGGTGTCAGCTGTTTAGACACCCCTGTTTCTTCCCTCAACCCAAATGAAGCGGTGAAGTCATGAACAATATTATCTACCTCGTTGGCGCCGTCGTGATCGTCCTGTTTATCCTGTCGTTTGTCGGCATGGTCTGATTCAGACTGCCAGATCCCAAAGGCAAAAAAGCCCGCTCAATAGCGTAACGCTGTTCACTTAAGCGCGGTGCTTCAGGCACACCTACTTTTGTGGCGAGGGAGCTTGCTCCCGCTGGACTGCGTAGCGGCCCCAAAAATGTGACAACAATGCCACTATTTGTGAGTGCTACGCACTCAAGCGGGAGCAAGCTCCCTCGCCACGGGTTCAGTGTCGGCCGTAAGTGAATCGGCTTTTTTATGGCACGCGGCTCAAACCCTTGCGCAAATCGTCCTCCAGCTTTCGACAAACCTCCGCGATGATGCTTTTTCCGGCTGCCGGGCCGGAGTAGCTGTCTATTTCCTCGCGGCATTGTTCGGCGGCCTCACGGGCCTGCATGCTTTCCCTGTCTTGCGATGTGTTGCTGACATAAAAGCCGACTGCCAGGTACAAGGTGATTGCGACAGTGATTCCGACGACGATCTTGCCGACCCGACCAATTTTCTTTTCTGACGGTATTGGGCATCCGGGCGAGATTCGTATTTTTTGCCTGAGGTCGGATTGGCAGTGTTTACATAAAATGGCTTCAGCCATGATGACTTCCGCGCAATAGGGGCAACTCGTTTTTCCAGCCTCCACAGATGAAACTCCTTTTTCAAAACGAGATTCTAACATTGGGTTCGGGGGCGAGAGACAGCGTTGCTGCTCAGCCGGTTGATTCCACAGCCAGAAACGGACAGTCGAGCGTGCGCCCGAACCCAAAGCGCCGGCATCTCCCCACTTTTTTTGTTGAATAGTCTGTTTGAGGTATTACCGAGGGCTGAGTTTGATCAACCATGACGCCAGTATTTTCCCACGTGTCTGCACGGTTGCTTCATCCAACAATCATAACGAGGCGCTTGATCGCTATGGAAAAAGTCATCTATCTGCTGTGGCGTGATGCTCAAGTCAGTCCTGATACCTTCACCCATCGCCTGCGCAGTGAAGTCGCCGGGCAATTGCTGGCACTCGGTGCCTGTAGCGTGCAATTGAACCTGTCCGATGTCGATGTGCAACCCGCAGCCGGACTGCGCCAGGAAAACAACCGACCACTGCCCGATGCCAGCCTGTCGCTGTGGCTGGACAGTGCCAACGGGCCCGCTCGTCGTCCTTTCGACAGCGTCATCACGGCCGCAACGGCACGCATGGCTGCCTACCTGGTATGCGAGTCGGTAGCCATCGCCAATACTCGCTTCCCTTCAACGCCCGGCGAACGTACTCACGGGTTCGCCCAGTTGGCCCTGCTGACCCGACCTCCGCGTCTGACGCCCGAAGCCTGGCTGGACATCTGGCGCAACCATCACACTGAGGTGGCCGTAGACACGCAGGACAACTTCCAATATGTACAAAACCTGGTGGTGTTGGCGCTGTCGCACGGTGCGCCAAGGATCGATGCCATAGTCGAGGAATGTTTCCCACCCGCTGCCATGACCGATCCCCGGGCCTTTTTCGATGCAGTGGGCGACGAAGCGAAATTCCAGCGTAACCTGGCGACGATGATGGACAGCTGCAGCCGATTCCTCGATTTCGACAAGATCGACGTGCTGCCTACCAGCCAGTACTGTCTGTAGGACCGGGTAATCGCCAAGCGTGCCCCCGGATCACAGCCTTATTCAGACTACTGCAACAGGGGTGACGAAGTAGTCGTGCCAAATTGCGAGCTGCCCCCAGAGTGAGTTGGTTATCGAAACCCCTTTGCTGACTTCGATGGGATGACCGCTTCACGCGCTGAGCAAGTCAGTCAACCCACATCGAAGTTCTTGAAAATACCTCCCACAGACCCCTTCGTGGATTTATCCGCGATGGGGTCTGCAACCGCACAGCAACGAGTGGCCGGCAGCAAAAGCATCATACCGCCAGGATAAAGTCCGCCTGATCGATACCTGCACTGCTGACCCCGACAAGGCGAATGGAGTCCACGCCGATCCCGATCACCGTGTCCGCCCCGTCAGCGGCAATGCTCACGTTGGCAGCGAACGTCTCGCTGTTGATCCCCGTCCCCGCAATATTGAGCAAGTCCTGCCCTCCGCTCGGATTGAGGTCGAAGTCCTGGATCGAGTCGTTGCCGAAGCCTGCGGCAGCAAACATGAAGGTATCGTTGCCGAGGCCGCCGTAGAACGTGTCGTCGCCCTGCCCGCCGAGGAACAGATCATCACCCGCACCGCCGACCAGCGTGTCGTTGGCCAGACCGCCCAGCATCCTGTGGTTTGCCGCCGCTGCATCGTAGGCCAGCTCACTGCCACTGCCCTCGGCGTTGGCCTGCAAGCCGGCCGCCGCGTATTGGCCATTGAGCGTGATCTGCGCCGCATGTGCGCCGTCACTCACCGTCAGCAGGCCGCCGGTGCCTGTGTCATTCGCGGCATAGGTGATCTGCGTATCGGCGCCGAACGCCACATCGCCAAAGTCCAGCTTGTCACCCGCGGCAAAACCGCTGACGCTGCCACTGAACGCCGTCGACACATCAAGCTTGAGCGTGCCTGCCGCGCCGCTGTCGAACGTCACATGCTGATCGGAGGCCGCACCGAATTCCAGCATCGCCGAACCGCTGATAGTCGCGCTTCCCTCGCCTGCGGCATCTCCGTGAAGGGTGATATTGCCATCGTTCGCCCACAGGGTACCGCTGTTGACGAGTGCACTTTCAATGACCAGTCCGCCGCTGCCGCTGGCTTGCAGCACCCCCGTGTTGGTGACGGCGCTACTACCGGTATCGATCACCAGCGCATTGACGCCGCTGGCAAGGATCAGGCCCGAGTTGACCAGCATCATCTGCCCCGCGCCCAACTGCCCGGCACCCGAGATAGTGTTGTCGGCATTGGTGAGTACCGTGTCGGCGCTGCCGCCGAAAATCACATTGTGCGCGTTGTCGGATAGCAGCACCTGGCCGCCACCGGTCAAGGTCGCGCCACGGAACAGAATCTCAAGGCTGGTCTCGTTGCCGCTGGAGCCGAGCTCGATGGTGCCGCTGTTATGGATGCTGCCACCGAACGGCATGATCGCGCCGTCGGCAATGGTGAGGGTGCCGGCGTTGTTGGTGAGCGGATCGACATCGAACTGGAAGTTCGCTTCGCTCAAGTTCGCGGCATCGACACCTTTCAGAGTGACCGTCTGACCCGAGCTTATGCTGACCAATGCATTGCCATTGGCGTCATTAGTGATACTCAAGTCAGCAAAGCCGGTGACGCCCGTGAAGCCGATCATGTCGATCTTGTCTGCCGTGGCATCGAAACTGTAGATCTGATTGTTGCCGATCGGCTGGGCGAAGACGAAGGTGTCGGTACCGGACGAACCGGTCAGGTTGTCGTCAGCGGACAGGGCGAAGATCGGCGTGTCGGGGGCAAAGGCCTCGACGTTATTGAATACATAGGAACTGCCCACACTGCCGTCGGCGTTAGTCCAGGTCATGTTGATGTGGAGTACCGCAGCGCCCGCGAAGCCTTCTGGTGTTGTCACGGTCAACGCTCCGGGATCGCTGGTCTGCACGGTCCAGGTGCCGTCGCCGTTGTTGATTCCGGCGTTTAGAGTCCAATTTGACGGAACGTCGGCAATTGTGACAACAAAGCTATCGCTCAGGCCTGCCGATGGATCAGCAATCGCAAGGTTAATTGCTTCTCCGGACACTCCCGCAGGGTAAGTCAGGCTAATGCTAGTTGCAGCACTCACGTTGCCTGCCGCGTCCATAGCCGTGACAAATAGCGTCTTGGTACCCGTAAACTTGCCAGCCAAATCAATATTGGCGAATTGACCGCCGGTATTGGTCGTTCCGGTCCCAATTTCTGTGTCGCCGGCGCCAAACACGCCATTGCCATTGTCCAGGTAAACCTTAATGAATGAATTAGCTTCGGCGCTCCCTGAAAGCTTATGGTTTGTACCGGAGTTGTTGTAAGTCAGCCCAGTCGGTGAAGCTGGCGGTGTTGTATCAATCGGAGTTTCAACGACGTTCTGCACGTTTACCGTAATCGTCTGCGTATCGATTCCGCCACTGGCGTCGGCCACCTGAACATCCACAACGTAGGCGTTGTCGCCATCGGTACCACCGACATCCTGGGGACTCTCGTAATCGGGCGCCGAATTGAACGTCAGCACCCCACTCGAACTGATCGAGAACTTGCTGAAGTCCGTCCCGGCCGTATTCAGGATCGAGTAGCTCAGCGTCTGCGCTGGTAGATCAGCATCGGTCGCCGACACTGTCGAGACCGCCGTGGTGTTCTCCGCCACGTTGATCGAAGCCGTCGCACCGCCACCGTTGGAAATGATCGTCGGTGAGTCGTTGCTGCCGGCGATATGCACGGTGACCGAAGTGAGGGTGCCGTCGGCACTACTCACCGCGAAGGTGTCGGTGTAGGTGGTACCGGCGGCGAACTCGTTGTGGGCGGAGTTGGCGACGTAGGTCCAGGCACCGCCGGTGCCGATGGAAAACTGGCCGTAGCTGCCGGCGGTGTTGGTTTGGGCGACGAAGGTTGCGGCGCTGTCGACGTCGCTGATGGTCAGGCTGCCGGTGGTGGAAATGTCGACGGCGGCATTAGTCTCGGTGAGGTTGGCGATGTCGGCGGACAGCACGGCCGCATCATTGGTGCCGAGGATATTCACGGTGACCGAAGTGAGGGTGCCATCGGCACTGCTCACCGCGAAGGTGTCGGTGTAGGTGGTACCGGCGGCGAACTCGTTGTGCGCGGAGCTGGCGACGTAGGTCCAGGCACCGCCGGTGCCGATGGAGAACTGGCCGTAGCTACCGGCGGTGTTGGTTTGGGCGACGAAGGTTGCGGCGCTGTCGACGTCGCTGATGGTCAGGGTGCCGGTGGTGGAAATGTCGACGGCGGCATGGGTCTCGGTGAGGTTGGCGATGTCGGCGGACAGCACGGCCGCATCATTGGTGCCGAGGATATTCACGGTGACCGAAGTGAGGGTGCCGTCGGCACTACTCACCGCGAAGGTGTCGGTGTAGGTGGTACCGGCGGCGAACTCGTTATGGGCAGAGTTGGCGACGTAGGTCCAGGCACCGCCGGTGCCGATGGAGAACTGGCCATAGCTGCCGGCGGTGTTGGACTGCGCTTGGAAGCTTTCCGGGCTGTCGATATCGCTAATGGTCAGGCTGCCCCCGGTGGTCAGCGGAGCATTGGTTTCACTCAGCGTAACGCTGGCCGAGGACAGCACGGCGGCGTCGTTGCTGCCGGTGACGGTGATAGTCACCTGCTGGGTGTCGACGCCACCCAGGCCATCGCTGACCTGCACGCTGAATACTTCGTTGTGACTCTCGCCCGCCTTCAGCGCCTGCACAGCACTGGCAACGCCATCGGTGCCGTTGGCCAGGGTGTAGGTCCACTGACCGCTGGTGTTCACGGCGATTGAGCCGTAGGTGCCGGTATTTGACCCGGCAATGCTCCAGGTCGCCGTGGCGTCATGATCGATGTCGGCCGAGCTGAGCTGGCCGGTTACGCTGAGCGTGGTGTCTTCCTGCACCGCGCCCGCATCATTGCCCGTTGCGAAATTCAGCACGGGTGCGTCGTTGCTGCCGGTGATGGTGATCGTCACCTGCTGGGTGTCGACGCCGCCGAGGCCATCGCTGACCTGCACGCTGAATACTTCGTTGTGGCTCTCGCCCGCCTTCAGCACCTGCACCGCATTGGCAACGCCATCGGTGCCGTTGGCCAGCGTGTAGGTCCACTGGCCGCTGTTGTCCACGGCGATCGAGCCGTAGGTACCGGTTGACGAGCCATTGATGCTCCAGGTCGCCGTGGCATCGTGATCAATGTCGGCCGAGCTGAGCTGGCCGGTCACGCTGAGCGTGGTGTCTTCCTGCACCGCGCCGGCATCGTTGCCGGTCGCGAAGCTGAGCACCGGCGCGTCGTTGCTGCCGGTGACAGTGATCGTCACCTGCTGGGTGTCGACGCCGCCGAGGCC